>VBDX01000144.1 GCA_005881885.1 Chloroflexota bacterium
AACAGCGGGTTCGGGAGCGTGATCTCGTCCCAGCCCAGCGCGAATCCGTTCTGACTCGTGTGCGGGACCATGAGCCCCGTAACGACGCCGATGCTCAGGATGCTGTTAACGAGCGGGCGGCCGAACTCCGTCTGCGCGGCGTAGTGCTGGTCGATGTGGATGGGGTTCGTGTTGTTGGTCAGCAGGGAGAACCAGATGTTGTCGGCCTGCGTGATCGTGCGGCCGCTCGACGAGCGATGCACATCGCCGACCTTGAAGTCCTCGAGGAAGGGGCCATCGGTCACGATGGCGGATGGTAGTGGGTGACGACGATTTCTCTCGCGCGATGTTTTGGTCTTCTGCTCCGGCAGGAGGACTCGAACCTCCGACCATGGCCTTAACAGGGCCCCGCTCTACCAGCTGAGCTATGCCGGACCGCTGAATGAATTCTACCGGAGGAACTCTTGATCTTCGCCGTAGCGCGATGCAAGGCGCATGGAGCGTCTGAAGTGAGAACGCGACGCACCCGTTCCTCAGTCATCGGGCTCTCGCTCAAAAGTCATCTAGGCTCGATGCGCCGTCGCAGACGACAACGTGAGCGCCACACAAGATGATGGGCGACGACGACGCCGATGTGGTCGATGACCACAACAAGGGACCGCTTGACTCGGCGAGTGCGTAGAACTAACGTTCTATCGTGCTGTTGATCTGTCGCGACTGCGGTCGCGGATTCAAGGACGTGCTCGTGATCGACGCCATTCCTCATCACTTGCGAGCACGAACCCGTTGTCTTGACTGCAGGCCGTTTCGACCACGACGCAGTCCTGAACGCCTTATCCTTCGACCCGCCAAGAAGCTCATCTGCGCTGCCTGTGGCGAAGCCTTTCCTGCGAAGCAGTTCGTAGCTGGGCGAATGCGATCTCTCTACCGGCGGAAGTTTTGTCTCGAGTGCTCCTCCTTCGGAAGTCACAACACGTCGAAGGAGCCAACGGGCCGGAACCCAGACTCCGCAGCCTTGCGACGCAAGAAGCGAATGGATTCATGGTTGCGATACCTGCGGAAGCGCCGGCGCCAACGAAAGCAGAAACTGGTCGAACTGCACGGCGGCTGCTGTGAGGACTGTGGGTACAACAAGAGTCTCGCGGCTCTGGAATTCCATCACCGCAATGCAGAGACAAAGGACTTCGGGCTCGGCAACTTCAACGGGTCCTGGGAACGGCTCCTAGAAGAAGCAGCGAAGTGCGATCTTCTCTGCGCGAACTGTCACCGCATCCGTCATGCGCTGCAGTTCGTGGGAGGACAAGCTGAACAGATGACACTCGTTGGGCCGCGTAAGAAGGCCGGCGCTGTCGCATACATGGGTGGCTCGTGCACTGGCTGTAACGAGGTCACCCTGCCGGCCGTTCTCGAGTTTCACCATCGGGACGCCACAGAGAAGGAGTTCGGGATCTCCCGTGACGGCATGGTCCGGCCGTGGGAGAAGATCCTTGCCGAGCTTGCGAAGTGCGTGATGTTGTGCGCGAACTGTCATCGCGAGGTGCACGCTGGGGTGCGGCAGATCGAGGGTCGGCAGGGTCTCATCTTGCCGCCGATAGAAATAGCAGCGTCACCCGCCGCGTAATCTCGGCGGTCCGTGCACACCGCCATCACCACCCCCGCTGCGTTCCTCACGTACACGACGTTGTACGTCCCGCTCATCGTTTCCGCGATCGCGCTCGCGCTGCGCGGCACGGCGAGGGTAGGCTGGCGCAGGTGGGCCTTCACGGGACTGCTCGGCATCGCGACCGCGATCATCTGGGACCATCCACTCACGTTCGGCGGCGCGGTACTCGCGGCCCCGCTGATGGTCGCCGGCGCCGCCGTCGCCGAGCCGATCTGGCGGGTCGTTGAGCGCCCGACGCGCGGCCGCGTCCTCACGTTGGTCACCCTCGCCGGGATCTGCGCGCCGGCGCTCACCGGCGTCCTCGACCTTGCGCTCCGTTCACGCACTCCGTAGGCTCGAGCCGCGCGCGTTCCTCCGCGGCGTGGTGGACACGACCCGGACAGAGCTATTGGCGGAGCACTCGTCCTTCCGCTCAACGACTTACTCCTACATGGCGCAGATGTGGTTCGGCAACCCGCAGCTGCACTACGAGGTCTGGATACGTAGCCGCATCGGCGTGATCGAGCTCGGGCTCCACTTCGAGGCCGATCCGCTCACCAACGCGCGTCTGCTGGCCGCGTTCAAAGCGCGGGAGCGTGCGATCCGCGATGAGCTCGGCAACGATGCGCGTATCGAGATCTGGGACAAAGGATGGGCGCGCATTTGGGAGCCCGTCCCGCTCGACACGCTCGACGACGAATTCCTCGAGCGCCTCGCGTCGCGCATGACGGCCTACATCACCGTGCTCGAGCCGATCCTCCTCGACGAACTACCGTCGGACGTCGCGTGGTCGGAGCCGCGCGGGCGGCCAGCTCATCGCGCCGCCACTGGAGCGCGCGCGAAGCAGCGCCCGTAGAACTCGAGCGTCCGCTTCCACGAAGTGCAGGCTTGCTCGTAGCCCGGCGTCTTGGGGTCCTCGAGCGAGGCCTTGAGAAAGCCGTGGCCCAGGCCGGGGTAAATGTGGAACTCATGCTCGACGCCGGCCTTCTGCAGCGGCGCACGAAGCTTTTCGACGTTGTCCATTCCCGCGCCGGCGTCCTGGTCGCCCCAGTGGCCGAGGATCGGTCCGCGCATCTTCGGTGCGAGGTCGATCGGCGAGGCGTCGGTCCGCGCGTCGGCAGGGAAGCCGTAGTAGGAGACCGTCGCCGCGATCCCCTCTTTCCGCGCCGCGAGGAGCAGGACCATCGTGCCGCCCATGCAGAAGCCAATAGTCCCGACGGTAGCCTTCACGTCTCGGTGCGCGCCTAGCCAGTCGATCGCGGCCGACATGTCGCGGCCCCAGCGCTTGAAGTCGAGCTTCTTCGCCCTCTCCATCGCCGCCTCGCGGGTCGGCTCGGGGAGGGCGCCCTCGCGAAAGAAATATTCGGGCGTCACCGCGACGAATCCCGCCTGTGCTAGCCGCCGCGCGAGATTGTCGTAGAACGGGCTACGGCCGAAGACGTCGTTCACGATCAGGATCCCAGGCGCCGGAGTGCGTTCAGGGAAGGCGAGGAGCCCGGGCATCGCTGCGCGCCCCTCGACCGGGATCGTCGCTTCTTCGATGCGCACATCGGGGATGGGAGCGCCGGCAGGAACTTCGGGATGGCACATCTGTTGACCTCCTGCGGACACGGACGACGGACCGCGCGAGTCTAGAGTCCGGCGGTGGGCCAGGCCGACCTACGTTGAGCGCGTCGTGCGCACGCCGATCGTCGGGTCACGACCCGCGGATCACAGCGATGAGCCTCGTGAAGACGAGGGCAGAGCCGAGGAGCATGAGGATCGTTCCGGCAAGCGCGCCGCCCATCGTGTCGATACGCGGGAAACGGCTGCGCCGCGCGAGGACGATCGCGGCGACCGCAAACGCGGCACCAACACCGACCAGACCGCGAGGAAGACGTCGTACCCAAGCAGCTGGCGCTTCGCGAAGAAAGGCGGATAAGGACTCGACTGGTAGGCATTCGCGCCCTCGACAAAGATCGCGATAACGGCGGAGCCGATGCCCACAGTCGCTCCGAGGATGCCGCCGATCCAGCCCCACATCCGGTCGCGTCTGCTGCTGACACCCTCGCCGGGGCCGACGGGACTCTCAATGACTGGGGGCACGTTACGGCTTTCGCGCCGCGTCCACCGCCTCCAGCGCGTTGCCGACGAGACGCTGCGCACCCCCGAGCGCGCGAGGCACATCGAAGCGACGATCAAAGCTGCCGAGATTCTCCGCCGCCTCGAGGGCCTCCTCCAGCGCGGACTGCGCGAGACGCAGCGCGGACCCAAGCCGCTCGAGCTCACCCGTGTCGATCTCTGCCATCGCCAAGAGGTTAGCGGCTGACGAGGACCATCACGCTCGTCGCGCTTGGCTATGCTCGCGCTCGTGAAGCCCCTCCGCACGATCCGTCGCGTATCGCAGATCCGGCAGTACAAGGACGAACCGGTCCCGCACGATGTTGTTGACGAACTCCTCGAGCTCGCCCGCTGGACGGGCAGCTCGAGGAATGGCCAGCCATGGCACTTCATCGTGGTCCGGGACAAGGAGCGCCTCCGAACGATCGCGGCGCTGCGCCCGAGCATCAACTGGGCGGCCGGCGCGCCGCTCGGCATCGCGATCGTGTTCCCGCCCGGGAGCGGACTCGGCGAGGCCTATGACGAGGGTCGCGTGACCGAGCGCCTGCTCACCGGAGCGAAGCTGCTCGGCTACGGCGGTGGCGTCGCCTGGTTCGGGGAGCCGCCGCTCCAGGCGGAGGCGAAACGGATCCTCGGCATCCCAGAGGACCGGCATGCGCGCCAGATCGTGATGATCGGGCGCGCGGCTTCCGCGAAGGACCCTCGACCGAAGGGACCGCCGCGCGGGCGCAAGCCGCTGTCCGAGCTCGTCAGCTACGAGCGCTGGGGCGGATCGAAGAGCGCTTAATGGAGGGGGCGCCTCGGCGCCCCCTCTCGTCAGTTACTCCAGATAGTCCTTAAGCTTGCGGCTCCGCGACGGGTGCCGAAGCTTGCGGAGCGCCTTCGCTTCGATCTGGCGGATGCGCTCGCGCGTGACGTTGAACTCGCGGCCGACCTCTTCGAGCGTACGGGTGCGGCCGTCCTCGAGACCGAAGCGCAGCTGGAGGACGCGTCGCTCGCGTCCGGTGAGGCCTTCGAGCACGCTCTCGACCTGCTCCTTGAGGAGCTTGTGCGAGGCCGCATCGCTCGGCGCGAGGGCCTGGTTGTCGGGGATGAAGTCCCCGAGATGGGAATCCTCTTCCTCGCCGATCGGCGTCTCGAGCGAGACCGGCTCCTGCGAGACCTTGACGATCTCGCGGACCTTGTCGGCGGTGATGAGCATCCGCTCGGCGATCTCCTCCGCGGTCGGCTCGCGGCCGAGCTCCTGAAGAAGTCCGCGCGACACGCGGATGAGCTTGTTGATCGTCTCCACCATATGGACCGGGATGCGGATCGTCCGCGCCTGATCCGCGATGGCCCGCGTGATGGCCTGCCGGATCCACCACGTCGCGTAGGTCGAGAACTTGTACCCCTTGCGGTAGTCGAACTTCTCGACCGCGCGGATGAGACCGATGTTCCCTTCCTGGATCAGGTCGAGGAAGCTCATGCCGCGGCCGATGTACTTCTTCGCGATCGACACCACGAGACGGAGGTTGGCCTCGGTCAGGTTGTGACGCGCGTCGTCGCCCTTCTGGATGAGCTCGTCGGCGAGGCGGCGTAGCGCACGCTGCTCGTCGGAGTCGCCCTGCGCGAGCTTGTCAAGGTGCTTGACGAGGATGTCGCGCAGCTCGGCGCCCAGCATGACGAGCTCGCCGAGACGCTCGGCGCCTTCGGCCGGCCCGTGGATCTTCGCGTACTGCGGGAGGATGCGGAAGGCGAGCCGCTCCGCGTCGCGGCGGGCGGCGTCGATCAACGCGACGGTCTCGTCGATGAGCACCTTCGCCTCGTAGCTGATCTCCTTGCTGTTCGCCTCGCCCTGGAGAGGATCGCGCAGCTTGAGGAGCCGGTTGGTGACGCGCTTGAGCTCCTTGCCGCCCTCTTCGTCGTTCAGCGTGTAGTGGAGCGCCTTCGTCGTGAACCGAGTCGCCTCGTCGACGAACTCCTTCGGTCGGCCGAGCGCCATGCGCTTCTTGACCTCGACCCCCAGCTCATAGAGGTGCACGACCGAGAGCGCGGGCGAGACGAGCGCCTGCTCGCCGAGCTCGATCGACTTCGCGAGGTTGACTTCCTCCTCCGCGGTGAGGAGCGGTACCTTCCCGATCTCCTTGAGGTACATGCGGACGGGGTCGTCGACGCTGATGAGATCGCTCGCGAGGACCGAAGCGATCGAATCCTCGCGCTGCATCTCCTCGGTCTCTTCCTCTTCGTCCTTGACCTGCGCCCAGGTGGGCGAGCGCTCGGCCTCGAGGATCTCGACGTTGTTGTCGTCGAGCGTGGTGAGGAGCTCTTCGACCTCGCCCGGCTCCGCGTCGGGAATGGCGCGGACGATGTCTTCCTGCGTGACGTAGCCCTGCTGGCGGCCGCGCGCGATGAGGCGCTCGGCCGCCTCGCGGTGCTCCGGATGGATACCGCGCTCTGGCGCCGGCGCCGTGGTCGTCGTCGTTTCCTTAGTGCTGCTCTTCATTCATCCCTCTTGTCCACATCCGCTGTGTGCAGGACGGTGTGTCGCTCTCGGCGTTTCATCAGCTCGGTGAGCTGGTCCGCCAGGTGGGCGATCTCTCCGTCCAGCGCACTCCCGTCGCCCCCTTCGCCGCGCCGGAGCCTCGCCCCGGCGTCCTCAAGACGACGCCGCAGATTCCATTCCCGAAGGCTCAGCGCCGCGATCTCGATCGCCTGACCAGGCTCGACCTCGTCTCCGAACTCAGGCGTCGATGCGCCAAGTGCCGCTACGACGGCGGCCAAGTGAGCCGGTAAGTCAGAGGTCGGGTGCTTCCCCGCCTGAAGCTGTTCATACAGCGCTCGCAAGTCGGGGTCGTCGAGGTCGCCGGGATCGAGGTCGGCGCGCGCCGCGTCCTCGGGAAATCGGGTCAATAGTGCCATTAGGTAACGCGCGGGAGAGCCCGTTTGTTTCGTGGTCGTCTCAGCACGGTCGGGGGGCGCTGCCCCCCGACCCCCGGACTCTCGCGACGGCGCCGCCGCTTCACGGCGTAGCGCTTCCTGCTCAACACCGGTGAGCTTGGACAGCGTCCCGAGGTAGAGCTCACGCGTCAGGGCGTCCGGCTCGTTCCCCACGAGCGGTACCGCTTCAGCGAGGAAGCGACGGCGTCCCTCGGCTCGCTCGAGGTCGGTCCGGGCGGCAATGCGATCGATCACGAACTCCAGAACGGGTTTGGCGTCGGCGAGAAGCGCCCGGAGCCGCTGCGGATCCTCCCGGGCGAGCTGGTCAGGATCGGTCTCGTCCGGCAGGACGGTCACCTCCACCGAGACAGCCCCCTTGCCGACCTCACCGACGCCCGCTCGGCGTTTCGCCCGGTGCACCGCTTGGACGATCTCGGTACCACGGCGTTCCGCCGACTGCTGACCGGCCGCGTCGCCATCGAAGGCAACGATCGCCCGGTCGATCCGCATCGCTTCGAGCACCTTGTATTGGTCCTCGGTGAGGGCCGTGCCCATGGAGGCGACGGTGTTGGCGAAACCGGCCTGGTGCATGGCGATCGCGTCGAAATAGCCCTCCACGATCACTGCCGTGCGCTCCTTGCGGATCGCCGCACGAGCCGTATCGAGCCCGTACAGCGTCGCGCTTTTGTTGAAGAGGGCGGTCTGCGGCGAATTGAGGTACTTCCCAGGCTGGTCGGGCCGCATCGCCCGGCCGCCGAAGGCCACGATCCGTCCCCGGCCGTCCTTGATCGGGACGATCAGCCGGTCGCGGAAGCGGTCGAAGAGGCCCCGTTCTGTCGAGCTGATGAGCCCCGCCGAGACGACCTCCTCGTCCGCGTATCCCTTCTTCCGGAGATACGACAGGAGGCCGTCGAAGCTGTCGGGCGCGTACCCCAAGCCGAAACGCTCGACTGTCTCCGGCTTGATCCCCCGGCCGGCGATGTAGACCGCGACCTCCCGGCCTCGCGCCGTCCCGCGGAGCGCCTGCCGGAAGTAGAAGTGGGCGGTGTCGTTGGCGGCGAGCAGCCGCTTTTCACGTTCCTGGTCCTCCGGCGCGCGCCGGCTGGTGAGCTCGACACCGGCTCGGTCGGCGAGGACCCGCAGCGCCTCCGCCGGCTCGAGGCCGTCTTGCTCCTCGAGCCAGGTGAAGGCGTCGCCGTCGCGGGAGCAGCCGAAGCAGTGGTAGCGCCTGCGATCGGGGTCGACCTGGAACGAGGGCGTCTTTTCAGAGTGGAACGGGCAGAGGCCCTTGTAGACCCTACCGGCCTTCTTGAGCGCGACCCGCTCGCCGATCAGCTGAACGATGTCGACGCGCTCTTTGACGAGATCGAAGTCACCCGGCACCAGAGCCAGTATCGCGCGGGACTTGCTCTTAGAGCGGAAGCTTGAGGAGCTCTTCGAGCTTGAAGGCGTCGACCGGCTTGGTCACGTGGTGGTGAAAGCCGGCATCGCGCGAGAGGCGCCGGTGCCGATCCTCTCCGTAGCCGGTTAGGGCTACGAGGATCGCGTCCTGGAGCCCGACCTCTTCACGGAGGCGCCGAGCAACCTCAAAACCGTCCATCTCCGGCATGCCGATGTCGAGCAGGACGACCTCGGGACGGTGGGTGGCGGCGATCTCGAGCGCCGATCGTCCGTCGTGCGCCGTCGCGACATCGTGACCGAAGTCGCGCACGAGCTCCGCGAGCGCCTCGGCGGTGTCGCGATTGTCGTCAACGATCAGGATCCGCCGAGGAGAACCCACTAGCGCGACACCTTAGAGGTGGCTCCAGCCTGACGGAATGAAGATCGAGGCGTAAGTGTCGAGCGCATAGCGGTCGGTCATCCCCGCGACGTAGTCGGCGACCGCGCGCTTCGCCCCCTCCTGCTTGGCGATCCGTTGATGCTCGGGCGGCAATAGGTCGGCGTGTTCCTCGAAGTACCCGAGCAGCTCCCAGAGGACACCTTGCGCCTTGCGGTCTTCGGTCTTGGCCGGACCGGCGAGGTACACGTTCTCGAACATGAACTTGCGCAGGGCGTTCGTCGCTTCGAGGACCTCGTCACTCATCGTCACGTTCGGTTTGCCGTATGAAGTGACGATCACGTCGTAGATCATCGTGTCGAGCCGCTCGGCGCGGTCGCGGCCGAGCGACGCGCGGATCGCCTGCGGGATGTCCTCCTCGCGCACGATCCCGGCCCGCATCGCGTCGTCTATGTCGTGATGGAGGTACGCGATCTTGTCGGCGTACCGCACGATCCATCCCTCCGGCGTTTCGGGGATTCCCCATGCTGCCGTCTCGACCCCACCCTCGGTGGGCGCACTGTGCTTGGCGATCCCGTCGCGGACCTCGTGCGTCAGGTTGAGGCCCGCACCATTCTTCTCGATCTTCTCGACGATCCGGACGCTCTGCTCGTTATGTCTGAAGCCCTCGGGCGCGAGGAACCGGCCAAGCAGCTCCTCCCCGATGTGCCCGAACGGGGTATGCCCGACGTCGTGGCCCATGGCCATGGCCTCGACGAGATCTTCATTCAGGCGGAGCGCACGTGCCATCGAGCGGCCGATCTGCGTGACCTCGAGCGTGTGCGTCAGACGCGTGCGGTAGTGGTCGCCGACGGGCGCCAGGAATACCTGCGTCTTGTGCTTGAGCCGGCGGAACGCCTTGCTATGCACTATCCGGTCGCGATCGAGGGCGAACGCCGCGCGCGTCGGGGACGGCTCCTCCGGGCGATCGCGGCGCGCGCTCGCGGAGCGGGTCGCGTGCTCGGAAAGCGTGGTCGCCTCGAGCTCTTCGGTGTGCTCGCGCACGCGCAGCGCTGAGACGGAGCGGGTTCGGGAGAGCTTGGCCTCGGCGCGCGTCTGTGTGGCCATCGCGCGTAGGTTAATCGCCGCGCCTCAAGGCTTCGTGGCGTCCAGGCGCTGACGCGCCACCACTCGCCAGTACGATCCGTACTCCTCGACGATCCCTTCGTTGTCGATGCTCAGGGACGCTTCGAAGCCGTCCGAGCGGTAGAGGTACGTGAACTGGTCGGCGCGTTCATAGGTCTGCCGGAGCACCTCGACGGTGAACTCGGGGAACCGCACCCAGGCCGCTCGGATCGCCCGAGTCTCTCCGGGTGCGAGGCCCAGGCGCCAGATCGGGAGCGAGTTGGTCATGGGCGAGAAACCCAAGTCCACGTCCAGGCATCCAGCGAGATCCGGGGTCGCCACGCCGTTCATGGACCAGCGGCCGTCGTCGTCCGCCTTGAGCTCGATTGTCGACTCTGTCGTGCCTGCCGGCCTGATGACCGCGCGGCGGGTTCGCCCTGCGGCGTCGGTCTCGATCGCGTACTCGATCCGATAGGGCACGCCCGCGTGCGCGACGAGCGCGACGCCGGCCACCTGCGTCCGGTCCGGTGAACGGCTGATCTCGCACCACTCGAGGCCTGGTTTGTCGAGCCGCTGCCAGAGGATCCGGTCCACCGGACCATTCGTCACCGTCTACTTGTCCCGCGCTCCTGTGCCTTCGAGCGCGGCCTGTGCGGCAGCGAGCCGCGCGACCGGGACGCGATAGGTCGACGGCGACACGTACGTCAGCCCGATTTCGTGGCAGAACGCGATCGAGGACGGGTCGCCGCCGTGCTCGCCGCAGATGCCGATCTTGAGGCCGGGCTTCGTCTTCCGGCCGCGCTCGATGGCCATCCGCATCATCGCACCGACGCCGTCACGGTCGAGGACCTGGAACGGGTCCGCTGGGATGATCTTCTCCTCCACGTAGCGTGTCAGGAAGCTCTTCTGCGCGTCGTCGCGCGAGATGCCGAGGACGGTCTGCGTGAGGTCGTTCGTCCCGAACGAGAAGAACTCGGTCTTGGTTGCGATCTGGTCGGCGATGATGCACGCGCGGGGTATTTCGATCATCGTCCCGAACTTGAACTCGACGCGCTTCCCGCGCTCCTTGAACACGGTCTCGGCGACCTCCATGACCTGCTTCTCGAGCCGGTCGAGCTCCCCCATCGTGCCGACGAGCGGCATCATGATCTCGGGCTTGGCCTTGATCCCCTTTTCAGCGACGTCGATCGCCGCGCCCAGGATCGCGCGGATCTGCATCTCGAGGATCTCGGGATAGACAAGGAGTAAGCGGCAGCCCCGCAGGCCGAGCATCGGGTTGTCCTCGTGTAATTGCTCGAGCCTTCGATAGATCCGTGCTTTTCTTTCGAGCTCCAATCCGTCACTTCCGGTCGCTCGAGCCACAGCGATCTCGACGTCGATATCGGCGTATTCACGGAGAAACTCATGCAGTGGCGGGTCGATGAGGCGGATCACGACCGGCAACCCATTCATCGCGTCGAACATCTCGCGGAAATCACCCTGCTGATATGGCAGGAGCTTGTCGAGGGCCTGTTTTCGTCCGGCAGTGTCGTCCGCGAGGATCATGTCCTGCACGATCGGGAGGCGCTCGGCCTCCCTGAACATGTGCTCCGTGCGCGCGAGGCCTACACCCTCGGCGCCCAGCTCTCGCGCGAGCCGGCATTCTCCAGGCGTGTCGGCATTGACCCAGACCCCGAGGCGCCTGCGCTTGTCCGCCCACGTGAGCAGCTCGATCAGGTCTTTCTCTTCCCGGAACTTCGCCTCGATGGTCGGCAGCTCGCCGGCGAAGACCTCGCCGGTCGTTCCGTCGATCGAGATCGGATCGCCTTCTTTCACGACCTTTCCGTTGACGTGCATCTCGCGTTTCACAAGATCGATATCGAGCGCGGCGACCCCCGCGACACACGGCAGGCCGAGACCGCGGGCCACGACGGCCGCGTGGGAGGTCGAACCGCCACGCGCGGTAAGGATCCCGGTGGCCGCCACCATTCCATGGAAGTCATCGGGGCTCGTCTCGGGACGCACGAGCACGACGAGCTGTTTCTGACCCTTCAGCACGACGGCACGATCGGCGTCGAAAACGGCGCGGCCGGTCGCCGCGCCGGGTGACGCGTTCAGCCCTTTCGCGAGGTAACGCCCGGCGTTCCGCGCGCGCTCCACTTCCGTCTGATCGAAGCGCGGAAGGAGCAGCTGCTCGACCTGCGCAGGCTCCACGCGCCGGAGGGCCTCGTCCTTCGTGATCAGTCCCTCGCGGACCATGTCGGTCGCGATCTTCACGGCCGCAGCCGCTGTGCGTTTCGCCGAGCGCGTCTGGAGCATGTAGAGCTTTCCACGCTCGATCGTGAACTCGAGGTCCTGCGCGTCGCGGTAGTGCTTCTCGAGCCGCTTGGCGATCCGGTCGAACTCGGCGTACGCCTTGGGAAGGTCCTTTTTCATCTGCGCGATCTTCGACGGCGTGCGGATGCCCGCGACGACGTCCTCGCCCTGCGCGTTCGTGAGGTACTCGCCGTAGAGGACTCTTTCGCCGGTGTTGGGATCGCGGGTGAACGCGACGCCGGTGCCGGAGTCGTCGCCCATGTTCCCGAACACCATCGTCACGACGCTGCACGCCGTCCCCAGGTCATCGGAGATCTTGAATTGCTTGCGGTAGTCCTTGGCGCGCTGACCGAACCACGATCCGAACACGGCCTCGATCGCGAGGCGCAGCTGCTCCTTCGGCTCGGTCGGGAACGGCTTCCCGGTCTCCTTGCGGACGATCGCCTTGAACTCGTCGACGAGCTCCTCGAGCTGCTTCGGGCTGAGCTCGGGATCGGTCTGAACGCGAGCGGCTTTCTTCTTGGCTTCGAGCGCGTGATCGAACTTCTCCGCCGGGATGTCGAGCACGATCCGGCCGAACATCGAGATGAACCGGCGGTACGCATCCCACGCGAAGCGCTCGTTCTTCGTGAGCCTGGCGAGTCCCTTGCGGCTCTCGTCGTTGAGGCCGAGATTGAGGACGGTATCCATCATCCCCGGCATACTCATCGCCGCGCCTGAGCGGACGGAGACGAGGAGCGGATCCTTTGGATCGCCCAGCTTCTTTTTCGCCGTGCGCTCGACTGTGGCGAGCGCTCTCTCGACCTGATCCCAGAGCCCCGGCGGAAGCTTCTTTTTCGCCGCGAAGTACGCGTTGCAGGCGGCGGTCGTGATAGTGAAGCCCGGCGGGACCGGCAGCTTCGCATTGGTCATCTCGGCGAGCCCGGCGCCCTTGCCGCCGAGCAGATCACGCATCTTCGCGTTGCCCTCGGCCTTGCCGTTCGCGAAGAGGTAGACCCACTTCGTGCGTGCGCGCGCCATCACGACCTCCCTTGTGGAGGGGTCGATTCTGGCAGAACGGCCCTGACCGTGCGTGGATCAGAAGTTCGGCGGGAGGTTCGCCACGAATGTGCCTTCCGCTTCGAGGGGTGAGACCTTCGCGGTGACGACATTAACGACCATCAATCGATCGTTCGTCGCGCGGTAGACAAGGTTTTGATCATCGACCCAACCCCCTGGACGGCCTTCGTCGGGCAGGCCGGTCGGTGCGGCGCTGCGCCCGGCGCGATCGATGATGCGAAGATGCCCTTCCCTGCACGGGCGGTATTCCATGTCGGCGACGAGTTCGCCGTTCGGTGAGAGCGCCCCACCCTGTGCCCAGCAGTGCATCGGCACGACGCGCTCTGAGCCGTCCCAGCCGACAACAACAGTGTCGACCCTGAATCCATCCTGGGGCCCTCTGTTCTTGACGCACAGGACTCCGGCAGCTGTTGCGTTGCGCGTCAGATCTTGCTGGGTCCCGCCGGTACAGAGCTCCACGACACCGGCCCCCGTATTCGGATCGACAACCACATAGCCGGAAGGGAAATAGAAGGTGTCGCACACCGGGCAGCGGTCCTCGCGCGTACCGATCACCAGCTGGGGGCCTCGCCAGCCGACGGGCCAGAACACGCGACTCCGCGAGGTCAAGAGATCGCGATGACCACCGCCCCCGAGATCCTCGATGTAGAGGCGCACGCTGTTCGACGGCGCGACCACATCGATGACGGCGACAGCGATACGCAGATCGTCGGGGCTCACCGCGAACGCCACGCGCTCGCCGGAACCGACTGACAGGTCGCGGACCGTGGCGCTCACGCCGTCAGGCGTGAGATACCGCAACCGGGAGGGGCCATCGAGGAAATAGAGGCGCGAGGACGACGCGCTCACCGTGGAGATCTCCGGACCGATCCGAACGCGGGCAGCGGTCGCGCTCGCGGCGGTCCGGCCATCCGCACCGACCAGCGCGACCGTGTAGGTCTGAGACTGCAGAGCTGGCCCGAAGAGTCCGGTCACGACAACGCCGTACCGCCCGTTCACCGGCTCGGGCTTGCGAGTCGCCGTGGGCGTCGGCGAGGACGTCGCGAGGCGGGGAGAGGACGGTTGCGCTGACGGCTCAGGCGTCGACCGCGCTGCGGACCTCGCGGGGGAATTCTCCGGAAGCGCATTGGGTGTCTGAAGGCAAGCCGCGACGAGTGCGCAGGCAATCGCGAAGACGGCCATGCGCGCGCCTCTCATGGGACTCCGGCCGCGGAGATCGGGGTGGGTCATGTTGAATAGCCTCGCCCACCGGGTGGCTTTCGCGCGTCCGAGTTCTCACTGGCTAAGTCTTATCCGAGCCGGGCGCTGGCAGAGAACGTGCTCCTCCCGACGCGCGTGCGCCTCCCTGCGGTACAGTCGCGGCCCGTGTACGAACACCGCGGCTACCGCACGCTCCTCGGTCGCATCCGCGGGAACATCCGAACGTACATCCGCAAGCAGCTCGAGCTACCCCGCCAGGAGATCGCGGAGCTGCTCGCCGCGAACAAGCGTGCGGCGATCTGGCTCGGGATCGCGGCGGGCCTCGCCTTCACAACGGTCATCACCCTTGTCGTCCTCGTCATCGCGCTTGTCGCGCTGGTGCCGCGCGACTGGCTCGGCATGGTGGTACTTGGTCTCTCAGTCGGCGCGGCCGTCGCGCTTCTCATCCTGGCGATACGCGGGCGGATGATCCTGCCCGGGCTCTTCGGAGCGGTCGTGCTCGTCGGCATCGGAATCGTGGCCTTCCTCTTCCTTCCGGAGCTGGTGCTCGCCGCACTCCTCCTTACCATCGCGCTGTCCATCGGCACCGGCGCGACCGGATACAGCGGCTATAGCAAGCTCGAGCTGCACGGACCGACACGCACGATCAACTCGGTAAAGGAGACCATCAGGTGGGCGAAAGCGCGTCTGCTCGGACGGAGCGCGAACTAGCCGCTCTCCGGCGCGAGATCGATACAGACCTGGCGTACCTGCGCGCGCGTCTTTCCGAAGACGTCGATCCGCGCCGGCTCGCGCGACGTCAACCGGTCGCGGTCTTCGGTACGCTGGCGTCGGTGGCTGCGGTCGTCGGGGTCGCGCTCGCTTCCCGGGTCAAGAGCTTTCGGCGCAGCCGCAGCGAGACGGAGATCGACCAGATCGTTCAGCGCCTCGGCGGCCGGCTCGACCAGCTCAAGGGTCGTACGCGGAAGCGATTCCGGGAGGCGCTCCGCAAGGAGATCGGCGAAGTCGAATCAGGACCCCGTGCGAAGCAGATGTTCTGGGAGTCCGCGACCGCGGGATTGACCTCGGCCGCCGCGCTGCTCGCGCAGCGCTTCGCCTCACGCCTCGCGGCGGACGACGAGCTTCCCGAGGGCCGCCGCTAATCCCAGCAGCGCCGCGTACGCGAGCGGCACCGTGCCGCCGCCGGCGAGGCCCACGAGCATCGCGACCGCTGCGGCAACGCTCGGGTCGCGCGTCCCGCCGCCGATCGCGGCGGCGAGCGGGTCGCCGCCGAAGGCCCAGGCGCCGACCGCCGCACTGAGCGCGCCCCCGGCGAGCACGATCCCCGCGAGCACGATCGAACGTCCGTCGACGAGCGAGGTGCTCGTGATCGCGGTTATGGCGAGGATGGTGGCGATGGCCGCGTAGCGCGCGGGATCGAGAAGCGGAAGGATCGCGTCGCGGATCTGAGGGAACGACCCGGCGACAACGACACCGACGACCAGCGCCGCGAGCCCCATGTTCATGGTGACGGCGAGCGCCGGAACGGCCGCGGGGAGCAGGGCGAACGAGAGCACGATCGTTCCGGTCATGAGGGCGGCGACGGTCTCTTCGCGCGCTCCGATCAAGCGCGCAACGGCCGCGCCGGCGAGCGAGGACGGCGAGAGGGCCAGGACGGCAACGGCCGGGTCGGCGGCGATCACCGCCACGATGAACAGCGCGAGGTTTGGAAGGACGACCGCGGACAGATTCCGCGGACGCCGAAGTGCGAGCAGCGCGAGGACCGGCGTGCGCGCCCCGGTGCTGAAGAAGAGCAGCAGGAACGCGGTCTCGAGGACGTCCCTCTGGTCAGGCGCCGAGCTTCTCGCGAAGGGCGGGAACGAGCTCGGCGATCGGCACGCGGATCTGGGCCATCGAGTCGCGCTCGCGGATCGTGACTGCACGATCGACGAGCGAGTCGAAGTCGACGGTCACGCAGAGCGGCGTTCCGATCTCATCCTGCCGCCGATAGCGGCGGCCGATCGCCTGGGTCTCGTCGAACGTGGACATGAAATGCGGCCGCACCGCGGCCCAGACCTCTCGCGCAAGGCTCGAGAGCTCGGGCTTCTTTGACAGCGGCAGCACCGCGACCTTGTACGGCGCGAGCATGGGATGCAGCCGCAGAACGACTCGAATCCCCTCCTTGTCCGGCTCTTCGTCGTACGCCGCGCAGAGGATCGCGTAGGTGGCGCGATCGGCGCCTACCGCCGTCTCCACAATGTATGGGACGAACCGCTCGCCGGTCACGTCGTCGTAGTACTCGAGCTTCTTGCCCGAGTACTCCGAGTGCCGCCGCAAGTCGTAGTCGGTGCGGTTATGGATCCCCTCGAGCTCCTTCCAGCCGAAGGGGAAGAGGAACTCGATGTCCGTCGCCGCGGCGGCGTAATGCGCCCGCTCGTTCTCGGCGTGCTCGCGGAAATGCAACCGGTCGGCGGGGATGCCCAGCGCGCGGTGCCACCGCATCCGCTCCTCTTTCCACTCCTCGAAGAGCCGTGGCGCGTCATCCGGACGGCAGAAGTACTGCATCTCCATCTGCTCGAACTCACGTGAGCGAAAGATGAAGTTCCCAGGCGTGATCTCGTTGCGGAACGCTTTTCCCACCTGCGCCACGCCGAAGGGAAGCCTACGTCGGATCGCTTGCTGCACATTGTCGAAGTTCACGTACACGGCCTGCGCCGTCTCAGGCCGGAGCCACGCGACCGCGGCTTCGTCCTCGACCGGGCCCACGAACGTCTTGAACATCAAGTTGAAGCGGCGCGGGTCGGCGAGCTTGAGCTCACCGCAGTTGGGGCACGCGACGTCCGAAAGATCGAGGCGCTTCGAACGCCACGCGTCCATAAGCGTGTCGCCGTTCGGCAGGTCATCGACACGGAAGCGCTTGCGGCAGTTGCGGCACTCGACGAGCGGATCGATGAAGTTCTCGACGTGGCCTGAGGCTTCCCACACGCGCGGATGCATGAGGATCGCGCCATCGAGGCCGACGATGTCCCCGCGTAGCTGCACCATCGCACGCCACCAGGAATCCTTCACGTTCCGCTTGAGCTCCACGCCCAGCGGACCGAAATCCCAGGTCGCGCCCGCCCCGCCGTAGATCTCGCTCGACGGGAAGACGAAGCCTCGCCGCTTGGCGAGCGAGGTGAGCTTCTCCGCAACGTCCTGCGGTGGGGGGTTCTCCGAGGGCGGAGCCACGCGGACCGTCTTCACGAAACGCGCGCGGGTTGCTTGAGGTCGCGGAGCTCGTCCATGAGGCGCGCCGTGGCGATGTCGCGATCGATCACGTACCGCAGGAATGCGCGCAGATGCCGGTCGAGCTCGTGGCCAAGCGTGGCATCGAGCCGGAGGCGCGCGGCCGTGTCGAGATCGCTCACCAGTAGGTACCGCAGCGACTTCAGCGCGCGGACGGAGAGAGGAGCGACATAGCTGAGGCGCGCCGCGCAGGCCACGCAGATCACGCCACCGGCCGCAGGTTCCCACGCGTTCGTCGCCTCAGCGAGCGGCTTGCGGCACTGCGCGCAGACGCCGAGCTCAGGACGGAAGCCCGAACGGTCGAGGAGGTGCAGGTCGAACCACCGGCACACCACCGGAGCCGACGTGCCGGCGTCGAGCGATCGGAGAGCGCTCTCAAGCAGGTCGAACAGCGGCGCTGAGGGAACGCGGTCCGCGGTGAAGCGATCGACGAGCTCGGCGACGTACCACCCCGCTGCGATGAGCGCGAGGTTGTCGCGCATTTCCCGATAGAGGGCGCGGGCTTCGGCGCCGGTCAGCACGTCCAGCTCCCGCCCACGCGCGAGCTGATAGGTGGCGTGGGTGAGCGGCTCCGCGTGCCCGGCCATACGACTCGTCGCTCGGCGGATGCCCTTCGCGACGACGCGTACCTTGCCGAAGTGGCGCGTGAAGAGGACGAGGATGCGATCCGCCTCGGCGAAGTCGTTCGTCTTGAGGACGATCGCCTCCGCACGGTACGTGCGAGATGCCACGTCGAGCCAATGGTAGAGAGTCGAGGGGGCGCTGCGCCCTCGGAACCCCGTACGGACGCCTATGATCGGACTCTGGTGGGCTCGAGGCTCGAAACGCACATAGCCGCCGTCGACGAGGAGATCCGCGCTCTTCTCAGCCAGGCGGAGCCGGCGCTCCAGCCCTTCTACGGGATGATGCTCTACCACCTCGGGCTGGACGCCGAGCGCGGTGCGGGCGGGAAGCGACTCCGTCCGGTGCTCTGCACTCTCGTGTTCGAAGCCCTCACCGGCGACGCGCGCCGCGCCCTGCCCGCGGCCGCGGCCATCGAGCTCCTTCACAACTTCACGCTGATCCACGACGACATCGAGGACCAGGACCCCGCTCGCCACCACCGGCCGACGGTGTGGAACGTTTGGGGCGTCCCCCAGGCGATCAATGCGGGCGACGGGATGTTCGCTGTCTCGCGGCTCGCGGTCCAGCGGTTGCGCGGATTCCCCGCGGAGCGCGTCCTCGCATTCGCGGGGCTCGTGGACCGGGCGTGTATGCAGGTCTGCGAGGGGCAGTTCCTGGACATCTCATTCGAGACGCGGACCGACGTCACCACCGAGCGCTACCGCGCGATGGCCGCAAAGAAGACCGGGGCGCTCTTCGCGGCCGCGGCTGAGGGAGCCGCCGTGCTCGCGACGGACGACCCCTCCGTGCGCGGATCTCTCGGGCGCTTCGGCGACGCGTTCGGGCAGGCCTTCCAGGCGCACGACGATCTCCTCGGCATCTGGGCGTCGGCCGAGCGCACCGGCAAGGTCGAGATGAACGACCTCACCAAACGGAAGAAAACGCTTCCGGTCGTGCTGGCGTTCGAGCGGGCGCAGGGCAAACTGCGCGAGAGCCTCGCCGCCCTCTTCGCGCCGGCGGCTCCGCTCCCGGCGGAGAACGTGGAACGGATCCGCGAGATCCTCGACGAGCTCGGGGTCCGCGCACTCATCGAAGCCGAGATCGCGGCGCAGCGGGGACGGGCACTCCACGAGCTCCGAGGCATCACCCCGCGCTCCCGCGAACCACTCGAAATGCTCGAGCGTCTGGTCGCGACCGCGACGGGCGCAGCCGAGCCGACCGGAGCCGCCACGCGGGCCTAATGCGTCGTCTCGACGGAACGCCGTTACTCAACTGTGATCCACCACGCGGTCGCGACGCTCGCGGAGCGTGCGGACATGGACCGATCGATGCAGACTCCGAACAGCGATGAGGGCGTGTCCGTACTGCGCAGAGCAGATCCAGGCCGCCGCGATCGTCTGCCGGTTTTGCGGCAGAGACGTGGCTCCGCTCGGTGCGCGCCCAAGGAATGGCGAGCGCAGGACGACCGTGCGCTTGCCGGCGCAAGGTTGGTACAACCTCGACCCGCGGATACCACCCCTCGCGGTTGAGATCGGACGCTCCAGCCGCACCTCGTTTTGGGCGAAGGTCGAGGAGTCATTCGGTCGGCGCACGTCCTGGCGCGCTCGCGTCCGAGGCTTCCTGCAGCCAGTTCGGCAAGGCGCGAATCGGGGACGCGCCGTCCGCTGAAGGGCCTCGTCGCCCGAGCCGACGGGTTAGCTCTCCCGGTCAGCGTTCGCCGTTCGGCAGCTCTTCGGTGGCCGATGGGTCTTCCGCCGACACGAAGGTCGGCGCCGGGTCCTTCGGCGGGCGCTTTCCTTCCGCGCCCTTCGCGAACGGCGTGATGCTCACGCGCCCGACCGCGCCCGCGCGGATGTCGACGAGCGCGACGCGTTTGCCGGTGACCCGCGGGTCATCGGGGACGAAGACCTTGTAGCGACCGGGCGTCAGGTCGACGAACGCGACATAACCCGAGCCGTCGGTGAGACGCGACCGGAGGACGGCATCGGTCTCGGGATCGCGGAGCTCCACGAGGATTTGGTCGAGCACGATTCCGGTGTTGGTCGTGACCCGTGCGGCAACGTGGCCCCGCGTCGGCGCGGTCTTCCACGTCATCGCCGGGACCAATGCCGGTGACGAGAAGACCGGGGGAAGCTGCGGGTCGTACTCCGAGGGCTGCGTGAGAGCGCGGATGAGCTCAGCGCGGCTCGCATCGCCCGCGCGGAAGCCAAAGGGCAGCGGCGGGTTGCACGACGAATTCGTGCGGCAGTCCGGCGTCCGGTAGGAGTACCCAACCCAACCGATCCCTCTGTTTCCCGCGGCGCTCGGCGCGAGCGCCTTGCGCAGCTGGATGACCGAGCCGTCGACCGTGTTCAGGTAGAGCGCGGCGCCGATCGTGGTGGTGCGCGCGTACTGGTGGTCCTTCGCGAACTCGTTCCAGTTCGTGTACCAGGCCCGCTGATCACCGAAGCAGCCCGGCCCTGTCGCGGTGCAGTGCTCGCGCTTGTAGTTCATGGGGACGTTCGTGTCGAGGATCCCTTCCTCCATCCAGCCCCGCCAGTCCTGCAGGGTCTCGCGATACGGACGCGTCTGGGTCCAGTCGCCGCCGTAGCCCTGCGGCCCGTCGCCGTAGGTGATCGTATCGGCGCTGATGCGGAGGTTCGGCTTCACGGCATAGGCCTCGACCCAGACCCTGCGCACGATGTTGGTGATCTGGTCGCGGCGCCACTGCGACCATTGCGGATCGTTCGGCAGTGGCCGGTCGGTGCGTCCGGTCGCTCCCTGGAAGCGGTCGAGCGCCACCGGGTTGTAGCCCCAGGCGTTGTCGGCGGGCCAGGCCGCAAGCGGGAGATCGGGATACCGGACTCGGTCAAAGTTGAGACCGTCGATGGCGTAGTTGCGCGCGACCGAGAGGTACATCTCGACGATGTAGTCGGCGGCGTCGGGGTGACCCGGATCGAAGAACCAATTCGCCGCCGAGCTCGCGCTCTCGCGGAGGAACCCGTCGTAGCGAACACCAAGCCAGTTGCTGTAACCCGTCTTCGAGGGGCCGTGCTGGTTGAACGCGTGACGTGCGTCGAGCGGCGCGGTCGAACTGTTCCACATCGCCGTCGTGATGATCCAGGCGTGGACTTGGATGCCGGCTGCGTGAGCCTTCGTGATGACCTCGTCGAGCGGGTCGTAAGGAACCGCGGCGATCCCCGCCTGGGTACGCGGCATGCTGGCGCGGTTGCAGAAGCAATCGCCGCGCCGACCGATCTGGACAACAAGTGCATTGATGTTCGCGGCGGTCGCCGCATTGACGAGCTTGTCCACTTGGGCGCTGTTGAAGATCCCCTCACCGAATGCATCGACCCACCAGGCGCGAAACTCGTCTTGAGCCGCAGCCGCCGGTCTCGATGGGCCGAGCGACACCAACGTCGCGAGGAGGAACACGATCGTGATCGTCCGACGCATCAACGCACCTCCGACCGACGGTCTGCGGGATGGTGGACACGCGAGAGCCAGCGCGCAAACGCGACGAGCGCTCGGCTGGTCGGGCGGCCCTACGCCTAGAATCCGGCCGCGATGAAGGGGCCGCGCGATGTCATCCTCGAGTCCAACGAGAAAATCCTTCTCGCGACGCGACCGCTGTTCCTATGGGAACCACTTGTGATCCTGGACATCGCGCTGTTCGTGCTCTCGCTCTATTTCAGCCCGCTCGTGCCGCCGCTGACCGCGCTCTGTCTTGGAGCGTTTGTGCTGCTGACGATCTGGATCCTCGTTCGCTGGATCCCCTGGAGCGCGAAATGGTTCGTGCTCACCGATCGGCGGGTGATCGCCCGCTGGGGAGTGTTCAATCGTAATCAAGCCGCCCTGCTGCTCGATCGCATCCAGGACGCGAGCCTGGCACGCCCCTTCCCGCTCTCGATGATCCGCGACTACGGCGTGTTGCACCTGGAATCGGCCGGCGAGCATGCCGAGGAGCGGATCAGCGGCGGCCTGCGCGAGCTCGCCATGACGCGCGCGACGGCGTTCTACCGCGCGCTGACAGAGGCGCAGACCCCGAGCTAAGGGAGATTCTCAGGAAGGAAGGGTTCCGGGAGGAGCGCGGTCAGCGTCGTGGCCTTCCGCAGCCCACCGGTTGTCGCAAGCACGACGCGCAGGTCAGGCGCGAATTCCGCGATCACCTGTCGGCATGCGCCACACGGCGTCGGTAGCCTGTCGTCGTCGATGACGATCGCGATCGCGTCGTAGTCCTTCGTCTCCCCCGCCGCGACCGCGGCCCACACCGCGCAGCGTTCCGCGCAGACGGTGAGGCCGTACGACGCGTTCTCCACGTTCGCGCCGGAATAGATCTTGTTCCGCTTGGTGCGAACGGCCGCGCCGACCTTGTACTTCGAATACGGCGCGTACGCGCGCTGACGCGCGAGCGATGCGACGCGGATGAGGTCCTCGTCGCCCGGGCCGAGTGTCTCCACTAGAGCTTCTACGTCCGGGACTAGACCATCTCAGCGGTCGGCGTCTTCTTGACCACGCGCACGCGACGGATGCGCCGTCCTTCGACGGTCTCGACGACGAAGCGCGCGCCGCCGGCCTCCACGGTCTCACCGGCACGCGGGAAGCGTCCAAGCTGGGCGACGATGAACCCGCCGAGCGTGTCGTAGTTCTCGGACGACGGCAGATCGAGGGCGAAGGCTTCGCGCACTTCCTCGAACGGGACCCGCGCGTCCATGAGGGCCTCGTTCTCGGAGACCGGCAGCACCATCTCCTGCTCGACGTCGTACTCGTCGCGGATCTCGCCGACGATCTCCTCGACCAGGTCCTCGATCGTGACCAGGCCGCTTGTCCCGCCGTACTCGTCGACGACGATGGCGATGTGGACCTTTTCCTTCTGCATGTCACGCAGGAGCTGGTCGATCTTCTTGGATTCAGGTACGAACTGCGCCGGCCGAAGATACGGACGAATGTGCACGTCCTTCTCGCCGCGGGCCAGGCGCCGGAAGAGATCCTTCACATACAGAATCCCGATGATGTTGTCGGGCGAGCCCTCGAACACCGGGATGCGCGAGTGGCCGACCTTGGTGATGTCTCTCAGGATCTCCTCGGCCGGGGTGTCCACGTCGATCGCGACGATGTCGGTTCGCGGGACCATCACCTCGTGCACCGGCTTCTCCGAGATCGCGAAGATCGACGTGATCATGCGCTGCTCCCGTTCCTGAAGGACGCCCTGCGCCTGTCCCGTTTCGACGAGGGACTTGATCTCGTCCTCGGTGACCAGCGCGAGCGCCCCGGCATGCGGGTTTGCGCCGAAGGGCCGCGTGATCAGCCGGGTCAGGTTGAAGAGCACCGCGACAAGCGGTCGCGTGAGCCAGGTGATGAGCTCGAGCGGCCAGACCAGAACGAGGAGGACGGGCTGCGCATGCCGAGCCCCGATCGCGCGCGGCACGAAGAGACCGAGAAGCACGGCGACGAGTGAAAGGACGGCGACGGTGACCACCACAGCGGCCACGTCGCGCACCACGGGGGCGCCCGGGCCGAAGAGGAACCGCAGAAGGTCGGAGAGGCGCGGCGCGATAAAGGCCGCGGCGATGCCCGCGTACGTGAATACGATGAAGAACTCCGCGACCTGTATGGCGGCGAGGTACTCGATCGCTTTGCGGCCCATGGTTCCGGCGCGCCGGCCGCGACGACCGCGCTCAGCGAGCTCCTCGATGACCTGGGGTCGCCTGATGGTGTGGAGCGCGGCCTCGCTCGCGGAGAGCACCGCCAGCATGGCGACGAGCACGAGCTCGATGAGGAGAAGCTCCACTGCGGTGGAGTCCACTAGCCGCCCTTCTTCTGCCGGCGGTCCGCCTTCTTGATGGCCCGCGCCGGCATCCCCACCGCCACCATGCCCTCGGGGACGTCCCTCGTCACCACCGCTCCGGCCCCAGTCGTCGCGCCCGCGCCGATCGTGACGGGGGCGCGGAGGAGCGTGTCCGATCCGATGAACGCGTCGTCTCCCACGACGGTGCGATTCTTCTTCACGCCGTCGTAGTTGAGCGTGATGGTGCCCGCGCCGATGTTGACCCGCGCGCCGATCTCCGCATCGCCGATGTAGCTGAAGTGGTGCATCTTCGTGCCGGTCTTGAGGCGCGCGTTCTTGACCTCGCCGAAGTTCCCGAGCTGAACGCCGCGCTCGAGATAGGCTCCCGGACGCAAATGCGAATACGGCCCCACCGTCACCTCATCTTCAAGCGTTGCCCCCTCGAGGGTCGAGTTCTCGACGCGGCAGCGCTCGCCGATGGTGGTGTCGCGCAACACGGCGTACGGCCCGACGCGCGAACCGGCGCCGATCTGCGTCTTCCCTTCGAGGATCGTGCCGCGGTCGATCACGACGTCTGCGGCGATTCGCACATCCGCGTCGACCTGGCACGACTCGGGGTCGCGGAACGTCACACCCGCGAGCATGTGGTCCTCGCGGATGCGCCGCCGGAGTGCGGCTTCGGCCGCAGCCAGCTCGACTCGCGTGTTCACGCCCATTCCCTCCTCCGGATCGCCGGTGCGATGGACCGCGACCCGCTTGCCTTCGCGTGTCGCCTCGGCCACGAGATCGGTGAGAAAGATCTCGCCGGTCGCATTCGGGCGGAGCTGCGCGACGGCCTCGCGCAGCCAGCCGAGGTCGGCAGCGTACGCGCCCAGGATGGATTCGGGGAGGAGCTTCTCCTCGGCCGACGCGACTCGGGCCTCGACGATCCGCTCGACGTCCCCGCTCTTGTCGCGGACGATCCGGCCATACGCGTTGTCGGTCCCGACCTCTCCGGCAAGGATCGCGAGCGTGGCATGACGCTCGGCGAGCAGCGCGCCCAAGCTCGCGAGCGTCTCCGCACGCAGCAGCGGGGTATCGCCGTAGACGATGTATGCGACGCCACGGCCGCCACTCGCTTCCGCGAGCGCGACGCGTACCGCATCACCGGTCCCCCGTGGAGGATCTTGCAGCGCGACTCGCGCATCTCCATCGAGCATCTCCCGAGCGGGCTCGCTCTCCTTGGAAAGCACGACCAGCGGCCGCGCGCCGGCCGCGCGAACGGTGTCGAGCACGTGCGCGAGGAGCGGACGTCCGGCGATCGGGTGAAGGACCTTGGGCGTATTGGACTTCATCCGTGTCGAAAGGCCCGCCGCGAGCACGATGGCCAGCGGCGCGTCGGTCATTTCGATCCGTCAGGCTGGGGCGCCAGGATTCGAACCTGGGATAGCGGATCCAAAGTCCGCCGCCTTACCACTTGGCCACGCCCCACAGGACACGGCTCAAGGATATGGGTGCGGGTTGCCAGAAGGCTGGCGTCAGCCAGCCTTCGCGCACAGGCCGAGCGATAGCTCGGGTCTTACTTGGCGGGCTGTTTGCCCCGCTTGATCAATTCCGCGACCCGACGACCGCCTTTGCGGCCGAGCTGCGCGTAGCCCTCGCTACCCAGCTGAGACTTGCGCGCCTCGCCGCCCTTTCGGCCGAGCTCGGCATATCCGCGCGACCCGAGTTGCGTCTTGCGCGCTTCTCCGCCTTTGCGGCCGAGCTTCGCGTAACCCTCGGGCCCGAGCTGGCCTTTGCGGGCCTGGCCGCCGCGACGACCGATCTCTCGATAAAACGACGAGCCGTGCTTGCCCGCGGTCGATGTTCCGCCCCGCTGCCCCGCCTGACGGACGGTGAGCTCTCCTCGAGGATCCACGCGTCAAACGTAGGGGGACAGCCCTCGCTCGCTTGTCCATCAAGAAGTGACACCGACCGCGATCGGGCGCGCGTCTAACCCGGATCGACGGAGCCGTCGTGCGATTTGGATCGCGTGCGCACGATCATCCGCCAAGGCGAAGAGCGAGGGACCGCTCCCCGACATGGTGAGCGCAATGCCCGCATCTGCCGCGGTCTTTCGCGCCTCGGCGATCCTGGGGCAGACTCGCTCGGCTGCGGGCAGCAGATCGTTCACCAGATATTCACGGATCACGGCCGGTGTCGCGGCCCCCTCTCGCATTGCCCGGGCGAGCGCGGCGCTTCGCGCGCCCTTCGATCGGTTTCCTCGATATGTGTCAAATACGTCCGCCGTCGAGACACGTTCGCGAAGTCGGACGAGAGCGACCCACAAAGGCGCCGGCGCGGGCAGGCGCTCGACCTGTTCGCCACGGCCTCGCACGAGCGCGTACGGTGCGGCGCTCGTGAAGAACGGCACGTCCGATCCCAGACGCGCACCGACCTCCTCGAGACCCTGCCCGTCGAGGCGCCATACGCGGGCGAGCGCGCGTAACACGGCACCGGCGTCGCTCGAACCGCCCCCGAGCCCTGCCGCCACCGGGATCCGCTTCTTCACGCGCACGTGCGCGAACGGAGCGCGGCCGTTTGCCTCGGCGAGAGCGAGCACGGCTTTCGTCGCGAGATCCTCGCCCGCGCGGGCGCCGATGTCCGGCGCGATCCGAACGTCGAGCGTCTTGTGCGGGGCGACACGGACTCGATCGCGCACGTCGACCGTCGCGAAGACCGAGGTGAGCTCGTGATATCCGTCCGCGCGGCGACCGAGCACTTCGAGCGTCAGGTTGATCTTCGCCGGGGCCATCACCACGACCGCACGGCTCACGCGAGCCGCACCCCTGCGGCTCTCGCGAGCGCGATCCACTCGTCGAGCGAGAGCTCCTCCGGTCTGCGCTCCGGGGCGATGCCGGCGCGAGCGAGGACCTCGGTCGCGCGCCCGCGATCCATCCCTGCCTCGTGGCCGAGCGCCGAGCGCAGTTGCTTGCGACGGTGCCTGAACGCATCGCTGACCAAGCGCAGGAAAGGCTCTTGCGCGAGCGGCGCGAAGGCCGGAACAGCGTGGGTCCGCAGTGCAACGACGGCCGAGTCGACGCGTGGGGGCGGGCGAAAGGCGCGCGCCGGCACCCGCCGCACGATGCGCGGCTCGGCGAAGGATTGGACGAAGACCGACAGATAGCCGCGCTCGCGCCCTTCTTGCGGAGTCGCGCAGATGCGCCGCGCGACCTCGAGCTGCACGAGGACGGCGATCAGGGGCGGACGGCGCGCGTCCACGAGAAAGCGCTCGAGGAGCGGCGTGGTGATCTGGTACGGGAGATTCGCGACGATCCGCGTCGGAGGGCGCGGGCCCAGCGCGAAGAGGTCGACGCTCAGCGCATCCGCGCGGACGACGCGGACGTTGTCGTGACCGGCCAGTGTCTCCTCAAGCACGGCGACCATGCGCGCGTCGATCTCGATCGCGGTGACCGACCGCGCACGCTCGGCGAGGGCCGCGGTCAGGACGCCGGGCCCCGGCCCGACCTCGAGCACCTCGTCGCGCGGCCCGATCTCGGCCGCCTCGACGATCGCGGCGAGCACCGCACGATCGACGAGGAAACGTTGGCCCAGCGAGGTCGCGGCGCGGATACCGTGACGGCGGAGCGCATCGCGCAGCCCACGAGGATTCGCGACATCCATTGAGGTGAGGCTAGCCGCTCACCTACACGACCAGAGACTTGCCGAACCGCGGGCGAACATCCACGCAGCGACATTCGCCGAGGCGACGGGATCGAACGGGCTCGCGCCCCCGTATCCCGCGTTGAAGCTGTTCGACGCCCAGGTGCGCGGCATGAACTGGAAGAGCCCGGAGGCACCGGACGCGTTGTAGGCGCCCGGGTTGAAGCGGCTCTCGCACCACGCCACCCGCAACAGCTGCTCGGCGTCGGCGCCCTGGCGGGCGGCGGCTTCGCGGACGATCGCTTCGATCTCGGCCGGAGCCTGCGGCGCGCGCGTGCCGATCCGGCGCACTTCCGAGGTCGGCGCGGTGACCTCGAGCGACGCTAGGAGGACGCGCTCGACCTCCCGGCCGTTCACGACCTGAACGCGGTACGTGTTCACGAGCTGGCCGGGCACGCCCGCGGTGACCACGACCTGCCGGAGTCGATCGAGGTTCGGGTCCTGGATGTAACGCACCTCGAATGAGGCGGTCTCCTGCAGGGTCTCGACGCGATCGGCCACGCGCGTTATCTGGACGACGTCGCCGGGCTCGAGCCGTGCTCCCACCTCTCGGTCGATCCAGTCGAGCGGCCCGAGCGTCACGCCGGTGGCGGCCAGAAGGTCGGCGACGGTGCCGCGCGGCGCTCGCAGCCCCACGGACCGGCCGCCGTCGAGGAGGGTCACCGGCAGCCCGCGGTCCACCACGATCCGCTGACCGGTCAGAACTGAAGCGTCGGCCGGGACGGATAGGCGATCGCCGGCTACGGCGGCGAGGCCGAGGCTGCGGAGCGCGTCCTCGACCGTGCCGGCCGTCCGGGCTGTCGCGCTCAAGCCGTCGACCGAGACGCTGACGAGAGGCGCTCGATCAACCGAGAACGAGCTCCCCCGCGGCGCGGAAGCCGCCCGAGCGACAAGCTCTTCGCGCGGCGCGAGGGGCGACGGCCCGAGGAGCGTCCAAGTGCCGACCGCCACCACGTAGCTGACGAGCGCAAGGCGCCCGAGCCGCAGGGTCGCAGACAAGACGAGCCGCGAGTCCATCCCGTGACGCCTCCCCGCCCCACCGCAAGGAAGCCATGGCGATGCCATGTGTACGAATGGGGGACCGCCGGATTGTAACGGAGGCCTGGCCAGGGCGTCTGGAGGCATAGCCCCTCAGTGCTAGCGCTCTCCGGGAGCCTTCCAGCCGAGGCTTTTGAGGTGCGCCTTCATGAGTGGAGCCATGTCGTCTCGCCCGAGCGCGGCGTCGACGAACGCTTTGACGTACCCGAGCTTGTCCCCGGTGTCGTACCGGACCCCCTGCAGCTCGACGGCCCAAACGGCCCCACCCTGGCGAGCGAGCTGGCTCACGGCGTCCGTGAGCCAGATCTCGCCATTGCGGCCGGGGCGCAGGTGTTCGAGGATGTCGAAGACCTCCGGCTCGAGTACGTAGCCGTGGACTGCCGCGAGGTTGCTTGGAGCGTTCTCCGGAGAGGGTTTCTCGACAATCGCCAGGACCCGCTGGGTCCGTTCGTCGACGGGCGTGCCTGCCACGACGCCGTAGGCCGAGACCTTGTCCTTGGGGACCCGGATGCAGCCGACAACGCTCCCGCCACCCAGGCGCTCGCGAGCTTCGATGAGCTGCGCGACCGCCGGCGTTTCGCTGAGAACGATGTCGTCGCCCCAGAGCATCGCGAAGGGCTCGGCGCCCACAAGCGGTTTCGCCTGCAGCACGGCGTGTCCGTTCCCTTTCGCCTCCTGCTGGACGACCACCCGAACGGTGGCGAGCTTTTCGGGACGCTTCAGGAGCGCGATGTCGTCCTGCCGGAACTCCACGGCGAGGCGCCGCTCGAGCCGTTCGTTCGGACGGAAGTACGCGTCCAGCGCTTCCTTGCCGGGCGCGATCACGATGACGATGCGCGGGATGCCCGCTGCGGAAAGCTCTGCGACGACCAGCTCGATGACCGGCGTGTCGATGACCGGGAGGAGCTCCTTCGGAACGGTCCTGCTGATCGGAAGGAAGCGCGTGCCAAGCCCGCCGGCCGGGATAACGCCGTAGCGGACCGGCCGGACTCCGCCGTTCCCGTCGCTCATTGTCGAGCTTCGGCGCTGAGCGTGAAGTTGGTCGGCTGGGTGGTGCGCACGGCGAATCCGGTCACGGCGAGGAGCGGCGGCCGGCGATCCGCGCTCGTGTCAAGGTCGAGGGTGAGCTGTCCGTTCTCCACGGCGTGCCGCTCGACCGTCTGGCGGTCGCCGAAGCGAAGGACCTGGACGACGAAGCGCTGCCCGACAAGATTGGTAGAACGCACGAAGCCTGAACTGACCCAGCCGTTGTCGCTCTCCGTGTCGTCCACGGCCTGTCCAGGGATCTCGATGTCGTCGATAGCCCACCCTCCGAGGTTGAGGTTCCCGTCGGTCACATATTGGAACCGCAGCTGCACCTGCTTGCCTGCGTAAGGCGTGAGGTCGGCGGTCAGGTGCCGCCAGCCGGTCGCGCTCGCCCCGCTCGACCCTCCGGTGATGCCGTTCCCGAGGTTCTGCCCGTTCGGGTCCGCGCTGGTCGAGGACTCGGTTCGGAGGGGCGTCCAATGCCCGCCGCCGTCGCTCGAGACCTCGACGTACGCGTAGTCGTAGTCCGCCTCGATGTCGAACCAGGTCCAAAAGCCGAGCTGCGAGTTCGTCGCGGAGCGGAGATCGATCACCTTGGTCAGCGTGCTGTCCATGCCGTCGCCCTTGTCGGACCACCAGAACGCGCGGCCCGAGTGTGGATCGGTGGGAATGAGGCGGTTGCTCGTCGAGCCGTCGAACTTGAGCTGCATGCGAGCGCGCGGAAGCTCGACGTAGCGGACCGCGTACTCGTGCACCGTGGACCGGAAGATGCCGCCGATCGCAACGGTGTCGCCGAGCACGACGTTCGCGGCCTGACGAGCGGGTGCGCCCTGCGGATAGCTGTACTGCTTGTCCGAGGTCGCGCCGATGAACGCGTTGGCCGCGACGAAGTTCGCGTAGAGCTCCTCGACGCCGGGCTGACCGCGCTGCTTGAGGACCGCATCGATGTCCGCCGGCGTATCGATTCCCTTGACCATCAACGCGCGGATGAAGTCCTCGCCGCCGGCCTGCTGACGGAGGAACTCGAGGAACATGTACGCCAGGCCGTAGTGGGCCGCGGCCGCCTCGAGGTCGGACCAATCGTTGAGTTGCGTATCGGGTAAGCGCAGGTAGGTCTGCGCCGTGCCGGGGCTGAAGCCGTTCCCCTGCTCACAAAGCTGCGCGTGACCCTCGTTGAACCAGACGGCGGATCGCTTGCGCGTGTTGAACTGGATCATGTGACAGAACTCATGCGCGATGATCGAATCGAGCTGCGGCGAGCCCAGGCGCGCTGAGAGCGTGTTGATGTAGATCATCTCCCGCTCCGCGGAGAACTCGTTCACCCAGACCGGCTCCTCGTCGGACCCGCTGAAGTAGCCCGCGGCCGAGCCGGGCAGCCGCGCGAAGACGAGGTTGATGCGCGGGTCGCCGTCGATCCCGGGCGACCACTCCTCGCCGTAGAGGCGATGGTCGGTCGGCAGGATCTTGTTCTCGAAGCTCGTCGCTGTCGCGCGGAGGCCGCTCAGGTCGACGGTCGCGTCGTTCGCCGCCCACCACTTGGCGTGATCGGTCATCAAGCGGAGGGTCGCCGTGGTCTTGACGTTCTTCTTCGCGGCGAAGTCGTACGTCCAGAAATCTCGCTGAGTGCCGATGTCCTCGACCGGTGGCGTCGTGCGCACCGGCTCGAATCCCTTCGCGGGCTGGCCGTCCCGTCCCCGTACGGTCCGCGTCAACATGAAACCGTCCGCATACGGGAGGGGCTTCGCCAGAAGCACGGCGGTCATATCGAGGGACGTGAGGGTCGCGGAAGCGACCGGAGTCGGGGTCGAGGGGATGTAGGTGGAGGGCGGCTCCGTCGATTCGTCCGGCTTGGTCGCCGGCGGGACGCAGGCGCCGACCAGAAGGGCCGCGGCCAGCAGGACCGCGTACCGGCGTCTCATCGGGTGTGATACCCCTCGGCCAGCGTGCGTGTCGCGACCAGCTTCCCGCCACGGAAGTAGCGGCGCGGGACGCGGCGGCGGATACCGGTAAGAATCTCGTAGTTGATCGTCCCACATGCGGCCGCGAGATCGTCGGCGGTCTGCTCCGCGCCCGCCTGAGCGCCGATGAGCACGACCTCGTCGCCTTCCCGCGCGCCTTCGATCTCGGTGACGTCCAGCATGACCAGGTCCATGCAGACGCGGCCGGCGAAGCCGAGGCGATGTCCGCGCACGAGGACCCCGCCGCGCTTTCCGGCGACCCGCGGCAGTCCATCGCCATAACCGACGGGAACCGTCGCGATCCGGCCGTCGCGCGGAAGACGGTATTCATGGCCGTACGAGACGCCGGTACCCTTCGGCACGCTCGCGATGCGGTGGATACGCGAGTGCCACGTAAGCGCGGGCCGGAGCGGCAGCGCGGTCGCGAGATGCCGCGCGGCATGGACTCCGTAGATCGCCAGGCCAGGACGAACGGCGTTCAGTCCTTCGACCGGCCCGAACGCGGCGACGCCGGCGCTCGCCACCGCGTGTACGAGCCGCGGGCGGTCTCGGATCGCGCCAAGGACCTCCCGAAATTTCGCGAGCTGCACTTGGTCGTTCGAGGTGTCCGGATCGTCCGCGGTCGCGAGATGGGTGAAGATCCCGTCCACCTCGATGCGCGCGAGCGCGCGTATCTCACGCAGGCGTTCCACGGCCTCCCCCGCCGGCGCGCCGAGCCGCGTGAGTCCGGTATCCACCTTGAAGTGAACGCGCGCGGTCCTGCGGAGGGCCGCCCCGGCCTCGCTGATGGCGCGCGCGCGACCGTGGTCCCAGACCGTGAGGACTAGATCCTGGGCGACGGCGTGCGCGACCTCGGAGGAATCGGTCGGCCCGAAGAACACGAGGATCGGGCCGTTCACGCCGGCCTCGCGAAGGGCGAGGCCCTCCTCGACCGTCGCGACGGCCACCATCACCGCGCCGGCCTCGAAGCTGGTCTCCGCGACGGCCTCGGCGCCGTGCCCGTAGGCGTCGGCTTTGACGACTGCGATGACGTCGGCCTTCGCGCGGTCGCGGATCGAGGAGAGATTCGCCGCGATCGCGTCCAGATCCACGTCCACCACCGTCGACCGCACCGCGTCCGGAGTTGTCATCTCCGCTCGACTATTTCACGGAGCGCCCGGGGAAGCGCCTCGACGATGTCGGTCGCTAGCGCGCCGGACTCACCCACCTCGGAGGCGAGTAGCCCGCCAGCGCGCCCGTGCACCCAGACCGCCGCCGCCGCAGCTGCCAGCGGAACGAGCCCGCGGGCCAGAAACGCCGCGACTGCGCCGCCCAGAGCGTCGCCTGATCCGCCAACGCCAAGCGTTGGGTTTGGCTGATCGTGCACATAGGTCTTCTTCCCATCGCTCACCACGGTCACCGGTCCTTTGAGCACGAGGATCGCGCCCCAGTCACGGGCGTGGCGCTCCGCGAAGGTGACGCGCGCGGCTCCCGCGGGAACGACCCGGCCAGCGAGGCGAGCCGCCTCTCCGTCGTGCGGCGTGAGGATGGTCTTGGTCGGCAGGAGCTCGCGCCAGCCTTCGGTGCGGGCAAGCGCGTTCAACCCGTCAGCATCGACGACGGTCGGCGTCGATCGCGCGTTGCGCAGCACTGCGATGACGAAGTCATCGGTCCCGGGCGCATGCGCGAGTCCCGGCCCGATGAGCAGCGCCCGGATCCTCTCGCCGGCCACGGTCGAAAGCTGTGCGGCTGCGCCGGTCGCCACGACGCCCGGCTGCGACTCCGCGAGCGGAAAGAAGGTCACGTTCGGATCTTCCCCGGCGATCGTTTCCACGACGGTGCGCGCTGCGGCGACCGTCACCACGCCCGCGCCGCAGCGTAACGCCGCGCGTGAGGCGAGAAGCGTCGCACCGGGATAGCGGAGCGATCCACCGACGATAAGAACCCGCCCGCGCGCTTCTTTCCCGGCGTCCTTCGGCAGTGGTTTGAGCGCGGCCCGGACGACACGCGCGTCGAGCGGGGTCGCCGATCTCTCGGTCAGCGCAGGCCCACGGCGACCGCGACCGCGAGATCCCGGATATGCGAGATCGACACGGAGAGTGGAGTGCGGAGGCCGAGAACTTGGCGGCGAGCCTCGGCGCGTCCGTGAAGGGTGACCGTTGGCTGGCCCGCGCGCGTGCGGCGGATCTCGATCTCGCGCCAGCCGACGCCACGCACACCGAGGCCGAGCACCTTCGAGACGGCCTCTTTGGCCGCCCAACGACCGGAGAGATGGAGAATGTTCGAGCGGCAATACATCTGCTCCCATTCCGTGTACACGCGATCCAAAAAGCGGCGGGGGTGCCGCTCTAGCACGTGGCGGATCCGCGCAGTCTCGATGATGTCGATGCCGACCTCGGAGGGATCGCTCACGCAAGGACTCCGCGGACGGCGCGACGGGTGGCACGGGGGAGCGGGGGTCGCGCGCGACGCGCGGGTGCCCCGGGGCCCCATCCGGGAAGAGCGTGCGGGATGCCGCGACGGCAGAGGATGGGGAGGGTGCGCGAGCGCACGACCCCCCGACCCCGGGACAGGACCCGTCGCGCCCCGCCACGAGTCATTCGACCGTCACGGCTTTCGCGAGATTGCGCGGCTGATCGACATCGTTCCCGCGGCGGTCGGCGATGTGATACGCGAGAAGCTGAAGCGGAACGACCGCCAGCACAGGCTCCAGCAGCTCTTCCGTCTTCGGTATGCGGATGATCTCTTCCGCCCTCCCGGTGATCTCATCGTCGTCATCGTTCGCGACAGCGATCAGCACGCCGGCGCGCGCTCGCACTTCTTCCATGTTGCTGCGCATCTTCTTGTAAACGCTGTCCCGCAATGCGATCGCCACGACGGGCAGATCCTCGTCGATCAGGGCGTTCGTGCCGTGCTTCATCTCCCCCGCGGCGGTGCCTTCGGCGTGGATGTACGAGAGCTCCTTGAGCTTCAGCGCGCCCTCGAGTGCGGTCGGGTAGTTCACACCGCGGCCCAGGAACAAGAAGTTCCGCGCGGTGTGGTAACGGTATGCGAGCGCGCGCACCTTCGGCTCCTCGCGGAGGACGGCGTCGACGAGCGTCGGAAAATGGAAGGCCTCGGCGAGCAGCCGCCGCGAGCGCTCTTGATCGATCGCGCCGCGGCGCTGAGCGAGATAGATCGCGAAGAGGTACAGGTCAACAAGCATCGCGGTATAGGCCTTGGTCGACGCAACCGCGATCTCGGGACCTGTATGGAGATAGATCACGTCGTCCGCCACGCGGCTCGCCTCGCTCCCCATGACGTTGACGAGAGTGAGCAGGCGTGCGCCTCGTTTCCGGGCTTCCTCCATCGCGGCGAGCGTGTCCGCCGTCTCGCCGGACTGGGTGATCGCGAGGAGGAGTTGTCCCTTGGTGACGACCGGCTCGCGGTACCGGTACTCACTTGGGATGTCGATATCGCAGGGGATACGGGCAAGGCGCTCGATCAGGATCTTCCCCACGAGTGCCGCATGACCCGCCGTGCCGCAGCCCACCAGGGTTATCCGTGACAGCGCACGGACCTGTTCGTCCGTGAGCTTCACGTTCTCGTCGAAGACGACACGGCCCGATCCGCGGTCGACACGACCGAGGAGCGTGTCATTGATCGCGCGGGGCTGTTCGTGGATCTCCTTGAGCATGAAATGCTTGTAGCCCGATTTCGCGGCAGCGACGGAGTCCCACGTCACGGTCTGGGGTGCTTTTTGCAGCGGGGTGCCGTCGGTTCGGAAGAACGACGCGCGGTCCTTCGTGACGACGGCAACTTCCCCGGCCTCGAGGAAGACAACCCTGCGCGTGTGCTCCAGAAGCGCGGGCATGTCCGAGGCGATGAAGTTCTCGCCATCGCCGAATCCCACGATCACGCCGCCCGCGCTCGCGATGCGCGCGGCGACGATCTTGCCGGGATCGCGCGACGAAATGAAGGCCAGTGCCGCCGCGCCCTCGAGGCGCGGCAGGACCGCGAGTGCGGCCTCGTCCAGCGAGCGGCCCTTCGCGAGCTCCTCCTCGAGCATATGGACCGCCACTTCGGTGTCGGTCTCGCTCGAGAAGCGGTGGCCCTTCGCGACGAGCGGGGCCTTCAAGGCCTCGAAGTTCTCGATGATCCCGTTATGGATCACCGCAGTGACCCCGCCGCAGTCGACATGTGGATGAGCGTTCTGTTCGCTCGGGCGGCCGTGCGTCGCCCAGCGGGTGTGGCCGATCCCGGTGTGTCCCGCGGTGGGATGCGCCGAGACGATCGCGGCGAGGTTATCGAGCTTGCCCTCCGCTCGCATGACCTGGAGCGCCCCGTCCTGTTGCACGGCGACGCCCGCCGAGTCGTACCCGCGATACTCGAGGCGCCGCAGTCCGCCCATGAGCAGCGGCAGTGCCTCGCGCGGCCCGACGTAACCGACTATCCCGCACATCTAGACGAGCTCCCTTTCAGCGACGCGAGCGAGCATGTCCGCCGTGCTCGAGGCAAGAGTCGCGTCACGAGCCTCGACGGTGATGCGCAAGACAGGCTCGGTTCCGGAAGGCCGCACGAGCAAACGTCCGGTCGAACCGAGCGTGATCTCGGCCTGCTTCTTGGCGGCTCTGAACGCGTCGTTCTGCTCCCATTCGCGCCGCCTCGCGGCCTTCACGTTGCGCGTGACCTGCGGCCAAAACTGCATGTCGTCGGCGAGCTGGGCCAGCGTACGGCCCTCGTTCCGTGCGAGATGCAGTACCTCGAGAGCCGTGAGGATGCCGTCGCCGGTCGCCGAGTATTCCCGGAAGATGACGTGCCCGGAGGACTCGCCGCCGAACTGCGCACCGCGGCGCTCCATCTCTTCCCAGACATAACGGTCACCGACCTGCGTGCGCACGAGGGCGATGCCATCCTTGGCGAGGGTCGATTCGAGACCGCCGTTGGTCATGACCGTGCCGACCACGAGCATCGGGTCGAGGCGGCCGTGTCGCGCGAAGTGCCGGGCCGCCAGCGCGAGGACGAAATCGCCGTTGTGCGCCCGCCCCCGCTCGTCGACCACGATCACGCGATCGCCGTCGCCGTCGAACGCGAACCCTGCGTCGGCCTTGTTTTCGACGACGAGCCGCTGGAGCGCCTCCGGTGCGGTCGCCCCGCAGCCGGCATTGATGTTCAGGCCGTCGGGCGTGTCGAAGAACGCGAGCACCTCCGCCCCGGCGTGAGCGAACACGGCCGGCGCGACGCGGTAGGTCGAGCCGTTCGCGCAGTCGAGAGCGATGCGCATGCCGTCCAGGTGCGGCGCCATTGAGACGAGGAAGTCCTCATAGTCCTTGACCAGCCCACGAGCATCGCCGACCAGGCCGATTCCGCCCTCGGTCGGCCGCGGGAGCGTGTCTTCGCGGGACATCAGTCCCTCGATCCGGTCTTCGGTCGCGTCCGGCAATTTCTGAGCGCGGTTGTCGAAGAACTTGATCCCGTTGTCCGGCGCGGGATTGTGCGAGGCGCTGATTACTGCGCCGGCTACGAACTCGTGCGCCTTCGCAAGGTGGGCGAGCCCCGGTGTGGGGATGTGGCCAACAAGGCGGACCTCCATCCCGACCGAGCACAAGCCAGCCGCGAGCGCGCTCTCGAGCATGCGGCCGCTGCGACGGGTGTCGCGACCGATCACGACCGAGTGGCCGCGACCGCCGAGCACGTGCCCGGCCGCGCGCCCGAGCCGGAGCGCGAGCTCCGGGGTCAGATCGAGATTGGCGACACCGCGGACCCCGTCGGTGCCAAAAAGCCTGGTCAACCGCTCCTCGTTCGTATGGTGAGCATGACTCTGGTCGGTTGCACGCTTTGGGCCGTGACGCCCGCGGGCACCCGAACGGTCACGTCCACGGGATAGGCGCCGGGCCCCTTGCCGGCGGCGTCCACGATGGCAGTGACCTGCGGCAGGGTAACGGCGCTCAGCACCGGCAAAGGCCCGGCGAGAAGGAGCCCGACGCTCGGAGGATCGAACTCCGCCGAAAGGGTGCTACCGAGATTGGCAACCTGAATGGCGACGACCGGGAATGACCGGGTCCCGGTCAGCGGCACCACCGTCACCGTCACCGTCACCTGCGCCGCTCTGAGCAGCGAGGTGCCCACCGCCGGTAGCAAAAGCCCGACTTGATACGTCCTGGCGTCCGTGAGGCCGCTGATATCGATCGCCCCGGTCGCGACCTGGTCGACCCCGCTCAGGACCGAGGCTTCGCCACGCACCGTCACCACCGCGGGATCCACGATCACGCGCGAGATCCAGTAGCCGTTCGCCACCGATCCACGCAAAGCCGGAACGACAGGCACGGTCCGCGTGGTCGCCGTCGGCAGCACCGCCACGCTGACCTGCACGAGGGCGGGATCCACGGTGAGTCCCTCGATCGTCGTCCCGGCCGCGTCGACGGCGACCGGCTGCACGCTCTGGACGAGATCGGTGACCGCGTCCCCGAACCGCACCGTCGCATAGAGCGCCGCGATCCGCGCGACCTGGCTCGCCGGACCGCTCACTTTCACCTCGCTCGGCGTGATCGCGGGATCACCGGCGAACGTGCCGGCGGGCGGATCGTTCGCGAACCGCGTCTGCGCGGCGACGGATCGCGAGGTAATCGGCTCGATCCGGACATTCACCGTGGCCGGCGACTTATCCACCACCCGCACTCCCGCGCTCGCCAGGCTCACGCGCACCGGAACGTCTTGCGGATCGGCGCGGTGAAGATCGGCCGCCCCAAGATCCAGCGTGGCGTGTAGATCGGACGCGACGACGTTCGAGAGCGCGGCCTCGGTCCCACGGAGCGTCACGCCGACGTCTCCCAGCTGCCCCTGCAGGACGTAGCCCGCCGGCACCTCGGGCCGCTCCACCGGTACGCGCCCGCCGAACTCCCGAGCGACCTCGGTGGGCGCCGCGTTCACGACGGAGACGATCCAGAAGATGACCGCCACGAGGATCGCCGCGGCCTTGAGCGGGAAGTCGCTGGTGACCGCGCGGCGGAGGTCGATCCGGCGCCGCGGGAGGAGCGGACGCGTCGGGAGCGGGACGCGTGCCAAGGTTTAGGAGGCCTTGCTGCGGAATGGGAGCGGCTGGATCCGGCTCCGGAGGAGCGAGGAGAGGACCCGGCGGAGCCGCTCTTCGTCGAGCGCGCCGATGATCCGGCCGCCCGCGGCGATGGAAATGGCCTGCGTCTCCTCGGAGACGACCACGACGATCGCGTCAGTCTGGGCGCTGATGGAGAGCGCGGCACGATGACGCATGCCGTAACGATGGGCGCTTCGCTCCGCGGTCTCCTCGAGGGGCAGCAGGCACGCGGCCGCGAGGATCTGGCTGCCTCGCACGATGACGGCGCCGTCGTGAAGCGGCGACCGCGTCATGAAGATCGACGCGAGGAGCTCCGCCGTCAGCTTCCCGTTCACCGGCACACCCGTCTCGCTGTAGTCCTGGAGCCCAGTCGCGCGCTCGAGGACGATGAGCGCGCCGTGCTTCGCCTCGCTGATCAGGAGAGCCGCACGTACGAGCTCGTCGACGATCCCCTCGATCTGCTCTTCTCCGCCCGGCACGAGCAACCGGTTCAGCGGACCGAGCTGTCCGATCTGGCCGAGCGCGCGACGCAGCTCGGGCTGGAAGACGACCACGAGCGCGATGAGGGCGACGGCGAAGAGGGCCTGCAGGAGGAGGGTCGTCAGAGTCAGCTGAAGCGAGCGCGCGATCCAGTAGATGAGCACGAGCACGAGGACGCCGATGAGCAACTGGACCGCCTTGGTTCCGCGGATGAGGACCAGCACGTAGTAGATGAACACCGCCACGATGACGATGTCCAGGACGTTGTTCCAGCCAAAGGGCTGGCCGTTGAGAAGACTGGTGAGGAGCTTGTCGAGCTGCCCGCGGATCTGCTCCATTTAGTTAGTCGGCCTGAGCCAGGGCCTCGACCTCCGCGGCAAGATCATTGCGGCCATCGAGAAGCAACGCCTGCACGAGCAGTTGGCACTTCGCCTTCGCGACCTCGCGCTTACCGAGCGTGCGCGCGACCTCGACGAGCAGCCGCTGGGCGTCGTGGTCGGCGACGCCAGCCGCGATGAGCTGTAACAGCAGGTCGGATGCCGCGTCGGTCTGGCCGTCCCGGATGTAGCGGCGCGCGGCCTCGAGCGCGAGCGGTGCCGCTCGCGGATCGCGCGTCGCGAGGTATCTGGCCGCTGCCTCCTCGACCGTTTCCGAGTCCGTGTCCGAGGGCAGGACTTCGCCGGCAGCCACGGCTTCGGCGCTTTGCGGAACGCTCCGGGCAGGTCCGCTCGAGACCGAGGGGGCTCGATCGCTCGAGGGCGCGGATGCGATCCACGCCTCGGCGGCCGCCGCGATGTCTTCAAGCGGCGTTCGCGAGACGGGTTCGGGCGCGGCCCACGGATCCCCGGCGCGCGTCGCTGGTGCTGGGCCGGCTGGCGAGGCCCAGTGGTCCGCCGATCGCGGACGGAGCGCGGTCGTGCCTCCGAAGGCCGAGCGCGGGCTGACGTCGCGCGCACTTGCGTCCGCGGGTGCCGGCGATCCGCCGTCGCCGTCCGCGATGCGCCCGAGCGACTCGACGCCCGGAACATCGCTGAGCTGACCCATCGCGTACGCGACCTCGATCTTCGCACGTCCGACGTCGCCGGCATCGCGCAGGTCGCGGATGAATCGCGCGTACTCCTGGACGGCAGCCTCCTTGTCGCCCGCGAGGGCCAGCGCCGCGGCGAGACGGCGATGCGTGGAGAGGTCTCGGGCGTCGAGGGCGACCGCTTCACGCAGCAGGCCGATGGCCGCCGACCTTTCGCCCGACCTGCTGAGCGCGGCTGCCCCGTCGCGAAGCACGCGCAGCGCACCCGCGCGGTCCTCCTGCTCGAAATGCACCTTCGCAAGGCCGCGGTATCCGCCGTCGGCCCCCGGAAACTTGTCGACCAGATACTTGAAGCTCTGCTCGGCCTGGCGCAGCCGACCCTGCTGAAGGCTCTTGAGACCTTCTTTGAGAGCGACCTGGTAGTTGAAGTTAGTCCCGGCCACGTTCGTAGTCTGCGCTCGGCACGCTCTTTTTGGTTATCGCTTGGTGAACTGAGGAGCCTTTCGGGCCCGTTTGAGACCCGGTTTCTTCCGCTCCTTGGCGCGCGGGTCTCTGGTGACCAGACCGGCCTTGCGCAGTGGCGCAGCGTGTTCCTTGTCCGACTGGATGAGAGCGCGCGCGATGCCGTGCGCGATCGCACCGATCTGGCCCGACACGCCGCCCCCCTCGACCTTGACCATGGCGTTGAACCGGCGGGCCGTGTTCGTCACCGAGAACGGTAGGAGAGCCTGCTCGGTCGCGCCGTCACGCGCGAAATAGTCGTCGAGGGGCTTCCCGTTCACGACAACGGCGCCCTCGCCGGGCACGAGACGGACGCGGGCGATCGAGGTCTTGCGGCGGCCGGTGCCCTGGAAGTACGGGGCGCTCTTCATGAGGCTGACTCCTTCGTAGTCGAGGCTGACTCCTTCGCGGCAGGGTGGGGCTCGGGCTTTTGCGCGGCGTGCGGATGCTCGGCGCCGGCGTAGACGTGCAGCTTCCGGATCATCTGCTCGCCCAACCGGTTCTGGGGCAGCATGCCCCGCACCGCGCGGCGGATGACCTCTTCGGGCCGGCGCGACAGGAGTCGCTCGAGCGTCTCCGAGCGCAGGCCGCCCGGATATCCCGAGTGCCGGACATAGCGTTTCGCCTGCAGCTTGTTGCCGGTGACCCTGATCTTCACCGCGTTGATGACGATCACCGGATCACCGGTGTCGAGGTGCGGCGTGAACGTGACCTTGTGCTTACCCCGCAGGAGCGTCGCCACCTCGGTGGCGAGACGCCCCAGCGTCGCGCCGTCGGCATCGACGACCCGCCAGCTTCGCGTGAGGTCGCTCTTCTTCGTCGCGTACGTCTTCATGTCCTCTTACTCATCCGCCTCGTTTTGTTCGTTCGCGTTCAGGGGACGGGGGGCAGAGCCCCCCGAGTTCGTGGCCCCGAGATCTTGGTCGTACTGCACCGACACCAGGCATAGACCGTTCGCGGGTGCGCTCGGACCCGCTTTCCCGCGATCGCGCGAATCGACGATCGCGGCGAATGCCGCGCTGTCAATCTTCGCGCGACCGGCCCAGAGGAGTGTCCCTACGATGGCGCGCACCATGCCGCGCAGGAACGCGTCCGCCGTGATCTCGAAGCGGACGAGCGAGCCCTCTGAGCACCACTCCGCGCTGCGGATCGTGCGAACTCCTCCCGGCCCCGCCGCGAACGCCGAGAAATCCTTTCGACCGACGAGCGCTGTGCTCGCGTCCCGCATCGCCGCGACGTCCAGCGCCGTGTCGACGTGGTGCTCGCGAAGCCGCTCGAGTGGATCGCGCTCGAGCGCGTTCCGGATCCGATATTCATATGTCCGTCCCGTGGCCGAGAACCGGGCGTGAAACTCTTCCGCCGCGGGCCCCAGCCCCGAGACCGCGATGTCCTCCGGCAGAAGGGCGTTGACCCCCCGGCCGATCGTCGCTCCGTCCAGCGCGCTCGCCGTCCGGAAATCGATGACTTGTCCGCTCGCGTGCACCCCGGCATCGGTCCGTCCCGCTCCGGTGACCCTGACCCGCTCGTCGCAGAGGATGCTGAGCGCTCGCTCGAGCTCCGCCTGCACGGTCGGTGCGTTCGGCTGCACCTGGAACCCCGCGTAGCGCGTTCCGTCGTACGCCACGCGCGCCTTCCAGTGCGCCGTTAGGTCGCAGCTCCCTTCGCCGTCTTCTTTGCCGTGCGCTTCGCCGGGGGCCGGGGGGTAGAGCCCCCCGACGGCTTCTCGGCCTTCGTCTCTTCCTTGGCCGCTGCGCGCCTGCGCGGCAGGGCGAGCCGGCGGCGTGGCTTCTCCGCTTCGGCGCTGGCGTCGGCCTTCGCCGCAGGCTTTTCGGCGGCTGGGACGAGCTCGATCAGCATCTGCGGCGCCGAGTCGCCGACACGGCGCGAGATCCGGGTCAGCCGGACGTAGCCGGAGCCTCGATCGGGCCAGCGCCCGGCGAGGTCGTTGAAGACCTTCTCGACGATGACCGGCTCCGGAAGCCAGGCGAGAGCGCGGCGGCGCGCAACGAGCGAGCCATCTTTGCCGAGGTTGATCATGCGATCGACGAACAGCCGGATCTCTTTGGCCTTCGCCTCCGTGGTCTTCACGCGCTCGTAGCGCAGGACCGAGAGCGACAGGTTCCGGAGCATGGACCGGCGGTGGCCGGTCCGGCGCCCGAACTTGCGCTCGTGCACCTGATGCGGCACTAGCGGAGTCTCCGGCTGTCGCCGGAGACACGCCTCCGGCAGGGTCGACTCGCTCGTCGCGGCAAAACCGCTCCTCGCTCAACCTCGAGCATCAACCCTCCTCGCCCTCGCTCAGGCTGGTCTCTTCTTCGGCCGGCAACTCTTCGGTGGCGGTCTCGTCGCGTATGGGCGGCTCGATGAGCCCGCGTGCCGCGAGGCGCTCCTTGATCTCGTCGAGCGACTTCTTGCCGAAGTTCCGCATGCGCAGGAGCTCGTCGTCCGGCGTCTGGAGAAGCTGGCCGACCTTGGTGATTCCGTGCCGCTTCAGCGAGTTGAAGGCTCGCTGAGGCAGGTCCAGGTCCTCGATCGGCATGTCGGCGATCGCCGACGGCAGGGCCGATCCGTTCGTGCGCTCGGGCTGAGCGAGCGCGGTCTGCGACCGCGTGAGGCCCGCGAAGAGCGAGAACTGCTGGACGAGGATCTGCGAGCCCTGGGCGACCGCGTCGTCGGGGGTCGTCGTTCCGTCCGTCCACACCTCGAGGATCAGGCGGTCGTAGTTCGTCACCTGACCGACGCGGGTGCTCTCGACGCCGAAGTTCACCTTCTTGACCGGGCTGTAGAGCGCGTCGATCGGGATGACCCCGATCGGCAATCCCTCGCGGCGGTCGGCCGAGTGGAATCCCCGTCCGGTCTCGACGGTGAGCTCGAGCCAAAGCGAAGCGTCGGGCTCGAGCGTCGCGATCTTGGCCTCGGGGTTCACGATCTCGATCTCGCTCGTGGTCATGATGTCCGCCGCCGTAGCGTCACCGGGCCCGGTCTTCTCGAGCGTGAGCGTGACGGGCTCGTTCGCGAATGAGCGGAGACGGATCTGCTTGAGGTTGAGGACGATCTGGACGACGTCCTCCTTCACGCCGGGGATCGTGGAGAATTCATGGGCCACCCCGCGAACGCGGGCGGCGGTGATCGCCGCGCCGGGAAGCGAGGACAGCAGCACGCGACGGAGCGAGTTCCCAAGCGTGGTGCCGTAGCCGGGGGGAAGCGGCTCGCACGCGAACTTCGCGTAGCGGTCGTCACCTTCGATACGTTCGATCTTGGGGTACTCGAGCTCGACAAGGGTCATTGGCTTCGGTTTCCTTCCTGCGCGGGGCTAGCGCGAATAGTGTTCGACGATGAGCTGGGTATTGACCTGCGCTTCGATCTGCTCGCGACTCGGTAGTGCGAGCACCTGAGCGGTGTATGCGTCGGGGTCGACTTCAAGCCATCCAGGACGGGTCTGTGTTTTCGCCCAGGCGGTCATCTCCTTGAAATAGTTGGACGAGCGGCTCGACTCCCGGACAGCGAGGTGATCGCCGGCCTTCACCGAGTAGCTCGGGGTCTTGGTTACGTGTCCGTTGACGGTAATGTGGCCATGGCTGACCAGCTGCCGTGCCTGCGACCTCGACTTGGCGAAACCGGAGCGGTAGACGGTGTTGTCGAGACGTCGCTCGAGGTTGATGAGCAGCGTCTCGCCGGTGGCCCCGGTCACCTCGGCGGCGCGGTCGAACGTGTTCTTCATCTGCCGCTCGAGCACGCCGTACATACGCCGCGCCTTCTGCTTCTCGCGAAGCTGCAGCGCAAAGTCGGAGACCTTGCGCCGGCGCTGCTGGTGCATGCCCGGTGGAGACGAACGCTTTTCGAACGTGCACTTCGTGAAGCACTTCTCGCCTTTGAGGAAGAGCTTCATGCCTTCACGACGGCAGATACGGCAGACGGGGCCGGTGTATCGCGCCATTAGACGCGCCTCCGCTTCGGAGGCCGGCAGCCGTTGTGCGGGATCGGCGTGACATCGGTGATCGCCGTCACCTCGAGGCCTGTCGCTTCGAGCGCGCGGATCGCGGCCTCGCGCCCGGCTCCCGGGCCGCGGACGAAGACCTCGACGGTCTTGAGCCCGAGGTCAAGCGCCTTGCGCGCCGCGTTCTCCGCGGCGACCTGCGCCGCGTACGGGGTGCTCTTGCGCGAGCCCTTCCAACCCGACGCGCCTGCCGACGACCACGCGATGACATTCCCGGCGGGGTCAGTGAGCGAAATGATCGTGTTGTTGAACGAGGCCTTCACGTGTGCCGCCCCGCGTGGGACGATCCGCTTCTCGCGGCGGCGACGGGGCGCGGCCTTCGGCTCGGCTCCGGCCGGCCCGCCCTGCGCTTCCGCCTCCGGCTTCTCGGCCTTCTCGGCCTTCTCGGCCTTCGGGGATCGGGGAGCGGTCGCTCCGCGCGTCGCTTCGCGCTCCGCTCCGCGTCCGGGCGCCCCTGCCTGGGTCCCTTCCCCTGCTCCCGGTTTCTCCTGCTTTGGTTCGGCCATTAGGTCTTCGCCACCGCCTTCTTCCTTCCGGCGACCGTCTTGCGCTGTCCGCGGCGCGTCCGCGCGTTGGTGCGCGTGCGCTGGCCGCGCGTGGGCAGGTTCCGCCGGTGTCGCAGACCGCGGTAGCTGCCGATCTCCTGCAGTCGCTTGATGTTCAACGCGATCTCGCGACGGAGATCGCCTTCGACCGTGAAGCCGCGATCGATCACCTCACGGATCTTGGCGACCTGCGGCTCGGTCAGGTCGCGCACCCGTGTTCCGGCGTCGACGCGCGCCTGCTCGAGCACCTCGCGAGCGGTCGTCGCGCCGATGCCAAAGATGTAGCGGAGCGATACGTCGACACGCTTCTCGCGCGGGATATCGACGCCGGAGATTCGAGCCACTGTTAGCCCAATCTCCGGCTACGCCGGGAGACACGCTCACGGCTGGCAGACTTGCTCGTCGCGGCGAACCCGCTCCTCGCTCGTTCCATTTCTATCCCTGCCGCTGCTTGTGCTTCGGCTCGGAGCAGATCACGAGGATCTGCCGCTCGCGCCGAATGATCTTGCATTTATCGCAACGCTTCTTGACCGATGCGCGGACCTTCACTAATACCTCACTCGCCTGGTAATGCGACCTCGTTTCAAGTCGTAGGGCGACAGCTCCACGAGGACCTTGTCGCCCGGCACGACCCGGATGAAGTTCATCCGCATCTTGCCGCTGATGTGCGCGAGCACAGAGTGCCCGTTCTGGAGCTCGACCTTGAACATCGCGTTTGGAAGGGCTTCCGAAACGGTCCCCTCCACTTCGATGACTTCTTTGTTGCTCGGCTTGCTCGCCAATTACGCTCCAGACACAGGCTTACCCGCGGCATCTGCCAACGGGAACCAAAAGTGTACCAAGACCGGCCACTGTTGGGCAATACGCATCAGGCGGCGACCGCCTCGCCCTCGCCAGGGACGGTCAGGACGACCGGTCCGGCGGCCGTGCAGGCGAGGGTGTGCTCGAAGTGCGCTGAGAGGCTCCGGTCGGCGGTCACGACGGTCCACTGGTCCTCGAGCGTCCGCGTCTCCGGGCCACCCACGTTGACCATCGGCTCGATCGCTATGCAGAGGCCCTCGCCGATCGGTGGGTTGGGGTGTCCGCGCGCCGGCTTGTAGTTCGGCACCTGAGGCTCCTCGTGCATCGCCCGACCGATTCCGTGACCGACGTAGTTCTGGACGACGCTGAAGCCCTGCGCGCGTACGTACTCCTCGATCGCGGCGCCGATGTCGCCGATCCGACCGCCCACTTGGGCGTTGGCGATACCGATGCGGAGGGCTTCTTCGGTGACCCGCATGAGGCGCTCCGCCTCGGGCGAGACCTTCCCGACCGGGAGCGTGATCGCCGCGTCGGCGTGCCACCCGTCGATGATCGCGCCGGCATCGATGCCCACGATGTCGCCTTCCCGCAGCTTCCGCTTCGACGAGGGGATGCCATGGACGATCTCTTCGTTGATCGAGGTGCAGATCGTCCGCGGGAATCCCGGTGGGACCTCGCGCTTGATCGGATGCCCGTAATAGCCGAAGAAGGAGCTGGTGGCGTCCGACCTTCGGAGCACCTCGGCGGCGATGCGATCGAGCTCCGCGGTCGTGATCCCCGGGCGAACCGCCGCGCGACACGCCTCGAGCATGGCCGCGACGACCCGACCGGCCTCGCGCATCTTCGACATCTGTGCGGGTGTCTTCAGCGTGATCAATTGACGGCCTCGCGCAGCCGACTGGTGATCTCATCGACCTTGCCCACCCCGTCGACGCGCTTCACCAAGCCGCGATCGTCGTAGTACGAGATGACCGGGCTTGTCTCGCCCTGATAGAGGTCCAGCCGTTTGGCGATCACCTCGGGTGTGTCATCGGCACGCGCTTCGGTGATCGCACGACTGGACAGACGAGCGAGGAGCTCCTCGCGCGGCGCGTCGAGCAACAGCACCGCATCGACCCGACGTCCGAGGCCCTCCAGAAGCCGATCGAGAGCCGCCGCCTGCGCGGCGGTGCGCGGAAACCCGTCGAAGAGGACCCGCGTCGCAGGCGAGATCCCGCGGAGGCGCTCGCGGACCATCTCAACGGTCACATCGTCCGGCACGTAGAGCCCCTGGTCGAGATACCTCTTTACGCGCCGCCCGAGCTCGGTGTCGCGGCGGATATGGTCGCGGAAGAGCTCGCCGGTCGAGAGTTGCACCCAGCCATTCTGCTGCGCGAGGGCCTTGGCCTGGGTGCCCTTCCCCACCCCCGGCGGTCCCATAACGATGAGATCACCAGCGCTCAATCGCGCGACTCCGGTGGCGGAGAGGGTCTCAAAGCTCGTCTCGTCGCTCGTCGCTCCGCCGTCCGCCACTAACGGATGAACCCCTCGTAGCTGCGCTGAAGCAGTTGCGCCTCGAGCTGCTTCATCGTCTCGACCACCACGCCGACCACGATGAGAATGCTCGTCCCACCGAGGCGCAACGTCTGCACGCCCGTCAGGTCCCCGACGAGCGTGGGCATCACGGCGACGATCCCGAGGAACAGGGCGCCCGCGATCGTGATCCGCGTGACCACCCGCGAAAGGAACTCGGCGGTCGGCCGTCCGGGCCGGATGCCGGGGATGAAGCCGCCGTAGCGCTTGATGTTGTCGGCGACGTCATTCGGGATGAAGGTGAATGCGGTGTAGAAGAACGTGAACGCGACGACGAGCACGAAGTAGGTGCTGTTGTAGAAGATCGGGTTCTGGAAGAAGGCCACGATCCCCGTCGCCACATCCCGGATCAGCTGCGTTTCGCTCGTCGTGAAGTACTGCGCGATCTGGCTCGGCAGCAGGAGGATCGAGATCGCGAAGATGATCGGGATGACGCCCGCGCTGTTCACCCGCAGCGGGATGTGGGTGCTGCCTCCGGAGTACATTCGAGTCCCGCGCACTCGCTTCGCGTACTGGACCGGGATCCGGCGCTGGCCTTCTTGGATGAAGATGATCGCCGCGATCACGAGGACCGAGATGATGGCGATGGCGCCGAGCGCGAGGAAGTTCTGCTGGACCTGGAGGGTCTGCTCGACCGTGTTTGGGAGCCGGCCCACGATACCCGCGAAGATGATGAAGCTGATCCCGTTCCCGATGCCGCGCTCGCTGATCAGCTCACCGAGCCACATGAGGATGATCGTGCCGGCGGTCAAAGACGCAAGGATCGAGAGCGTCACGGTGAGGTCGGACGGTCCGAACGCGTTGAGCACGCCCTGGCGCTGCATGAACACGGCGACGCCGATCCCCTGAAGCAGCGCGAGCGGTACGGTCAGGATGCGGGTGTACTGGTTGATGCGGTTGCGTCCGTATTCGCCCTCTTTTGAGAGGCGCTCGAGTGCGGGGATCGTCTGGTTGAGGAGGGTCATGATGATCGAGGCGTTGATGTACGGATTGACTCCCAGCGCGACGATCGAAAACCGCGCCAGCCCGCCGCCGGAAAAGAGGTCGAGCAGATTGATGAGCTGGTTGTTCTGCAAGAGCGCGTTGAGTTGGTCCTGATTCACGCCGGGGAGCGGGACGTGGGCGAGGAACCTGAACACCAGGATCATCCCGATCGTGAAGAGGATCTTGTTCCGCAGATCGGGAGTGCGGAGTGAATCGATGAGCGCAGTGAACATGCCCACCTGCGTTATTTCAGCGCGATGATCACGATGGAGCCGCCGGCGGCCTCGATCTTCTGACGCGCCGTGGCGGACACCGAGTGTGCGTGTACCTCGAGCTTCGAGCTGATCGCGCCATCACCGAGCACTTTGACGCGAGCCTTCTTGTCGATGAGGCCCTTCGCGGCGAGCGTGTCGGGCGAGACCGTGCCTTCCGCCGCGTAGTTCGCGAGCGTTCCCACATTCACGGCGACGAAGCTCTTGCGGAAGCGGTTCTTGAAACCCCGCAGCTTGGGGACGCGCATGTGCAGCGGCGTCTGCCCGCCCTCGAACCAGCCGGGTAGGCCCGGGCCGGTCCGCGCGAGCTGACCCTTGGTCCCTCGTCCCGCGGTCTTGCCCTGACCCTGCGAGGTGCCCCGTCCCAGGCGGCGGCGCGGCTTGCGCGACCCGAGCGGACGGCTGACCTGGTGCTCACGCATTAGCGTTCCGCTTTCTCGTCGGTCACGACGACAAGGTGAGCGACGCGCCGTAGCATCCCGCGCACCACAGGCGAATCCTCGTGCGAAACGATCTGGCCGGTACGCCGCAGCCCGAGCGCGGAGAGCGTGCGCCGGGCGCCTTCTTTCTCGCCGATCGAGCTTCGGTTCTGGCGAATCTCGAGCCGCGTCACGACACGACTCCCGCTGCCTCGCGCTGCGGCAGGCCGCGTGTCTGACGGACGGACTCCGCGGATCGCAGCTGCCCCAGCGCCTTCAAGGTCGCCATGACAACGTTGACCGGATTCGTGCTGCCGAGCGACTTCGACAGGATGTCGCTGATGCCGGCCGACTCGACGACGGCACGGACCGAGCCTCCGGCGATGACACCCGTCCCCTTGGATGCGGGACGCAGGATCACCTTCGCCGCCCCGAAATCGGCCTCCACCCGGTGCGGGATCGTGCGGTCGACCAGGGGCACGAGCATCACGTGTTTCTTGGCGTCCTCGCGGCCCTTGGTGATGGCACCCGGGACCTCGTCGGACTTGCCGAGCCCGGCACCGACGTGACCGCGCCCGTCGCCGACGACGACGATCGCCGAGAACGAGAAACGCCGTCCGCCTTTCACGACCTTGGACACCCGGTTGATCTGCACCACCCGTTCGGTCAACTCCAAACGATTCGCGTCAATACGTGCCATTTAGCTCAATCTCCGGCTTTGCCGGAGACACGCCCCGGCGGGTCGATTCGCTCGTCGCGGCACAGCCGTTCCTCGCTCAGCTTTCATCTAAAACCTCAACCCCGCGCTTCGAGCGGCGTCGCCGAGCGCTTTGATCCGCCCGTGGTAGCGGTACCCGCCGCGGTCGAACACCGCCTCGCCGATGCCTTTGGCCTTGGCGCGCTCGCCGAGCATGGCGCCCACGGCCTTCGCGCGTTCCGTCTTGTTCCCCTTCGCGTCTCTCGCGGTGACGCTCGATGCCGCGACGAGCGTCCGGCCCGCGTCGTCATCGATGAGCTGCGCGGAGATGTGCATGATCGAGCGGAACACCGCAAGACGCGGCCGTCCCGCGCTGCCACGGATCTTCTCGCGGACGCGCTCGTGACGCCTGGTCCGGCCTTCAAGCCGGCTTTCTCTCGCCACTTCTTAGACCTTGCCCGCCGCCGCGCCGACCTTGCCGGCCTTGCCCGCCTTGCGGCGGATGTACTCGCCGGCGTACTTGACACCCTTCGCTTTGTACGGGTCCGGGACGCGGAGACGGCGGATCTTCGCCGCGATCTCACCGACGACCTCTTTGTCCACGCCCGAGACCTTGAGCTTCTGCGGCGTCTCGACCGTGAACGTGATGCCGGCAGGAGGATCGATCTCGATCGGGTGCGAGAACCCGAGCGCGAGCTGGAGCTTCTTGCCCTGTAGCACGGCGCGGTATCCGGTCCCGCTGATCTCGAGATCCTTCGTGAAGCCCGTGGTCACCCCGGCGACCATGTTCGCGATGAGCGTGCGCGTCAGCCCATGCAGCGCGCGGTTCTGCTTGCTGTCGTCGGCGCGCGTGACGGTGATCTTCCCGTCCTCACGGGCGATCGAAATGTTCTCGTGGAACGTGCGCGCCAGTTGGCCCTTCGGCCCCTTCACGGTCATGGTCTGCCCGTCGAGCTTCACGTCGACACCGCTTGGGACCGCGACCGGCATGCGTCCGATACGGCTCATCCGATCACCACACCTGAACAATCTCTCGGCTTCGCCGAGCAGACACGCTCACGGCTGGAGGACTCGCTCCTCACGCACGCTCGCTTCGCTCGCTGACAGGGGCCCCTGCCCCTGAGCACACTCGTCGCTCGATTACCAGACATAAGCCAGGATCTCGCCACCGAGGCCTTTGCGCTCCGCTTGACGACCGGTCATCACGCCGGAAGAGGTCGAGACGATCACCACGCCCAGGCCGCCGAGGACGCGCGGCATCTCCGTCTTGCGCGCGTACACCCGAAGGCCCGGCTTGCTGATGCGGCGAATCCCCGAAACGGCCGGCAGCTTGCCCACGAACTTCAGCCGAAGGAGGATCTCGCGGGCGCTCGGCTGCTCGTAGCCCGAGATGAAGCCTTCGTCGCGGAGGATGCGCGCGATCTCGAGCTTCGTCCGGCTCGTCGGAACGCTCACCGTCTCATGGCGCGCGCCCGTGGCGTTGCGAACGCGCGTGAGCATGTCGGCCACCGGGTCGTTCGGCATCCCGATGCCTTTCGGGCGGGCTTTCTTGGGCGGCGTCGCGGGCTTGCGCGCCGGTCGATCGGTCCGGGCCTCCCCGGCTTGCTCGCCGGTCCCGCCCATTTGCTCTTCGGTCAATACGGTCACCTCTTACCTCACCAGCTCGACTTCGTGACGCCCGGGAGCTCGCCGATCAGCGCGCGCTCGCGGAAGCAGATCCGGCAGAGGCCGAACGTTCGCATGTACCCGCGCGGCCGGCCGCAGATCTCACAACGGTGGTGCGTCCGCACCTTGAACTTGGGCGTCCGTCGTGACTTCAGGATGAGGCTCTTCTTCGCCATCGACTCCCTCTCAGGACGCCGTACGGAACGGCATCCCGAGGCTGCGCAGCAGTGCGCGTCCCTCTTCGTCCGTTCTCGCCGTCGTCACGATCGTGATCTCCATGCCGCGCAAGCGATCGATCTTGTCATAGTCGATCTCCGGGAAGACGAGCTGCTCTTTGAGCCCGAGCGAGAAGTTGCCTCGGCCGTCGAAGCTCTTGTCCGGCACTCCCTGGAAGTCGCGGATGCGCGGGAGCGCGACGGTGACGAGCTTCTCGAGGAAGTGCCACATCCGCTCGCCGCGAAGCGTGACCTTGAGCCCGATAGGCATCCCGACGCGAAGGCGGAAGTTCGAGATGGCCTTTCGCGACTTCGTGACGATCGGGCGCTGCCCGGTGATTGTCGCGAGGTCTCCCGCTGCGGCGTCCATCGCCTTCGCGTTGCCGATCGCCTCGCCCATTCCGATGTTGAGGATGATCTTCTCGACCTTCGGGATCTGCATCACGTTCGCGTAGCTGAACTGCTTGCGCAGCTCGTCCTTCACGGTCTTGTCATACCGCTCTTTGAGCACGGCGGTCACGACGGCTCCTCCACGACGATCGCCTCTCCGCACTGCCGGCACACGCGCTCTTTTGTCCCGTCCTCGTCGAGGCGGTGGCCGATGCGCGTCGGCTTGCCGCAGTGCGGACAGACGACCATGACCTTGCCGAGCCCGAGCGGCATCGGCTGGTCGACGATCCCGCCCTTCTGGTTCTTGGACGGATTCGGCTTGGTGTGGCGCTTGGCGATGTTGACTCCGGCGACGACGACCGTGCGCGCGCTCGGCCGCACTTCCTGCACGCGGCCGCGCTTGCCCCGGTCCTTCCCCGTGATGACCATGACCTCGTCGCCCTTGCGGAGCCGGATGCCTGCCATCTAAAGGACCTCCGGCGCGAGCGAGACGATCTTCATGAAGTTCCGCTCCCGGAGCTCACGCGCGACCGGTCCGAAGATGCGCGTCCCGCGCGGCTGGTTCTGCGGGTTGAGCAGCACGGCGGCGTTGTCGTCGAAACGGATGAGCGACCCATCATTGCGGCGGTATTCCTTGGTCTGGCGGACGACGACCGCCCGCACGACCTCGCCCTTCTTGACGCCCGAGTTCGGGATCGCGTTCTTCACCGTGGCGACGAACACATCGCCGATCTCCGCCGTCGTGCCAGACGACGAGCGCAGCACGCGGATCACCGAGAGCTCACGTGCTCCGGTGTTGTCCGCGCAACGGACCCTGGTGTACGGCCGGATCACAGCTCGGGTTGCTCCTCAGGGGGCCGGGGGGCAGAGCCCCCGGACGGCTCTTGGCGCTCGGGGGCGAGGATCTCGGCAACGCCTTCGGCTTCTTCGAGCGCCTTCTCGATGTCGGCGACACGCGGGGCCGCGGCGCCCGCCTCGCCGGCGCGCGAGATCACCTCGACGAGCCGCCAGCGCTTCGTCGCGCTGAAGGGGCGGCTCTCCTGGATGCGCACTAGATCTCCGGCTTTCGCGTCGCCCGCCTCGTCGTGCGTGGCGAAGCGCTTCCGTACGCGGATCACCTTCTTGTACAGCGGATGCTCGCGCTGCCGTCCGACCTCGACGATGATCGTCTTCGCCATCTTCGCGGAGACCACCACGCCGACTTTGGTCTTGCGGCGGAGGCGCCGCCAGGTCCACTGCTCCACCGCGCCCGGTGTCGCGGCGGTCGGGGCGGTGCGTTTGCGCGCCACGGTCCGCTTCGCGACCGGGCGCGCCGCGATGACGGGCGCCTTGGCCGGCGCCTTCGCCGCGCGCGTCGCGGTCGATGCTTTGCCGCTGCTCTTCGCGCGCGTGGTCGTCTTCGCCGGGGCACGGGGGGCAGAGCCGCCCGATTTCTTCTCAGCCATTGGTCTCACTCTCACTCGCGCGCTCGCGCATCACCGAGAGGAGGCGCGCTATCTTCCGGCGCGACTGCGGCAGCGAGCGGAAGTTCTTGAGCTGCCGGGTGGCGAGCTTGAATTTCGCGTCGAAGAGTTCTTCGCGTGCGCTCCGCAGCTGATCCGCGATCTCGTTGTCAGACAGCCGCCGCATGTCCTTCATCGGCCAACGCCTCCTCTCTCGCTATGAAGCGCGTCTTTATCGGGAGCTTGTACGCCGCAAGGCGCAATGCCTCCTTGGCGAGGACCCGGTCCACGCCGCCCACTTCGAGGATCACGCGCCCGGGCCGCACCACCGCGACCCAGTGGTCGGGCGCGCCCTTGCCCGAACCCATCCGGACCTCAGCGGGCTTCTTGGTGACCGGCTTATCGGGGAAGACGTTGATCCACACCTTGCCGCCGCGCTTGAAGTGGTGCGTGACCGCGCGCCGCGCGGCCTCGATCTGACGCGCGGTCATCCAGCAGGGCTCCATCGCCTTCAGAGCGAAATCGCCCTTCGTGATGGTGTTGCCCGACTGCGCCGATCCCTTCATGCGGCCGCGCTGGAACTTACGGTGCTTGAGACGCTTCGGCTGCAGCATCAGGCCCCCGCCCGCGCGGTCGCGGGCCCGGTCTGCGTGATCTGGCGCGGCGTCGGCTCGACGTCGCCCTTGTAGATCCAGGCCTTCACGCCGATCGTGCCGAAGGTCGTCTTGGCCGTCGCGCGACCGAACTCGATGTCGGCGCGCAGCGTATGGAGGGGCACGCGACCCTCACGCTCCCACTCGCGCCGGCTCATCTCAGCGCCACCGAGGCGTCCGGCCACCGCGACGCGCACGCCCTTAGCCCCCGCCTTCATCGAGCGCTGCACGGTCTGCTTCAGCACCTTGCGGAAAGAGACGCGGCGCTCGAGCTGCTGCGCGACGTTCTCGGCGATGAGGTAGGCATCGAGCTCGGGGTACCGGATCTCGAAGATGTTCACCTTGACCATCTTCCCGGTCATCTTACCGAGGACCTGACGAAGCTCCTCGACCTTCGCACCGCCCTTGCCGATCACCACGCCCGGCTTCGCCGTCTGGATCGTCACCGTGACCTGGTTCGCGGATCGCTCGATGTCGATCCGAGCTATGGCCGCGTCGCGGAGCCGTCCGCGGATCGTGTCGCGGATCGCGACGTCCTCCTTGAGCAGCAGCGGATAGCCCTTGTGGTTCGCGTACCACTTGGCGTGCCAGGTCTTGGTGAACCCCAGTCGGAACCCGACGGGGTGCGTCTTCTGTCCCATTCTTATTCCTTGCTGTCCAGCACGACCTCGAGGTGGGCCATGCGATGGAGCTTGAGGTCGCGCCGCCCGCGCCCCCGGAACCACGCGCGCTTCATGCGCGGGCCCTCGTTTGCGATCGCGCGCTTCACGTAGAGGCTCTCGAGGGTCAGGTTGAAGTTGTTCTCGGCGTTCGCGATCGCCGATCGCACCACACGGCCGAGCGGCAGCGCCGTGGCCTTCGGCAGGTTCTCGAGGATGGCGATCGCCTCCTCGGCGCTCTTGCCGATGATGAGGTCGGTGACGAGGCGGGCTTTCCGCGGCGAGAGCCGCAGGAACTTCGCCGTGGCTTTCACTTCCACGCTACGCACCCGCCCTTACGGTGGTCGCCCGCTCAGGCGCGCCAGCGCCCGCGGCCGGTGCGGCCGCGCCCGGCGTGGCCGTCGCCGAAGCAGCCTCCGCCGCGGCGATCGCACGGCCGTGCCCGCGGAACGTCCGCGTCGGAGCGAACTCGCCCAGGCGGTGGCCGACCATGTTCTCGGTGATGAAGACCGGCACGTGCCGGCGGCCGTCGTGGACCGCGATGGTATGACCCACCATCGCCGGCAGGATCATCGACGGCCGTGACCAGGTCTTCACGACCTTCTTCTCGTTCTTCGAGTTCAGGATCTCGATCTTTTCCTTGAGGGACTTCTCGACGAACGGTCCCTTCTTTACGGATCGACTCATTTGGACTTCCTCTTCCGGGGCCGCTCGGTGACGAACCGATCCGTCCGCGGGTTCTTCCGCGTCTTGAGGCCCATCGCTGGTTTGCCCCACGGCGTCTGCGCCATGCCGCCCACGGGCGACTTCGCCTCGCCGCCGCCGTGCGGGTGATCGCGCGGCGACATCACGACACCGCGGACCGCCGGCCGCCACCCCATCCGCCGCTTGTGACCGGCGCCGCCGATCTTTCGGTTCTCGTGCTCGACGTTGCCGATCTGCCCGACCGTGGCCATCTGCGCGCCGCGACCGGGCTGCAGCTCAATGCCGTGGATCTGCGTCCCTGTCGGGATGTGCTCGAGCGGCAAGCAGTTACCCACGCGCGCCTCGGCATCGGGACCTGAAATGACAGAGTCGCCGACCCGGAGATCGTTCGGCGCGATGATGTAGCGCTTCTCACCGTCGCGGTACACGAGCAGCGCGAGCCGCGCAGAGCGATTGGGGTCGTACTCGATCGCGAGCACGCGCGCCGGAATGCCGTCTTTGTCGCGCTTGAAGTCGACCTTGCGGTAATTGCGCTTCTCTCCGCCCCCGCGATGCCGCGTGGTCACGCGGCCCTGCGCGTTGCGGCCCGCGTGTCGGAGCTTCCGCTCGAGCAGGCTGCGCTCGGGCGCCTTGCCCTTCGTCAGCTCCTCGAACGAGGCCGACTGCCGGAAGCGCCGTGATGGCGAGGTCGCCTTGTACTGCTTCAGCGGCACGCCTTAGACCCCTTCCACGAAGTACTTCTCGATGCGCTGGCCATGGGCGAGGGTGACGATCGCCTTCTTCCAATCAGGCCGATGCCCGATGCGCCTGCCCAGACGCCGGGTCTTGCCCGGAACGTGAATGACGTTCACTGCGACGACGTCGACCTTGAACGATCCCGCGACCGCGTCGGCGATGTCCCGCTTGGTCGCGGCCTTGGCGACCTGGAACGTGTAGCGGCCGACGTTCGTCTCGCTCATCGAGCGCTCGGTGATCACCGGACGCAATAGCACCGCGCTCCCTTTGATGCTCATGCTTCGGTTCCCACGGCGCGCGCCGCCAGCGCGTCGAGCGCAGGCCGATGCACGAGAACGGTCTCCGCGCGCAGGACGTCGGCGAGGCGCAAGGTGCCGGGCGTTCGGAGCTCGAGCGTCTTGAGATTGGCGCCCGCGCGACCGACGCGATCGTCGAACTCCGCCGTGACAAGGACGGAACGTCCGGTGTCCCCGACGCGTGCGAGCCAGCCCGCGACGTCGCGCGTGCGCAGCCGATCGCCATCGACGCCGTCGAAGCCGAGCGATTCGATGACGAGCACGCGGCCTTTCGCCGCGTGCGCGCCGAGCGCCTCGGCGAACGCCGCGCGCCTCATCTTCGCGGGCAGTCGCTGAGCGTATCTGCGGCCGTTGGGTCCAAAGACCACACCGCCGTGCCGCCAGTGTGGCGAACGGGTCGAGCCCTGACGGGCGCGTCCGGTGCCCTTCTGTCGCCAGGGCTTCGCCCCGCCGCCCGCCACACGCGAGCGGTTCTTCGTCGCCGACGTCGCCTGCCGCGAATTCGCGAGCGCGGCGATCAGCGCCTGGAAGAGGACGCCCGGTCGTTTCGCCGGAGTCGTGAGAGCGGCGGGCAGCTCGACCGATCCCTCGGGAGTGCCGTCGGCCTTGATCAGCGGCGCGTGGCCAGCGGGTGCGGTCGGAAGCGGCCGGGGTTCGGCCTTCGGCCGCGCCTGGGGCCGCACCTCCGCGGGGCGGCGCTCCTCGCGTGTGGGCTCCGGCCGGACGACGCGCGTGACCGGGCGTGCGACGGCGCGGCGCGTCGGCGGCTTGACTTTTGTCGCCGCGCGCCCTCCTGTGGTCGCGCGCGCCGCCGGCTTGGCGGCCTTCGCCGCCGGCTTGGCGGCCTTCGCCGCAGCCTTGGCGGGCGTGGCCTTCGTCGTCGCGGTCTTCTTCGCCGCCGGCGGACTGGCCTTCTTGTCCTTCTCTTTCTCAGCCACTTAGGCCTTCCTCACCATGACGATCCCGTTGCGCGCCCCGGGGACGGCGCCGGCGATGACTAACACCGCGCGCGCCGGATCCGCACGCAGGATCTCGAGGTTCCGGACCGTGACGCGGTCCGCTCCCTGATGCGCGGCCATGCGCAGACCTTTCAGAACGCGGCCGGGAGTCGTGCCCGATCCGACGGAGCCCTGGCGCCGCAGGTGGTCGGAACCATGTGACTTCGGGCCGCGGGTGAAGTGATGCAGGTGCACCGGCCCCTGAAAACCCTTCCCCTTCGACGTCCCGACGACGTGCACTTTGTCGCCCGGCTGGAATCGATCGACCCCGATCTCCTGCCCGGTCGCGAAGCCCGCGACATCGTCCAGCCGGACCTCGCGGAGCACACGCAGCGGAGGTAGGTCCTTGAGGTGCCCGAGCGCCGGCTTCGTCAGGCGCTCCCTCTTCTTCGCGCGGCCGAAGCCAAGCTGGATCGCCGTGTAGCCGTCGCGCTCCTTGGTCCGCACCTGGGTGACGACGTTGGCCTCGGCCGAGATCACGGTCGCCGCGACCACCGAGCCGTCCTCTTTGAAATGCTGGAGCATGCCGAGCTTGCGCCCGAGCAGCACCGGCTTCTTGATCGCCGGCGCGCCGCTGGGCTGCTCCGAGTCTGCCTTCTCTTCCACTTTCGTCTCGTCGCTCATCCTGTGGCCTTCTTTAGAGCTTGATCTCGATGTCGACGCCGGCCGGAAGGTTCAGCTTCATGAGGGCGTCGACGGTCTTCTGCGATGGGTCGTTGATGTCGATGAGCCGCTTGTGCGTTCTGATCTCGAACTGCTCGCGCGAGTCCTTGTAGATGAACGGGCTCCGGATGACCGTGAACTTCTCGATGCGCGTGGGCAGCGGGACCGGACCGGTCACCGTCGACCCGGTCCGCTGCGCGGTCTCGACGATCTGCGCCGCGGACTGATCGATCAGCTTGTGGTCGTACGCCTTGAGGCGGATCCGGATCCGCTGCTTCGCCATCGCTACGCTCCCTGCTCAATCTCGCGGCTACGCCGCGGAGACACGCTCAGGGCTGCCTGGATTCGCTCCTCGCGGGTGAACCGCTCGTCGCTCATCTTCATGCGATGACCTTCGTGACCACGCCCGCGCCGACGGTGTGGCCGCCTTCGCGGATGGCGAAGCGCAGGCCCTCCTCGAGGGCGATGGGGGTGATGAGGGTGACCTCGAGCGTGGAGTTGTCGCCGGGCATGAT
>VBDX01000038.1 GCA_005881885.1 Chloroflexota bacterium
GCATCAACGCCGAGGACGCGGAGGCGAACTTCGCCCCGTCGACGGGGGTTCTCACCTCGTGGATGCCGCCCGGCGGACCGGGTATCCGCATCGATTCGCACTGCTTTCAGGGCTACGAGGTGCCGCCGTATTACGACTCGCTGCTGGCGAAAGTGATCGCGTGGGGCCGCGACCGTGCCGAAGCCGTCGCGCGCATGCAGCGCGCGCTCGACGAGTTCACGGTCGTGGGCGTCAGCACGAACATTCCTGCGCACAAGAAGATCCTGGCGAGCGACCTCTTCAGGGCCGGGCAGGTCACGACGCACCTCATCGACACGGTGGGAGTGGACGCGCTCGCGAGCTAGAACGCCGCCGCGCTAGGGGAGCGTCGGTCCCCAGGGTGCGGCGCCCAGCGGCTGATCGATCGGCATGTCCAAGGTATTACCCGGGAACGGCTCGACCTTGCCCGGAACGGTGGGGGCCGGCGACGACGGGGCGAGCGACCTCGCGGGCGCCACGGTCGGCGGCGCCTCGGTCGGGACGGGCTGCGCCGGAGCCTCAATCGGGGTGAGGGTCGTCGCCGGAAGCACGGAGGCGGGCGCGGTCTGCGGTGCGAGCGGGGCGGCGCTTGGGGAGTCGAGCGAGGGAGCGATCCGTGGAGCGCCGGGAGCCTCCGGGCCGGACAGACGAACGGCGGACAGCGCGAGCCAGAGCGCCAGGCCGGTGGCAACGGCCACCACGGCGAGGAGGCGGAGGTCGGGAAGGAGTTCCTCGGTCCGGTTCCGCATGGATCAACTGGACTAACGCGGGCAGGCCCCTTCGCGTTCCGCCGGTATTCTCCGCGCGAATGGCGACGCTCGACAGAGCCGGTATCGAACGGCTCATCCCGCACCGCGACCCATTCCTTTTGATCGACCGAGTGACCGAGCTCGAGCCGGGCGTGCGTGCGGTCGCCGAGCACACCTTCACCGGCAAGGAGTGGTACCAGCCGGGCCACTTTCCCGGAAACCCGATCGTGCCGGGCGTGATCTTGGTCGAATCAATGGCGCAGGCCGCCTCGGTGATGGCGATGGCGAAACCCGAATACCGTGACGGGCTCGGGCTCTTTGCCGGGATCGAGGAGATGCGCTTCAAGCGGATGGTCAAACCCGGCGACACCGCACGCTTCGTCGCCGAGGTCGACAAGATGCGCCGCGGATTCGCGCGCGTGAAGGTACGGACGCTCGTCGGCGACGAGCTCGCCGCAGAGGGCGTGATCCTCGCGATCTTCCAGCCGCGGCCGAAGGAGCCCGCGTGAGCAGATCGGTGGAGATCGTCGGCGTCCCGATGGACCTCGGCGGCAATCGCCGCGGCGTCGACATGGGACCTTCCGCGATCCGCTACGCCGGGCTTCGCGACCGCCTCGCGGGTCTGGGCTACGCCGTTCGCGATCGCGGCAACGTCCGCGTCGCCGACCGTGACGAGGGGGCGACCAAGGACTATCGCGCGCTCGACAAGCGCGATCTCGCGCGGATGGGCGCCGAGCCCGCGCACCACGTCGAAGAGATCGTGCGCGTCGCCGAAGAGCTCGCGGCGGTGGTCGCCGACATCGAGCGCGGCGGGAGGGTCGCGGTCATCCTGGGCGGCGACCACTCGATGTCCATGGGCACGCTAGCCGGGATCGCGCGCGCCGGCCGGCGGCCAGGCCTGATCTGGATGGACGCGCACGGCGACAGCAATACGCCGCGGACGAGCCCGTCAGGCAATGTCCACGGCATGCCGTTCGCGGTGGCGCTCGGCCTCGCCGACGAGCCATTCCCGAGGTCGCTCCGCGCCTCGGTCGACGGCCGCAACGCGGCCCTGATTGCCGTCCGCAGCGTGGACCCCGGAGAGAAAGAGAACATCAAGGCGGCCGGAGTGACGGCGATCACGATGGCGGACATCGACCGACTCGGCATGAGCGCGGCGATGGAGAAGGCGATCGCGGTCGCCTCGCGGGGCGACGGGATCCATCTTTCTTTGGACATGGACGCGATCGATCCCGACGAAGCGCCGGGGGTCGGCACGCCCGTCCGCGGCGGACTTACGTATCGCGAGGCGCAGCTCGCGATGGAGATGCTCGCCGCGTCGGGCAAGCTGCGCTCACTCGAGGTCGCCGAAGTGAACCCGATCCTGGATCAGGGCAACCGGACCGCGATGCTCGCCGTAGAGCTCGTCGCTTCAGCGCTGGGTCAAACGATCCTCTAGCAGGCGCGCGATCTCCGAGTGCCCGCGCTCGCGTGCGATATCCGCGGCCGTCTTTCCCTGTTCGTTCTTGATCGACGCGTCCCCTCCGCATTCGAGAAGAAGCTCCATGCTCGTGCGGTCACCGGTGAACGCGGTCGTGTGTAGTGGCGTTCCACCAGACTCGCTCCGTGCGTTGGGATCCGCGCCCGCGTCGAGGAGCCTACGCACCAGCTCCACGTCGGTCGGCGCCGCATCGGTCGCCACGGCTGAGTGCAGCGGCGTGAACCCGCCCTGCCGCGAGGCTGCGCGAGGATCGGCACCCCGATCGACCAGATACGCCGCGACGTCCGACCGTTTGAAGAAGGCCGCCAGACCGAGCGGCGTGTAGCCGTCGGGCGAGACGGCATTCGCCTGTGCGCGCTCGCGCTCGACGAGGTCGCGGACACGAGCCAGATCGCCGACGGCGGCCGCCTCGAACACGGTGAGCTTTGGCCCGCGTCTCTGGATCGCCATCGCGATGTCGTTCCTCCCGCGGTACAGCGCCGCAAGGAGGGGGGAGAGCCCGGTCTCATCTCGGGCCTCGACGAGGCCCCGGTCGATGTCTAGGAGCCGCTCCACCGCTTTCGTGTCGCCGCCCTTGATCGCCGCGAAAAGCTCGTTCGCCATGTCGCGCCTCCGCCCGTTGCAATTAGTTAGCCTTGCTAACTAATATCACGCCATGCCAATCGACGCAAGGGGCCGGGAGCGAGACGTCGCCGACCGGCTGCACTCCGCCGCGATCCACCTCTTGCGGCGCGCTCGACGCACCGATCCGCTCACCGGCATCTCGCCCGCGCAGCTGTCGGCGCTCTCGGTCCTCATGAGCGGACCGAAGACCCTCGGCGAGCTGGCCGCGGCAGAGCAAGTACGGCCACCGACCATGAGTCGTTTGGTGAGCGAGATGGAACGCGCCGGGGTCGCGCGCAAGGTGACTGACCGCGACGACGGACGCGTGGTCCGGGTTCACGCCACGGCGAAGGGGCTTCGCGCCCTCGACCGCGGTCGTGCCATGCGCATCGAGGCGACCCTTCGGCTCGTCGCCGATCTCGATGAAGGCAGTCTTGGCACGCTCGACCGCGCGGTCGCCGTGATCGAAGACATGCTCGGCACGCGCGCGGCTCCCTGGAGGTCGCGGCCGAAGTCGAAATAGGACGGTACGCTCTAGTCCAGGGGAGGCCCGGTGCAGCTTCACATCTACGACACGCTCCAGCGCCGCGTCGTCCCGCTGACCACCGAGCGGCCCGACGAAGTGCGCATGTACACGTGCGGGCCGACGGTGTACCGACCCGTCCATCTCGGCAACCTGCGCTCGTACCTGCTCGCTGACTGGCTGCGCCGCACGCTCCTGTACTTCGGCAACGCGGTGACCGCAGTGAAGAACGTGACCGACGTCGGGCACATGCGGCAAGACGTCGTCGATCGCGGTGAAGACAAGGTCATCGCGGCCGCGCTCGCCGAGGGCAAGACGCCAAAGGAAATCGCGGAGTTCTATGAGGTGGCCTTCCATGAGGATGAGCGGCGCCTTGGGATCCTTCCTGCCGCGCACTTCCCGCGCGCCACCGACCACGTGCCCGAGATGATCGCGATCATCGAGAAGCTCGTAGCGAATGGGCTCGCGTACGAGATCGACGGCGCCGTCTACTTCGCGGTGAAGCGCTTTCCCGGCTACGGGAAGCTCTCCGGAAACGTCGGCGAGGCGCTGAAGCAGGGCGTGCGCGGCGAGCTGGATCCGGCGAAGCGCGATCCGGTCGACTTCGCGCTCTGGAAGAAGGCCGAGCCGGGCCGGGCGCTCGCGTGGCCGTCGCCGTGGGGAGCCGGCTTCCCTGGATGGCACATCGAGTGTTCGGCCATGAGCACGAAATACCTCGGCGAGCGCTTCGATCTGCATACCGGCGGCGTCGACAACATCTTCCCGCACCACGAAGACGAGATCGCGCAGTCCGAGGGGGCGTTCGGCCACCCGTCCGTGCGGCACTGGGTGCACGGACAGCACCTCCTCGCCGATGGCGTGAAGATGGCGAAGTCAGCGCGTAACACGATGACTGTCGACGAGATGATCGAGCTCGGGATCGATCCGCTCGCGTTCCGCTATCAGGCGCTGCTCACGCACTACCGCACGCGTATGCACTTCTCGCTCGGCGCGCTACGTCAGGCCGCCGAGGCCCTCGATCATCTGCGGCAGCGGGTGCGCCGTTGGTCGCAGCTGCCTGAGGGCGACGCGGCCAACGACACCCTTCGGGTCGGGTGGCTTGAGCTGTTCCGCCGCGAGCTCGCGAACGATCTGAACCTACCAGCCGCGCTCGGCTGGCTACACCGCTGCGCGGTCGATCCGGACATCTCGGACGCCGCGCGCCTCGATGTCTTTCTCGAGGCCGACAAGGTCCTCGGTCTCGATCTCGCAGCGGTCGCGAGCGAGCACGCCATGGCGCCGCGCGAGGTACTGGCATCTTTCGAGGAGCATCTCGCGGCCCGCGCAACGCGCGACTATCAGCGCGCCGATGGGCTCCGCGGAACAGTCGACGGCTACCGGGTCGAGGATCAGACCGCGGATCGCGCGCTCGTGTCTCGCGCCGACCGGCGAGTGGCCGGACGCAGTCGCCGGACGATCTCGTCTGCGAAGGAGCTCCCCGACCACCGCAACGCGCCGGAGGCGCGCCTCTGGTCGGTCGCCATCGTCACGCGCGACTACCCCGCCGATCTCGCGCGCTGTCTCGCCGGCGTGCTGCGCTTCCTGCCGCGCGACGCCGAGGTGCTCGTTCTGGACTCGGGTTCCGGGGCCGAAGTGCAGGAGCGCCTCGCGCGCCTCGCCGCGCAGGACGATCGCGTCCACGCTTTCTTCGCGGACCGCGAGCTCGGGGAGGGCGCCGCGCGCAACGCGCTCCTCCGCGTCGCCCGTGGGAGGCTCGTCCTCGAGCTCGATTGCTCAGTCGAGTTGACGGGCGATCTCTTTGCGCGCCTCGAGCGCGCGCTCGCCGATCCCGCGGTTGGGCTAGCGGGTCCCTGGGGGCTCCGCACGACCGACCTCAAACACTTCGACGAGGTGATGGACGGCGAGACGGATGCGATGCAGGGTTACTGCGCGGCGGCGCGGCGCGAGGTCCTCCTTGAGATCGGCGGCTTCGACGAGCGCTACCGCTTCTACCGGAATCTCGACATCGCGGTCTCCCTCGCGATCCGCGAGAAGAAGTACCGCGTCGTCGCGCTCGGCGCCGAATGCGCGCGCCGCCACGAGCATCGGATCTGGGAGTCGCTCTCCGACGATGAGCGCCTCAAGCGCAGCCGCCGGAACTTCGACCGCATGTACAAGCGCTTCCACGGTCGCGCCGTACTCGTCGGGGGGCCGGGGGCGCGGGGCCCCTCCGACTGATGAGCCGGGGCCGTCTGCTCCTCGTGGGCTCGGGCGAGTTCACACCGCTCATGGCAGAGCTGGACCGTGAGATCCTCGCGGGCATCCGCAAAGAGCGGCCACGCGTCGCGATCATTCCCACCGCGTCTGGGCTCGAGGACACGCCGCAGAGCTGGTCGGAGATGGGCATCGCGCACTTCGCGGCTCTCGGCGCCGAAGCGCGTCCGGTGATGGTCCTCCAGCGAGAGGACGCGCATGCCGAACGCTGGATCGACGCGCTCGCCGACGTCGACTGGATGTACTTCTCAGGCGGCCGGCCGCAGCACGCGATCGGCGTCCTCGAGCGGACGCCGTTCTGGGCCGAGGTCGCGCGCCGGCACCGCGACGGTGCGGTGCTCGCCGGCTCGAGCGCAGGGGCGATGATGCTCGGAGAGAAAAGCTACGCGCCCGACGACTTCGACGAGAACGGCATGCCGCGTCGGATCGGGATGCGCGACGGCCTCGGTATCCTGCCCGGCCACTTCGTCATCCCGCATTTCGATCTCTTGACGCGCTTTCCATCCGCACGGGTCGAGGCCTGGATCGCCCTCTGGCCCTCGGGCTGCCGCGGCCTCGGCATCGACGAGGACACGGCCGTGGTGGAGGATGGAGCGGACTGGACGGTACGCGGGAAGGGCCGGGCCGTGACGATGACCTCCTTCGCCGAGCAGCGTGTCCACGTCGCCGGCGAGCGCTTCGATGGGATTCGCGTCCGCATATAGCTCCCACGCACATGCGCTCGCCTGTGTGTCACTCCGACCGGACTATGGTCGTACGCTCAGTGCATCGGTAGCGTTCCTATGGCTTGGTGTCCTGGTCGGTCATTCCCGCCGCGCTCACCCACCGCAGCGCTCTCGTCCGCTTGCTGACGGCGGCCGCGGTGGGCAGCGGTGCATTCGTGATCGCCTGGAGCTTGAGCTACGCGTGGCTGCCGGAGGGCGCCACGCGCTTCACGCTCGGCCTCGTGCCGGAGCTCGATGCGCGCGCGCACGCGGCCGGAGTCGCGACGACGCTCTTCGTGTGGAATGCGGCATTCGGATTCGGCGTGATCGCGGTCGCGAGCCTCTTCAGCATCGGACCGATCTCTCTCGCGTACCTCGCGCCGTGGACGTGGCTCGTCCGCTTCGGGATCGCCCTCGGGACGAACTCGTTCGCGCTGTTCGTTCCCGGCGCGCGGATCCCGCCACTCGACCTTCGCGTTCTCGCCTCACATGCCGGCGTCCCGGAGCTGCTTGCGTACATCGTTCTCGCGACGGTTCTCGCGAACGCGTCGCTCTGGCGTCAGCGGCGGCTGACCGATCGTAATCTCGTGCGGGTCCGCCACCTGCGTGACATCCGTCTCACGCGACTCGAGCTGTCGCTCGTCGCGGTCGCGTTTGCGCTCCTCGCCGGAGCCGCTCTGATAGAAACGGCGCAGATCGCCGCGCTGCAGTCGGTCCAGCACCGCTAATACACTCGACCACGTGCGGGACCGCGAGCGCCGCCGCGTCGTTGTGACCGGCATCGGCATGATCAGCCCCCTCGGATCCTCGGTGCAGAAGACGTGGGACGGCATCGTCGCGGGCAAGAGCGGCATCGGCCCGATCACGCGCTTCGATGCGACGGGCCTCGAAACGACGATCGCGGGAGAGGTCCGCGACTTCGATCCACTCGAGCACATGGATCGCAAAGAGGTGCGGCGCGCGGACCGTTTCGCGCAGTTCGCGGTCGCGGTCGCCGCCCAGGCTCTCGCCGACGCGCGCCTCGAGGTGACGCCGGAGCTGGCTCCGCGTCTGGGCGTGGCCTTTGGTTCGGGTATCGGTGGCGTCGAGACGCTCGTGGACAACATCCTCTCTCATGACAAGGACCCGCGGAAGGTCTCTCCCTTCCTGATCCCGATGATGATCATCGACATGGCGGCGGGCGAGATCGCGATGAAGTACGGCGCGAAAGGCCCGAACATGGGCCATGTCTCGGCCTGCGCGTCGAGCGCGAACGCGATCGGCGAAGCCGCCGAGATCATCCGCCGCGGGCAGGCCGACGTCATGCTCGCCGGCGGGGCCGAGGCTGGTCTCATCAAGGTCGCGATCGGCGCGTTCAACCAGGCTCGCGCGCTCTCCACGCGGAACGACGCTCCCGAGAAGGCGTCGCGTCCGTTCGACAGGGAGCGCGATGGGTTCGTTTTCAGCGAAGGCGCGGGTTGCCTCGTGCTCGAAGGTCTCGATTTCGCGCGTGCACGCGGCGCGACGATCCTTGCCGAACTGCTTGGCTACGGCCAATCGGCTGACGCCTATCACGTGACCGCGCCGCCTCCCGGCGGTGAAGGCGCCGTGCGCGCGATGCAGATGGCCATCACCGACGCCGACGTGCCTTCCGAGCGGATCGGTTACGTCAACGCGCACGGCACGTCGACGCAGGCGAACGACGGTGCCGAGACCGCCGCGCTCAAAACGGTGTTCGGGGCGCATGCCCGGAAGCTCGCGGTGTCGTCCACAAAGTCCATGACCGGGCACACGCTCGGGGCCGCCGGCGCGATCGAGGCCGGCCTCTGCATCCTCGCGATGCGCGATGGCGTGCTTCCGCCGACCATCAACCAGGACGTGCCCGATCCGGAGTGCGATCTCGACTATGTGCCGAACCACTCGCGGAAGGTGCGGGTCGATGTGACGCTCTCAAATTCGATGGGCTTCGGTGGACACAACGTCGCGCTCGTGATCGGTCGGGATATCGCCTAGTGCCAGACCCGAAACGGATCCGCGCCGAGGCGAACGCGCTCGTGGGCGAGCTGCTCGAACGTCTTGCGCACGAGGACGTCCGCGAGCTCGAGGTGAAACGTGGTGGCGTGCGCGTGCGCGTGGCGAAGGACGGCACGGTCGCCGCGGGTGCAGCGGCAACGCTGCCGCCCTCGGCGCAATCGGGTGCGCGGGGGGACGGGGGCGTGTCCCCCCCGATCGCTGCGGATCTGCCGACCGTGAACGCGCCGCTCACGGGCGTCTTCTACCGTTCGCCGTCACCGCAGGCCCAGCCCTACGTCCAGGTGGGCTCGAACGTGGCGGCCGGCGAGGTCATCGGACTGATCGAGGCGATGAAGCTTTTCAACGAGATCCGCTCCACGGCGGGAGGCAAAGTGCGGCGGATCTTCATCGAGAACGGCCAGCTCGTGCGCGCGCATCAGCCGCTCATCGAGCTCGAACCCCCATGACCGATCCGCGCTGCGTGATCTGCGGCAAGCCCCTCGAGGCCGGTGCTATTCGTGTCCGCTACGAGGCTCTCGTCTACTTCTTCGACAGCGAGCGCTGCAAGCGGATCTTCCAGGAGAATCCGGACCGCTATCTCGATGCCGCTGGCGGAGTGCTGCCGGAGCCGCGTTAGATGGAGTGGTTCTTCACGCTCGTGCTCGTGGTGATCCTCTTCGGCCCGATCGTCTGGGCATTCACGCTCGGTCGGCGAGCCGGAGCTCCGGATCAGGAGGACAAGTTCAACTCGGCGACCTTCGGTTGGCTGATCCGCAAGATCACGAAGACCTGGAGGAGTGGCTAGCGACTGGTCGAGCGTGAGAGCGCGCTCATGATCACGTCGCGAATGAGTCCGGCCGGCATCCGGTCGCTGACGTAGGCGAGCGCGCTCATGAGCGGGGCGGGATCGCTCGCGCGGACCTGCACCGCGTAGACGACCGTCGGCACGCGCCCAGCGAGCTCGTCGACCGCGCTCGCGTCGGCCTTTCCGTACGAGCTCAGGATCGCGAAGGGCGCGTCGGCCTCGACGTCGGAAGGATCCTCGACCCGGAACAGCGAGAACGGGAGCTCCACCGAGCGGAGCAGCCGGAACACGCTGCCGTAGGGATCGACTACCGGGACCGCGACGTCGAGTGCCATCGCCACGGCAAGAGATTCGACTGCGCCGCCGCTTCCCGGAACACCTGAATGGGGGAGAACCGCGTTAGGCTCGGATGGCCATGCGATACAGGCCTGCCACCGTGGGCGTGGGCATCGCAGTGTCGATCCTCATCGTCGTCGCGGTCGTCGCGCTCTACAGCACTCGGTCCCCCGCGCCGGCCACGAGCGCGAGCCCCTCCGTGACGGCGAGTCCTTCGCCGACGGCCGTCGCCGTTTCCCCAAGTCCATCGCCGCAGCCGAGTCCAACCGCAACGCCGAACGCCCCCGGCGACGCGACGGTCAGCGTGACCAAGGTCACGATCCCGGCTGAGTTCCGCTACGTCGTGGTCGGCTCAGGCGACGACTTCCGCGTGCTCGTGCTGGACCTCGGCGCGGCCCGCGCGGCGGAGGTAGCGAGCGCGCACGTCGTGCGCGTGCAGAGCGCGCCGGCGCAGACCAGCGCGGCGGTCTCAGCCTCGGCCGACGGCCGGGTCCTGCTCCTTTCATTGGACGTACCGGAAGCGCAAAGCAGCCTCTACGTGCTCCGCCCCGAGGCCGGCTCGTCCAAGCTGCTACTCAAAGGCGCGCCGCGGCAGGCGCTCGTCTCACCGGACGGGACGCGCTTCGCGGTGGCCCGCGCCGACGACAACCCCACGATGACCGGACTCTGGGTCGGATCGACAGACGACGGCTCGATGAGGCGGCTCATCGCCGACCACCCACAGTTCGTGGGCTCGCCGCCGGTCCCGTTCGCGTTCTCGCCGGGCGGCACGCTCCTCGTGTTCGGGCTCGGCCTCGGCGAAACCGGATATCAGGCGACGCTCGTCCCGGTGAGCTCGGCCGAGGCGCGGATCGACCGCTCGGCGGCCGGGCTGAAGATCGTCGGCGGGGACATCACCGCGATGGGGCCGGGCGCGGGCGCGCAATTCGTGAGCGAGCGCGAAGCCCTCGTCTGGAGTTCGCGCAGCGCGTTCGGCGGAGAGACGGTCGCATACACGTTCGATGTCACCTCGAAGAAGAGGACCGATGTCTACCGGCCGAGCGGCGCGGATTCCTTTCTGGGGTCTGCGGGCTGGCGGCCACGGGCCGACCAGTTCGCCACTATCGAGGGTCCGACTTGTTGCGGTGTGAACCTGCCTCAGGTGGTGTGGCTGCGATCTCGAACCAGTTCCGTCCGGAAGCTCGGCGAGTATTCCTTCCTCGTCGATACGTGGTGGTCGCGAGACGGTTCGAGGCTCTTCGGGCAGATGGGCGGCGACGACTCGACGAGCGCGATCCTGGATCTGCTCACAGCGAAGCCGGTGATGCAGTTCTGCC
>VBDX01000145.1 GCA_005881885.1 Chloroflexota bacterium
GACGTGGCTGGGCTCGACGTCCTACCGGGTGTCGGCCCGTACACCGCGTCGGCGGTCGCGTGCTTCGCGCACGGCGACGCGACGCCGTTCGCCGACACCAACATCCGACGCGTTCTGGGTCGTGCGGTCCTGGGACGCAGCGCGACCGAGCGCGAGGCGGTGGAGCTCGACCGGCATATGGGGTCGGTCCGCGAACCGGCGCGCTGGCATCACGCGCTCATGGACATCGGCGCGACCATCTGTGTCGCCAGGCGGCCGCGCTGCGAGGGATGTCCGCTCAGTTCAGTCTGCGCATACACCGGCGCCGACGACGTCGTACGGCGCAGGCAGCCGCCCTTCGCGACGAGCGACCGGCGCGTGCGCGGCGCGATCCTGCGTGCGCTCGGCGAGAGCCGCCATGGTGTGACGCTGCGAGCGCTTCGCCGCGCCGTGATCGATACGCGCGTGCCACGACTTGTCCGAGCTCTCGCTGCGGAGGGTCTCGTCGAGGTCTCAGAGCGAGGTGTGCGGCTTCCGACGCGATAAGCCTGGTGTCACGATCGCGAGCCTTGGCCGGGTATTACGACCTGCTGGGCGTCCCGAAGGATGCGACCGAAATGGAGATCCGCTCGGCCTACGGCCGCGATGTCCTGCGGTTGAACGACTCACCGCCGGCCAACGCGCCGCAGATCCGGGCAAGTCTGGACGAGGCGCTCGCAACGCTCGTCGACCCCGACGAGCGAAGCGCCTACGACGTGCGGCTCGCCGCGCTCATGCGAGAGGTCGCGACGGGATCGGCCGACGAGTCCGATCGTGCCTTCAAGTACGCGCGCAACGGCGGTCTGTGGTTCGCGGGCGGCGGTCTCGTCACCGCCGGGACCTACGCGTTCTCGGAAGGGACCTACTTCCTCGCCTGGGGCCCGCTGGTCTTCGGCGGATTCCAGCTGCTCCGCGGGCTCCTCCGCTATTTCACCGTGTCGTCCGGCACGCGGCGGACGACGCAGCTCGTCACGCTGATCGGCCTCATCGCTGTCGGCCTGGTGTCGGCGGGCTTCGTCGGCCTCAGCGAGACGATGGGCGCGCAGGAGGCGGCGGAGCGCGACAAATGGAACGCGATGATCGATTCGAACGCCAAGCTGGTCGATCAGGCCAGCACCCTGGTAACCGCGGTGTTCGATCGGTCGGGGGCGTGGACGGATCGGGATTCGACCGAAATGGCCCAGGCATCGGCGCTCTACGGCCTGATCGCCGATACCGTCACGAACACCGTCGTGCCGGGCCGGCTCGAGTGGTACCGCACGGGACTCGCGAAGAACTTCCGCGACGCCGCGACGATCACCGCCGACTACGCCAGGCTGAGCGGACGCTCGCCGCAAACCGCGATCGCGGAGCTGGATCGGCGGTGGCAGGCCCGCCTCGACGATCTCAAGCAGCTTTCCGACCGCTTCGAAGCGCAAGAAAGGGTCTCGCGATGAGCTAGCGCTTCACTCCGATCCCGAGACCGTCACCGACGGGAAGGATCGTTGCGTCGAGCGAGGGATGTTTCACGAACTTTCGGTTGAACTCCCGGATCGCGTTCGTCGATGCGTCGTCCGCAGCGACGGCACCCGATGCTCGGCCGTCCCACAGCAGGTTGTCGACGACCACGGTGCCCCCGGCGCGTAGGAGAGGCAGGGTCGCAGCAAGATAGCCCTCGTACTCGGGCTTGAGCGCATCGATAAACGCGAGATCGAACGGTCCGTCCAGCCTGGGCAACTCGTCGAGCGCCCTAGCGTTCCGCACCTCGATGCGATCGCTGACACCTGCTTCCTTCCAGAAGGCGCGCGCGCGAGCCGTGCGCTCGCGGTCAGGATCGATCGTGACTATCCGTCCATCCGGCGGCAGGGCCAACGCCATCCAGAGCGCCGAGTAGCCGATGGCCGTCCCGACCTCGACGACGCGCTTCGCCCCCGTCGCGCGCACGAGAACGAACAGAGCTCGGCCGACCGCGGTCGCGACGATCGGGATACTGTCTTTCGCACCCTGTTCGTCCATCTTGGCGAAGACCGGCGAGAGCTCGCCGTGCAGCGAATCGATGTACTGAAGGTCACGCAGCGTGAACTGGTCCATCGCGTTTCGCATCAGGCTGGCTCGAGGCGAAGCGTCGTTGGGAGAACCGAGCGGCGGAGCATCGCGTCGAGGGAGCCGCTCTTCGCGTACTTCTTGCGGTACCCATCCGATGCGCGCTTGATCGACTCCGGGTCGGTCGCCGGCACGGCATGCACGCGAACTCGTTTCCCGTCGACCACCAGGGCGCCCGGACCGGCCAGCAGCTCGCGATACCAGCGCGAGGTCTTCCCGCGATAGGTGCGAATGAACACGTCGTCGCCGTCGACGACGATCCAGATCGGCACGCTGTGGACTCGACCCTCCGGTGAGCGCGTTTCGATATCGACCTCGCGGGCGCGGTCGAGCAGCGAACGCGTGGCGGCGGGAAAGCTCAGTCCGCCACCGGCAGCGGCGGTCCAGCGATCGCCAGCGCGTGACGGTCAGGGGGAAGGAACGCGCGTGCCGTCTCGATCACCTGGTCGAGCGTCACGGCACGAAGCTCGCGCGGGTATCGCTCAACGTGGTCCGGCCCGAGCTCGAAGACCTCGCCCTCGAGCATGAGCGACGCGACCCCTCCGGGGCTCTCGCGCGCGACATCGAGCTCGCCCACGAGCTTGTCTTGCGCGAGCTCGAGGTCATCCTCCGAGACCTTCCCGCCGACGATCTTGCGAAGCTCGTCGAGGGTGACGCTCACGGCGCGCTCGACGTTGATCGGGTTGACGCCCATGCGGACGGTCCACGGCGACTGCCCGCGCGACGTGCCGAGCGTGCTGAAGACGTAGTACGCGAGGCCAAGCTCGTCACGGACCACATGGCCTGCCCGACTCGCGAACGTGTCCGCCGCGAACACCATGTTCGTCACGCGGGCGGCCACGAACCGAGAGTCGGTTCGCGGCAGCCCCGGCCAACCAAGGACGACGTCGCTCTGCGTCTTGTCGGGAACGATCTCGATCCGGCGGACCGTGCCCCCGAGCGACACGCTGGGAACGCTCCGGGATTCGCGCGGGCCGCGCGCGGACCACTCCGCGAAGGCGTGCTCGGCCTCCTCGAAGAGGCGCTTTGCCTCAATGCCGCCCGCGACGACGAGCACGGCCCCATCCGGACGGATCGCCCGCTCGTGATGCGCGCGAAGCTCCTCGGCCGTCGCGGCACGCACTACCACTGGATCGCCGATCGGCCGCGCGTGGAAGGGGTGTGCCGGCGGATAGAGAAGCTCCCGCCACACCCGCTCGGCGACCGCGCGGGTGTTGCGCGAATCCTCTTCGAGCTGCGCGACGGTCTGCTGCCGCACGAGCTCGACCTCTTTCGGGGCGAATGCCGGGGTGACAACGGCCTCCGCCATGAGCGCCAGCAGCTCGCCAACGTCGTCACCGAGCGACTGCGCGCTGAAGGTGGCCGCGTGCGGCCCGACGTCGAGACGCGCGGCCGCGCCGATCGCGTCGAGCGCGTCGGCCCAGCTCTTGGCATCGCGCTTGGTCGTCCCGCGCAGCATCGCTTGCGCGCAAAAGCGTGCGACGCCCGGACGCCCGGCCGGCTCGAACCATTGCCCGGCTTCGACTGCGAGGAGCGTCGCCACCGACCGAAGTCCGCTGATCGGCGCGACCGCGATCCGCAGACCGTTCGGTAGACGGTGGCGCTGGACGTTCACGACAGCTCCGGAACGAACCATCCGACCACGCGGCTCTTCTCCTGGAAGATGGCGTCGGCCGCGGCGCGTATCTCCTCGGCGGTGACCGCGGCGAGCCGGTCGTACCACTGCACGAGCGAGCTCGCCGCGCCGGTCGCAAGCAGCTGGCCGAAGCGGAAAGCGCGCCAGGTGATCGTGTCGGTCATGAAGGCGCTCGCCGAAAGCATCTGCCGCCGCGTGCGCGCGAACTCATCGTCGGAGAGTGGTTCGCGCGCGGTGCGCGCGAGCTCGTCGAGGATCACGCGCTCGACCTGCTCGTGCGTCACGCCCGAACGTAGGTGCGCCTCGACGACGAAGAGGTACGGGTCCTTCATGAGCTGGAAGGACGCATCCACCGCCGTCGCGAGTCCTGTGTCGACGAGCGCTCGGTAGAGTCGCGACGAACGGCCCGATGCCGTCTCCCCGCCGCCCGCGGTCGCACCCGCTAGCGCCACGGCGAGCATCGAGAGCGCGGGCGCGCGCGGGTCGCTTGCGGCTGGCCCGTGGTAACCGACCTGAAGGATAGGAAGGGCGCCACCGGCGCGCCGAACGACGACGCGCTTCTCGCCGAACTGGGGCGGCTCGGGCGCCTTTGGAGATTCGGCCGGCGCTTCGGCTTCGAGGGGTCCGAACGCCGCGGCGGCGCGCTCGAGGAGCTCACTGGCCGGTGCGTCGCCCGCGACGATGAAGTACGCATTGTTCGGCGCGTAGTGCCGGCGGTAATGGGCGTAGAGACCGTCGCGCGTCATCAGCTTGATCTCCTCTTTGCTTCCGATGACGCCCTGCCCGTAGGTATGGCGTGAGAACGCGATCCGCTGCAGCTGCTCGCCGAGAAGGAACGACGGATCGTTCTCGAGTCCCTCGCGCTCGCTGACGATGACGGTCCGCTCGGCTTCGGTCTCTTCGGGCGAGATGAGCGCGTTGCGCATGCGGTCGGCCTCGAGCTCAAGCGCGACGGGATAGCGTTCTTTGGGCACGGTCTCGAAGTAGCAGGTCACGTCCTCGCTGGTGAAGGCGTTCCAGAGCGCTCCGTATCGCGCGAGCAGCTTGTCGAGGTCGCCCTTGGGGTGCGCTGGCGTGCCTTTGAAGAGCATGTGCTCGAGGAAATGGGACATCCCCGTCGTACCGGGAACTTCGTTGCGCCCGCCGACCTGGTACCAGACCCAGAGCGAAACGACCGGAGCGTGTCGCGCCTCGAGGGCGTGCATCACGAGCCCGTTATCGAGCACACGCGAAGCCGGTACGTCGGTCAGGGTGGGGATACGAAAAGTTTAGGTCAGCCGGGCAGGCGCCGGCTCAAGGTGTCCCGAACCTCGAGGCGAAAACCGCCTTCGCGGCGATGGCGGAATCGACCGAACCGAAGACGCCGGGCCGCTCGGTGTACTCGTCAAGCACGGCGGCGATCGCTATCGAGGGTTGCTCGAACGAGGCGTAACCGATAAACCACGCATCCACCTTCCCGGTTGCCGAGGTCTCGGCGGTCCCGCTCTTACCGGCGGTGCTGACCGAGTAGGTGCGGAACACCGATGAGACCGTCCCGTCTGGGTCGGTCGTCACCGCGTGCATGCCGTCGCGGATGAGCGACAGATCGGTCGGGATCGAAAGTGCAGACCCGGCCTGCGTTTTCGGATAGGTCTTTACGGTCTTGCCGTCGCGGTCGCGGAGCTCGATCACGAGCCGCGGCTTCCACACGATCCCGTCGTTCGCGAGGGCGGAGGCGTAGTTGGCCATCTGGAGCGGCGTCGCGAGCAGAAAGCCCTGCCCGATGGCAAGGTTCGTCGCGTCGCCTGGATTCCAGACCTGATCCGCGGGGCTGGTGAAGTGCTGCTTCTTCCAATCCACGCTCGGCACGAGGCCCTCCGCCTCGAACACGAAGTCGATGTCCGTCGCCTTCCCGAGACCGAAGCTCTTCGCCGTGTTCGGGAGGATGTTCGGATCGCGATCGTTGAGACGCTTGCCGATCTCGTAGAAGAACGTGTTGCAGCTTCGCGCGAGCGCGGTGCGCAGATCGATCGGTCCAAGCGCGACGCTCTCGTGGTTCAACTGAGCCCATTGCTCGCCGTAGCCGGTCCAGCGGAGCGGGCAGTCGATGCGGTCGCCCCACTTGTACACGCCGTTCCGCAACGCGGCAGTCGACGTGACCGGCTTGAACGACGACCCCGTGGGGTACTGGCCGAACGTGGCGCGGTTGAAGAACGGCCGCTTCGGATCGGCCGAGTAGCGCGCGATCAGAGGCGCGTCGCCTGAAACGAAAGCGTTGAGATCGAATGTCGGTCGGCTCGCCATCGCGAGGATCTCGCCGGTCCAGGGATCCTCCGCGACGATCGCGCCCTTCTGATCGCCGAGCGCGTTCTCGGCCGCGCGCTGCAGCTTCGGATCGAGCGAAAGCACGACGTCGCGGCCGGGCACGGGCGCGGTCTCCGCGAGGGTCTCGACCGGGCGTTCGTCGGATTCGACGATGCCGAGGCGCCATCCGTAGCTACCACCGAGCTCGTCGTCGAGCGTCGCCTCGAGCCCGGTGTCCTTCATACCGATGAGATCGCCGGCCTGCACACCCCGCGCCGTCTTCGCCTTGGCTTCCTCATCGCTGGCTTCGGCGAGGTACCCAAGCGCCTGTGAAGCCAGCCCCGTCGGATAACTGCGGACCCGCGTGGCCTGTATGGCAACACCCTCGATGACCCCAAGCCGTGCCTTGATGCCGTCCATTTGCGACACGGGTATGGCCTTGATCGGGACGAAGAGGTCAGGCTTGACCCATGACTGGGTGTACTTCGCCCTGATGTCCTCCGGCTTCATCCCGAGCACGGACGAGAGCGACGCGAGCAGGCCGGCCTCCGAGCGGATCTGACCGGTCACGACGCCGACGAGGCCGGTCTCCACGAAAGTCGCGAGCTCGGTGCCGTCGCGAGCGATGATCCGGCCGCGGGAGGTCGGAAGGCGCGTCATGCGCACGAGACGCCCCGTCACAAGGTGCGGAAGGATGGCCTCCGGCGTCCACGCGATGCGCCAGACGGCCTTTTCCTTCTCGCCGACGAGCACCATTTGCAGCGAGATGACGCGCGCCACGTCGCCGACGCGCCGCGTGTGGAACGTGACGTCGAGCGGGACGCTGGCCTTGCGCGGATCGGGTGAGCCGTTCGGGAGTGGCGGATGCTTCGCCTGCCCGGGCTTGGCTTCGAGCGAGCGGAGCGTCATCTCATCGGCGATGCGCGGCAGCCGGTCGATGAATCCGGCCGTCGTCACCTCCGCCTTGGCGTCCTCCGTCAGCAGATCCCACATCGCTTTGGAATCGTTCTGTTCCCAGGCGGCGGCGTACTGGCGGGCGACGGGCTCGGGCGCGGGGGGTCCTGGCTCGCACGCGCCGAGCACCGCCGCGCAGGTGAAGAGAAGTGCTAGTACGGGGCCGCGAAGTTCGGGGGTCCGAGGGGACGGAGCCCCCTGGCCCCTAGTAGCCAGCGGCGTAACCCTCGCGACGCGGATCCGCGCCTCCCGCGAATGCCCCGTTCGGCTCGATAGCGATCACCTGCGCGCCGCCGGTGACCTCGTCCCAGTCGCCAAGCAGTAGCACGTCGTGACCTTTCGCGCCGAGCGCACGGCGCACGGCCTCCGGGTACCGGCGCTCCATCTTCAGGGTGCGGCCGGAGTCGTGGTACCAGCGTGGCTCCTCGATCGCGCGCTGGACATCGAGTCCGAAGTCGATGAGCCCGACCGCGAGCTGGAAGTTCGTCTGCACCTGGGCGTGCCGGCCGGGAGTGCCGAACACGAACCTCGGCGTCGACCCGTCCAGCACGATGACCGTGTTGAGCGTGTGCACGGGCCTCTTGCCGGGAGCGACCGCGTTCGGCGAGCGCGAATCGAGCGAGAAGCCGGTGAGCCGGTTGTTGAGCAGGATGCCTGTGCCCGGCACTACGCAGGCGGCGCCGAAAGAGCTGAACACGCTCTCGATCAAAGAGACCGCGTTGCCGTCGCGGTCGACGACCGCGAGATAGGTGGTGTCCGCGGGAGTCATGAACGAGCCCGCTTCGATCCGCTCGCTCGCCTTGGCGTTGAGTGCGCGGCGGCGGCTCGCCACAAAACCCGCGTCCAGAAGACGACGCGCCTCGAAGTCCACCCGCGCCGGGTCGCCGGCATGGGCGTCGCGGTCGGCGAATGCGAGCTTCTTCGTCTCGACCATGAGATGCACGAGCTCCGCGCTTCCTCGTTCGTGTGAAGCGAGGTCCAGTCCGTCAGCGATGGCGAGCTCCTCCAGAAGGATGTGCCCCTGCGAGACCGGCGGCTGACCGAAGACGCGGAGCCCGTGGTAATCGATCGCGAGCGGCTCGGGACGATCGGTGTGATGCGCCGCAAGGTCAGCCCGGTCGATCAGCCCGCCGATCGACGCGATCGCGGTCGCGAAACGCTCGCCGAGCTCGCCGCGATAGAACTCGTCGGCGCCGTCGCGGGCGATCGTGCGAAGGGTCGCCGCGAGGTCGGGCTGCTGGAGCATCTCGCCGGCGCGCGGCCACCGACCTCGGGGACCGAACACTCGCGCGGCTTCGTCGTCGCGCGCGAGTCGTTCGCCTTCTTCCGCGGTCGCGGCAGCGAGCCGGTCGCTGACCGGGAAGCCGTCCTCGGCGTACGCGATCGCCGGTGCGAGCGCGCGATCGAGGCCGAGACGCCCGTGGTGCGCGGAGAGATCGGCCAGGCCGGCGATGAAACCCGGGACGGTAGCGATGCCCGCGCCCTGATCGGGGAACGCGGCACCGAAGCGCTCCCGATCGAGCGCGTGCGGCGCGGCACCCGATCCGTTGTAGGCCGTGACCTCGCGCGTTCGCGCGTCATAGACGAGCGCGAAGACGTCCCCGCCGATCGCCGTGCGATGCGGCATGACGACCGCGCAGACCGCAGCCGCGGCGACCGCGGCGTCAGCGGCGCTACCCCCGTCACGGAGCGCGGCAAGGCCCGCGGCCGTCGCCAGGTGGTGGCCGCTCGCGATGAGTGCGTTCGCGGCACGGACGGTTGGGCGTGTGGTCACGCGAGGTTGATGTTAGGGCGCGAGCTCGAACAGGATCCGCGACACGCCGGCTGCGACCGCCGCGATACCGAGGCCGAGGCTGAGCGAGCCGCGTGGCCGCGGGACCATCGGGGCGAGCGCGAGCGCGAGCAGAATGAATCCGAAGTGCGGACTGCCCCGTGTCAGGAGACCGCCGAACAGGACGTAACCGATCGCGCTCCACGCGAGCGCCGCTGCGCTGTCGACGACGATCACGAGCGCGCAGACCGCGGCGGCCAGGACCGCGCCCCAGAGCACCCACTCCGTCGCCGTCGCCGCAACGCGGCCGCCCGTCGCGTCATACGCGAGAGCGCCCATCGCGACGGTGTCGAATCCCGCGGCGAAAAAGCGCGCGGCCTTGCCGGTTCGGCTCACGCCCGGAGCCTAGCGAACGGCGATCAGTCGATGCGCACGAGTCGTATGACCGGAAGCTCGCGATCAGTCTGCTCGGCGTATTTCCCGTAGCCTGGCGCGAGCTGCACGATCATGGCCCACGCCTGCTGACGCTCGGACCCATGCAGCGTCTGGGCTCGAGCTCGGAAGCTGCGACCGTCGATCTCGACCGATACATCGTCGGGGTGCTTCGCCAGGTTCAGCGCCCAGGCTGGATGCGTCGCTGAGCCCGCGAACGACGCGACGACCAGCCAGGAATCCTCGCCACGCGGGTCAGGGAACCAGCCGAGCGTGGTCGATCGGGATTGGCCCGTCCTCCCGCCGCGGGTGGTGAGGCGTAGCAGCGGTCGACCCTGCACACGCATCCGACGCCCGAACAGGATCCAGAACAACCGCTCGACCCGGCTGAATACCCAAACCGCCCATCGTGGAAGCTTTGGGATGCTGGCGCCACGCGTGCCTCGCGGACCCAGCCGAACAGCCATCCCCGCTCAGACCTCGGGTTCGCGTCCGAGGAACAGGCGCGTGTAGCCGACCGGCTCGCCCGCCGCGAGCGGCAGCGGAATGGTCCCGTCAAGGTGCAAGAGCATCGCGTGCTCGTCGCACTTGAAGCGCTTGGGACAGATCGGGCACTCCGCGGCGCTCTTTTCGGGCAGCCGGCCGAGGCTCGTGAGCATGAATCCGCACCGCTCGAAGAACTCCGGCACCAGCGTCAACGCGAATACGCGTCGCACTCCCAGCCGGCGGGCTTCGGCCACACACGCATGCACCAGGGCACGCCCGATCCCGCGGCCCGACGCCTCAGGCCGCACCGCCAGCGAGCGGACCTCGGCGAGGTCCGGCGTCAGGACGGCGAGCGCGCAGCAGCCCAGAAACGTCGGGGTGGACGGCGCCCTCGAACCCCCCGGCGGTCCCTCGGCCACCAGGAAGTCGCGCAAGTGCTCGAGGAGGAAATCGCGCGAGCGTTCGAGCATGCGGTCCTCCGCCGCATAGCGGTTGATCACCTCCTGCATGTCTAGGACGTCTTCGACACGCGCCGGCCGGATGGCGACGCTCAACGGCGGACCGCCTCGCTCGCTTCGGCAAGGGCCTTGCGGACGCGATCCGGTGCGGTGCCGCCGGGGGACGCGCGAGACGCGAGGGACCGCTCAGGACGAATAACCTCGAGCGCGTCCGGCTCGAAACGCCCGTCGTAGGCGCGAAGCTCCGCGGCGCTCATGCCGACGAGGTCATTACCTTGGGCGAGCCGTTCGCGCACGATCCGTCCGACGATCTCGTGCGCCTCGCGGAAAGGGACGCCGCGCTTCGCGAGGTGATCCGCGAGGTCGGTCGCACCGAGCATCCCGCGATCGGTCGCGCGCAGCATCGCTTCGCGATCGAAGCGCAGGCTCCCGATGACGAGCGCGAGGGTACTGAGTGCCGGCGCCACCGCCGCGCCGTCGTAGAGCGGGAGGCGCTGCTCCTGCAGGTCGCCGGCGTAGGCAAGCGGAAGGCCCTTCATGGTCGTCAGCACCGCGACGAGATCGCCGATCGCCCTCCCGCTCCGCCCGCGCACCAGCTCGGGAACGTCGGGGTTCTTCTTCTGCGGCATGATGCTGGACCCGGTCGCGTGCTCGTCCGACATTTCGACGAAGCCGAACTCCGCGCTCGACCAGAGCACGAGCTCCTCCGCGAGGCGTGAGGCATGCACAGCGGTCAGGGCGGCGACGTACAGGAAGTCGGCGATGAAGTCGCGATCCGCGACGGCGTCGACGCTGTTGCGGAAGACGCGCTCGAGGCCAAGCTCCCGCGCGACCGAGGCCGGATCCACCGGATGCGATGTCCCAGCCAGCGCGCCCGCACCGAGCGGTGACGTCGCGGCGCGCTCTCGGGCCTCGGCGATCCGTTGACGGTCCCTGCGGAGAGCTTCGACGTGCGCCAACAGATGGTGCGCCAGGGAGACCGGCTGGGCGCGCTGAAGATGGGTGTAACCGGGAAGGATGGTCTCCACCTCATCATGCGCACGCGCGACGAGCGCTTGCGCAAGCCGCAGGACCGCACCCTCGAGGTCATCGAGCAGCTCGATCACGAACAGACGGAGGTCGAGCGCGATCTGATCGTTCCGGCTTCTCGCCGTATGAAGCTTGCCGGCGACATCGCCCGCGCGCGCGCGAAGAGCCTGCTCGATCGCGGAGTGGACGTCCTCCGCCCCGGCGGGCCACGCGAACGCGCCCGAGGAGATCTCGCCCGCGATGGCGCCGAGCTCTCGCACGAGGACCGCGGACTCTTCGGGGGTCACGATCCCCTGCCTGCCAAGCATGCGCGCGTGAGCGATGCTGCCGCGGACGTCGTGCGCGGCAATGCGCTTGTCGAGCTCGAGCGATGAGGTGAACTCGCGGATCCGTGGATCGAGAGGCTTTTCGAATCGGCCGGACCAGAGATCTTTCACCGCTTGCGCTTGTCCGCTGTCTTCCGCCGCGGCGCCGAGAGTGGCTTTCTCGGGATCTCGAGCGCGGCCTCGCTGTCCGCGCCCCAGAGCGCTTGCGTCCGGGCCTGGTTGCGGAGCGGAAGCCCGAACACCTTGATGAATCCTTCCGACGCCTTGTGATCGAAGGCGTCACCTTTGCCGTAGGTCGCAAGGGCGGTCGAGTAGAGCGAGTGGGGCGAGCGCCGCCCGGTCACGGTCAAGGTCCCGCGGTCGAGCCGCACGCGCACCTCGCCGGTGACAAAGCGCTGCGTGCTGCGCACGTACGCGGCGAGATCCTGATGGTGTGCCGAGAACCAGAGGCCGTTGTAAACGAGCTCAGCGTACTCACGGGCCATCACCGACTTGAAGCGCAACACCTCCTTGGTCAGCACCAGCGACTCGAGCGCCCGGTGCGCCTGATGCAGGACGACCGCGGCCGGCGCTTCGTAGATCTCGCGCGATTTGATCCCCACCAGGCGGTCCTCGACCATGTCGATGCGTCCCACACCGTGCTTGCCCGCGACGTCGTTCAGACGCTGCACGAGTAGGGGGCCGCCGGCCTTCGAACCGTCGAGCGACACCGGAATGCCTTCCTCGAAGCCGATCGCGATCTCGCGCGGCTTGACCGGCGCTTCATCCGGGTCGACGGTCCACGCGAAGACGTCGCGCGGCGGCGCGTCCCATGGGTCTTCGAGCACGCCGGCCTCGATGGAGCGACCCCAGAGGTTTTCGTCGACGCTGTACGGGCTCTTCTTCGTCGCTTCGACGGGGATGCCACGCTTGCGGGCGTAGTCGATCTCTTCGTCCCGCGTCATGTTCATCCCGCCGCGCATCGGAGCGATGACCGTGAGGTCGGGCGCGAGCGCGCCGACCGCGAGGTCGAAGCGTACCTGGTCGTTCCCTTTGCCGGTGCAGCCGTGCGCGACAAACCGCGCGTCTTCCGCGCGCGCGGCGTCGACCAAAAGCTTCGCGAGCAGTGGACGGCCGAGCGCCGTCGCGAGCGGGTAACGGTCCTCGTAGAGCGCACCGGCCTGCAGCGCAGGCCAGACGAAATAGCGGACGAAGATCTCGCGGGCGTCTTGCACGATAGCTTTCCGCGCGCCGCTCGCGATCGCCTTACGCTGCACCGCTTCGAGGTCACCGGTCGCGCCGAGATCGCCGGTGCAGGTCACGACCTCGAACCCGAGCGCCTCGCGCAACCAGGCCACCGCGACGCTCGTATCGAGCCCGCCGGAGTAGGCGAGCACGCAGGTCTCGCCGGCGTACGGCTTGCTCACTTCGCCTCCCGTCGCGCGATGCCGAAGGTCGTCAACCGGCCCAGCAGCGCGCGGGCATGCCGCTCCGTCGAGGCCGCGACGAACACCGTGTCGTCGCCCGCGAGCGTTCCGATCGCTTCCTCGATCCGCGATGCGTCGAGGGCCGCGGCCAGCGCGTTCGCCGTTCCCGGCAGCGAGCGCAGGACGACGAGATTCGCGGCAAGCGCGCCCTCGACCGGGTAGTCCTCGCAAAAGCGACGCAGTCGCTCCGTGCCACCCCCGGGCGTTGCCGCGGATGGGGGCGCATACGCGTGCGCGCCGTCGCGCGCGACCTTCACCAGACCGAGCTCGACGATGTCGCGCGAGACGGTCGCCTGCGTCGCCGGGTAACCCGCTCCCCGAAGGGCGCGAACGAGCTCGGCCTGGGTCGAGAGCCGCTGCTGCGCGACGGCGCGCAGGAGCGCCTGCTGTCGATGGTGCTTGCGAGCGAGCGCCTCCCTCATGCGGCGGCCTCGAACACGGTGCCGACCTGCTCGCCGGCGAGAAGTCGCTCGACCGAATCCATGCCGCGGGTCGCCACGATCGCCGCGCGGCACCCTGCGGCCGCGGCGACCAGACATGCCTCGACCTTCGGCAGCATCCCTCCCTCGATCGTCCCGTCGTCGACGAGGGCGCGGACCCGGTCAGCGTCCAGCCGGCCGATGACGCGGCCGTCCTTTCCGCGCACGCCGGGCACGTCGGTCACGAAGACGAGCAATCGCGCGGCGAGGCTGGCGGCGATCGCGCCGGCGGCGGCATCGGCGTTCACGTTGAGGATGTCGCCGTCGTCTTGCCCGAGGGCCGCCGGCGCGATCACGGGAACCCTGCCCGCATCGAGCAGCTCTTCGAGCAGGGCGCTGTCTACGAGCGTCACCTTGCCCACCAGTCCGAGCTCGGCATCCTCGCGTTCCGCGCGAAGGAGGCCGCCATCGATCCCGGTGAGACCGACCGCAGGAACGCCGCGTGCGATCAGCGTCGCGACCACGCGACCGTTCGTCAGGCCGCCGAGGACCGCCAGCGCGAGGTCCCGCGTATCGGGATCGGTGACCCGCAGCCCACGCACGAACCTTGTGTCCATGCCGAGCCGCTCGGCCCATTCGCCGACCGCCGGGCCGCCCCCGTGCACGACGACGAGGGAATGGCCGCCGTCGCAGAGCGACACGACCGCATCGAGGGCAGCGTCCGTCTCAGCGCCGACGGAACCGCCGATCTTCAGCACCAGGACGTCCCTACGTGGTGTATTCGGCATTGATCCGCACGTATTCCGCGGAGAGGTCGGTGCCCATGGCGCGCGCGGAGTGCGATCCGACGCCGAGGTCGACCTCGATCGCGATCTCCTTCTGCTCGAAGATCCGTCGCACCGTGGCGGCATCGAACGGGCACGGGGCGCCGCTCGCGAACACCACGACGTCGGCAATGCGCACGGTCGCGCGCGTCTGATCGATCTTCGCCCCGGACCGACCTGCGGCCGCCAGGATCCGGCCCCAGTTCGGATCCGCGCCGTGCACCGCGGTCTTCACCAGGTTCGAGGTCGTGATCGTTCGGGCCGCGCGACGCGCATCCTCCACGGACGCGGCTCCGCGCACGTGGACCTCGAATACTTTGGTGACTCCCTCGCCGTCTGCAAGGATCTCTCGCGCAAGCCCTTCGGCCACGAAGCTCACCGCGTTCGCGAAGAGCTTTAGGTCGGCGCCGCGGACCCTCACGCCTGAGGCCCCGTTCGCCAGCACCAGGAACGTGTCGTTCGTGCTCGTGTCGCCGTCGACGCTGATCAGGTTGAAGCTCGCGTCGGCCGCGTCGCGGGCGATCGTGCGCAGATCGTCGACGGCGACGTCCGCGTCGCTCAGCACGAACGCGAGGAGGGTCGCCATGTTCGGATGGATCATTCCGGCACCCTTGGCGATCCCGCGCAGCCGTACGATGCCGGTGCTCAGGGGCAGATCGACGTGCCGCAGCTTGGGACGCGTGTCCGTCGTCATGATCGCCCTCGCGACGTCCTGGAATCCTGTCGGCCCGAGCTTCATCGACCGGACCGCGCTCGCGATCCGGTCGACCGGGAGGGGCACCCCGATGACCCCGGTGCTCGCCACCGCGACGTCGTAGGGCGAGCAGCCGACCGCGTCCGCGGCGGCCTGCGCCATGGCGACAGCATCGCGCTCGCCCTGCTCGCCGGTGCAGGCGTTGGCGTTGCCCGAGTTCACGACGATCGCGCGCAGATTTCCGCGCTCCAGATGACTGCGCGTGACGATGCACGGCGCGGCGATGACCTGGTTTGTCGTGAACACCCCGGCCGCTGCGCAGGGGCGGTCCGAGACGATGAGCGCGACATCGAGCCGGCTCGGCGTCCCATCCTTTACGCCGGCGGCCGCGGCGCCGGCGGTGAATCCGAGGACGTCGTAGCTCATGGCCAGAGCGGGAGCGCTTCGAGGCCCATCGTCTCGGGATAGCCGAAGCGCGCGTTGAAGTTCTGGAGCGCCGAACCCGCCGCGCCCTTCACCAGGTTGTCGAGCACCGCGAATACGACGAGGCGGGATGTCGATTCGTCGACGATCGCGTGCACGAGGCACCAATTGCTCCCGAGGGTCGCCTTCGTGGCCGGATACGTGCCGACCACGCGCACGAACGGCTCCTCGGAATATTCACGCGCGTACGTCTCAGCGACGTCCTTCGCCGTCTTTCCAGAGCGGAGCGGCGCGTAGCAGGTGGCGATGAGACCGCGCGTCATCGGTACCAGGTGCGGCGTGAACGTGAGCCTGGGCTGGGCGCCCAGCAGCAGCGCCGCCTCCTGCGCGATCTCGGGCGTGTGCCGGTGCTTGGGGACACCGTACGGTCGCACGCTCTCGTCGATGCTCCCGTAGAGAAACGCCTCATCGACCGTATGACCGGCGCCGCTCACCCCTGACTTCGCGTCGACGATCAGGTCCTCGGTGACGAGTCGCGCTTTGAGCGCCGGCGCGAGCGCCAGGAGCGCAGCGGTCGGATAGCAGCCGGGATTCGCGATGAGCCGAGCCCTGCGGACGCGGTCGCGCGTCAGCTCGGTGAGACCGTAGACCGCCTCTTTCAGGAGCTCCGGGGCGGGATGCGCGTAGCCGTACCACCGCTCGTACAGGGCCGGATCGCGCAGGCGGAAATCGCTTCCGATGTCAATGACCGTGCGGCCTTCCCCGAGCCACACGCCAGCCTGCTTCGCGGCCTCGCCTGCGGGCAGTGCCGTGAACACCACCTCGGCATCGCCGACTTCCCGGCTGACGACGAGCGAATCCGGGGCGGTATGCAGGTGCGGCTGCGCCGCGCGGAGGGGCTCACCCTGATGCGAGCGCGCGACCGCGGCGACGAGGCGCGCTTCGGGATGGCGCAGGACCAGACGCGCCAGCTCGCCGCCGGCGTAGCCCGTCGCGCCCGCGATCGCCACCCTCGTCGGCATAGGCGGTAAATTATGCGGTTGGATGGATAATTATGCAAGCGGCCTGAGGCCGCTTACGCGACGGCGAACACCTGTCGCGACTCGGGGATCCCCTTGAGCTCGTGCGGGAAGGCGCGCGGCGATGCCGTCGAGAGCGGTGGCCGCGAGGGCCGCAGACTAGCAGCCGTGACCGAGAGCGACACCACGTACATGCGCCGCGCGCTGCGCCTTGCGGCGCGAGCCGCCGGACGCACCAGCCCCAACCCGCTGGTCGGGGCGGTCCTCGTGCGCGACGACCGCGTGATCGGCGAGGGATATCACCACGCGGCGGGCGAGCCCCACGCCGAGGTGAACGCGCTGCGAAAAGCCGGGGACGCACGTGGAGCGACCCTGTATGTGAATCTCGAGCCGTGCACCCACCAGGGACGGACGCCACCGTGCGTCGACGCGATCAAGGAGGCCGGCGTCGCGCGCGTCGTCGTCGCGATGCGCGACGTGGACCCGCGGACCGATGGGAAGGGGATCCGCGCGTTACGCGCCGCCGGCATCGCGGTCGAGGAGGGCATGCTCCGTGATGAGGCCGAGCGCCTCAATGCCGGATTCGTGTCGCGGATCACCCGCGGTCGGCCGTTCGTGCTGGTGAAGCTCGCGGCGACGGTCGACGGCCGCGTCGCGGTGAAGGGCCGGCGCTACCTGTCAGGCAAGCCGGCGCTCCGCGAGGTGCACCGCTTGCGAAACCGGTTCGACGCGGTCATGGTCGGCATCGGCACCGTGCTCGCCGATGACCCCGCGCTGACCGTGCGAGAGGTCAAAGGACGCGATCCGTTGCGCGTGGTCGTCGATGCGGACGCGCGAACGCCACCGGCTGCGAAGGTCGTCCGCGCGAACGATCCGCAGCACACGGTGATCTTCGTGGCGCGGGACGCGGACGTCCGCCGAACGAACCGGCTGCGCGACGCCGGAGTGCTCCTCGCGACAGTTCCGCGCGCCGATGGTGGGCTCGATCTCGGGGCGGTCCTGCGCTGGCTCGGCGCGCACGGCGTGAACACCGTCCTGAGCGAGGCCGGCCCGCATGTCGCGGGGACGCTCGTCCGATCGCACCTGGCAGACCGGCTGCTGCTCCTCCTATCCCCGATCGCGGGGGGCGATGGGCCGCCCGCGCTCGAGGGCGTCGCCTCGGCGAGCGAGCTGCGCGACGTACGAGTACGGAGGCTTGGTCCTGATCTCGCGATCGAAGGAGGCTTCGAGGGGGCCTAGCCCCCTCGATGCTTGTGTTCAGCGGGATCGTCGAAGAGATCGGCACGGTCCGACACGCGGGAGCGACCGCTGCGGGTGTGCGCCTCGAGATCGCGTCCTCGCGTGTGGTCGAGGATCTCGCCATCGACTCGAGCGTGAATGTGGCCGGCGCGTGCCTGACCGTCGTCGAGCGCGACGACCACGGCTTCGCCGTCGACGTCGTCAAAGAGACGCTCGAGCGCACCACGCTGGGGCGTGCGCTCCGCGGCACACGCGTCAATCTCGAGCGCGCGGCGACCCCGACGACCGCACTGGGCGGCCACTTCGTTCAGGGACACGTGGACGCGACCAGCAACCTCGTGACACGAAAGGAGGAGGGCGGCGGCGCGGCGCGCCTGCGCTTTGCGCTGCCGAAGGCCCTCTCCCGGCACGTCGTGCCGAAGGGATTCATCACGATCGACGGCGTTTCGTTGACCATCGCCGCCCTCGGCAAGAGCTACTTCGAGATCGCGCTCATTCCCCACACCGCCGAGAAGACCACGCTCGGCGCGCTACGCCCGGGCGAGCCGGTCAACGTCGAGTCCGACGTCCTCGCGAAGTACGTGCAGCGTTTGCTGGGGAAAGTGTGACGACGACCCTAGACTTGATTCGATGAAGGGTTCGCCAAAGGACTCGCCAACGCGACCGAGAGTGGTCGCACCGCGGAGCGCATTCGCGACCGTCCCCGAAGCGATTGACGAGATCAAGCGGGGCCGGATGGTGATCGTCGTCGACGATGAGGATCGTGAGAACGAAGGCGACCTCACCATCGCGGCGCAGCTCTGCACACCCGAGGACGTCGCGTTCATCCGTAAGTACGCAAGCGGTGTGATCTGCGTGCCCATGACCGCCGAACGGCTCGAGGCGCTCGACCTGCCGCAGATGGTCACCCGCAACGAGGCGCGACTCGGGACCGCGTTCACGGTGAGCGTCGATGCCCGCGAGGGCGTGACCACCGGTATCAGTGCGGCAGATCGGGCACGGACGATACGGCTGCTCGCGGATCCGTCGACGCGGCCGCACGACCTCGTGAAGCCTGGCCACATCTTTCCGCTCAAGGCGCGCGAGGGCGGGGTTCTCGTGCGGGCTGGGCAGACCGAGGCGGCGGTCGACCTCTGCCGCATGGCTGGCCTCACGCCGGTGGGCGTGATCTGCGAGATGACGAACCCTGACGGCTCGATGTCGCGGCTGCCCGAGCTCAAGCGCTTCGCGAAGCGGCACGGCCTCCTGATGATCACCGTCAAGGACCTCATCGCGTACCGCATGGCGCGCGAAAAGCTGGTGGAACGCGTCGCGACGGCGAAGATGCCGACGAAGTACGGCGAGTTCACGATCCACGCGTACAGGGCGCGCTTCGGCACCACGAATGCCGAGGAGGTCGCGCTCACGCTGGGCGAAGTCGCCAACGGAGAGCCCGTGTTGGTCCGCGTGCACTCCGAATGCCTCAGCGGGGACGCGCTCGGCTCGCAGCGCTGCGACTGCGGTGACCAGCTCGACGCTGCACTCAAGCGGATAGCCGACGAGGGCCGCGGCGTACTCGTGTACCTGCGCCAGGAAGGCCGCGGCATCGGACTGATGAACCACTTGCGCGCGTACGAGCTCCAGGACCAAGGCCTCGACACGGTCGAGGCGAACGAGCGCCTGGGATTCAAGGCGGATCACCGCGAATACGGGATCGGCGTGCAGATCCTCATGGACCTTGGCGTGCGCCGCGCGCGCATCATGACGAACAACCCGCAGAAGGCGAGCGTCGCGCTGTACGGCTTCGAGATCGTCGAGCGTATCCCGATCGAGATTCCCGCGACCGCGAGGACCCGCTCGTATCTCCGGACCAAACGCGACAAGCTCGGCCACCTGCTCACCGTGGTCGACGCGGACCCTTAGGGCGGGGCCGCCCCCTCCCACCACCTGTTGGCGGCGGTGAGAAGCTGCTTGTCCGTGCCGCCGCGCAGGCGCCCGTCGAGCGTCGAGATCGGCGACTTGTTAGTGAAGCGGAAGACGACGGCGATCCCTTCGAAGTGCTGGATCGTCGGCGCAGGGACGGTCGTGATCTCGGTCACCGTCGCCCAGGCCCGATCCTCGTCGAACAAGGGCACCTCGCGCATGAGGTGGAAGCCGCCGGGCTCGATCACCGTTTGCACTCGGGCGCTCGGGAGACAGATGACGACGGCGACGAGCAGGACCGCGGCGGAGATCGCGGGGTTGATGATGATCAACGCGAGGCCGTGGCGCGCGAGCTCGACCAGCCGACGCGATCCCTCGTGCCATCCGCGCAGCGTCCCACGCGCCCACGCGGTCGCCGCTTTACCCATCGCAACGCGCACGATGCCCGCGGCGAGCATGGCCGCGGCTGCGAACGACGCGAGGAGGATGCGTGGGTCGAATGAGGAGAGAGGCGAGTCGATCAAATAAGCGCCCGCGCCGATGGGCGTGCGCGTCGCGATAGCGATCGCGTCGGGGAGGAGCGCAGTCACCGTCAGGCCGGCGAGCACGAATACCAGGCCGACCACCGTTGGTATCAGCGGGTCGTCCTCGTCGTGGTAGTGATCGCGAAGTGAGTCGGTGGCGTTCTGAAGCTCGAGGAAAGCGCTGCCTGCCAGGTCCAGACTCCCGCCGCTCGCCTCCTTGACCACGCGAGTGAGCGGACCGGCGAGCGTCGGCTCCGCGACGCCTTCAACCGGGATGCCGAAGTTCACCGGCTTTCCCTTCCGGAGCCGGACCGACACGCGTCCGCGGCGCGACTTGATCTCCTTGACGTCGTTCCACGCGACATCGACCGGCTCCTTGCCGTCGATGCGCAAGCCGAGCTGCTCGAGGGTGATCTGAAGCTTTTTTTCCGGATAGCCCATGACGACCGGGCCGCGCAGTAGGACCCCGCTCGGCGGCAGGATGAATCGCGGCTTGGGGGGCGGCTTGACCCTTTCGGGCCTCGGAGGCTTCGGCGCCTTCGCGGCCTTTGGCGCCTTCTCGGCCTTCGGGGCCCTCTCAGCCTTCGGCGGCTTCTCGGCTTTCGGCGGCTTCTCGGCTTTCGGCGCCTTCTCCTTCTTCTCTTCCTTGCGCGGCTTTTCCTTTTTCTGCGGGATCGGAGGCGCCTCCACGGCCGCACGCGCGGTGGGTCGGGTCGAGGCGAGCGGGGGAAGCGGCGGCGGCGCCTCGCGGATCGGCGTCTCCGGCGCGCGCGGCGCGACCGGCGGCGTGTGGGTCGGCAGCGTGTACTCGGGCAGCGGAGTCGGCGGCGTGTATGCGGGCGGCGCAGTCGGCGCCTCGGCCGGTGGCGGCGGATACGCCGGCGCGGGCGTCGTGAAGAACGGTTCAGGGGGCTGTGCCGGTGGAGCCTCGGCCGGCATTCCGGTGAACTTGCCCATCCCCGCGAAGAGCTCGCCGGGAGCGGAGGGCGTCGAGGTTGATGGCTCCGCGAACGGATTGGGCACAGTCGCCGTCGACGACTGCATGGGCGCGGCGCTCTCGGCCAAGGCCTGCTGTTGCTGCTCCCGCCAGCCGGGCGGCGCGGGGACGAGCCCCAACGCGACCAGGCGCGGATCGACTTCTTCGGTCATCTGGCGACCCGGGAAGGGCGCATTCGTGGGCTAGATTGCGCCAAGTGTCGACGAGTGGGAAGTCGCCCGCGCGAGTGCGAAACGGGTTTGTCGAAGCGCGTGTGGCACTCGTACGGGCTCGATGGAACGAAGAGGTCACCCGCGCCCTCGCGAAGGGGGCGCTGGGCCGCGCGCTGGCCGCCGGCGCGGCCGTCGACGAGTTCGAGGTGGCGGGCTCGTTCGAGCTTCCACCGGCGGTGGCCGCGCTCGCGCGGACCGGACGGTATGACGCTGTCGTACCGCTCGGCTGCCTGATACGCGGCGAGACGCCACACTTCGATGTCCTCGCCAACGCGGTTGCGCGGTCGCTCGCGAGTCTGGCCACGTCGCTGCCCGTAGCGATCACGTTCGGGGTGCTCACGTGCGAGAGCGTCGAGCAGGCACGCGCGCGTTCGGGCGCCGAGCGCAACGTCGGGGCCGAAGCGATGGATGCGGCGCTCGAGCTCGTCGCGCTCCGTCACGCGATCTCCGCGAGCGCACCGCGCGCATCGCGCAGCGCGTCGACCGCGCGATCGCGATCGACGCGAGCGAAGCGGAGACGTTCGCCCGGGAGTCGCTGAGCGACGAGACCCAGATCCGCCGCGATCACGGTCGCGATCACCGGATATCCGCCGGTCGCCTGGTGATCCGCGAGGAGGACGATGGGCGCGCCGCCCGCCGGGACCTGCACGGCGCCCGCAACGACGCCACAGGTGAGGATCTCTCCTTCGCGCGCGACGATCCGCGGCCCGCTGAGGCGCACGCCCATGCGGTCGCTCGCCGGCTCCACCTGGAAGTTGCCTGAGAAGAACAGCGCCTGTGCCTCGTCGATGAAACGCTCCGCATGTGGGCCCGTGATGGCACGTATCTTTCCGGTCTCGTAATCAGGCGGCCGGAGCGCTTGCCCGGCACGTTCGGGGTCTATGCGCGCCGGACCGAGGGCGAGCGCGTCGCCCGCGCGGAGAGAGCTTCCGATCGCGGCGGGCAGGTAGGTGGCGCGGCTACCGAGCACCGGCGTGGCCGCGATCCCACCAGAGACCGCGAGATACGCGAACCGCGATCGCTCCCCCAGGGTCACCGTCAGCGTGTCGCCGGCGCGCGCGAACGTCGCTGTCCAACCCGAGATCCGATCCCGCGCGCGGAGCGCGACGTCCCGACCCGTCACGGCGACGAGACGGCGATCGTCGCACCTGAAAGCGAATGGTCCGCCGATGATCTCGATGGCCGCCGCGGCCCGGTCGTTCCCGACGAGCGCCTGGGCCGCCGCGAACGCGAGCGGATCCGCCGGCCCCGCCGGGGGGATGCCGTCACGAAGATGACCGAAGCGTCCGTGGTCCTGCACGGTGGCGCGCAGGCCCACAGCCTCGATGCGGATCACCGCGCGACGAACCGCACGCGATCACCGGGACGGATGAGCGTCGGCGGATCCTTCGATGGGTCGAAAATCCGCGTGTCGGTGCGACCGATGAGTCGCCAGCCGCCCGGCGAATCGAGCGGGTACACGGCGGTCTGGCCCTCGGCGACGGCGACCGCACCCGCCGGGACGTGCTCGCGTGGCCGCCCGAGTCGCGGCGCCACGATCCGCCGATCGAGGGTGCCGCAATACGCGAAACCGGGTAGGAATCCGAGGAAGTACGCGCGATATTCGCGGCCGGTATGGAGCGCGACGAGCTCATCGCCTGAAACCTTGGACCGCGACGCGGTCTCATCGAGGTCTGGCCCGTCGTACACGGTCGGGATGTCGATCGAACGCCCCGGCGTGGCCGGCGCCGTACCGAGCGATGACAGGATGCGTTCTGCCTCGCGCTCCGCGTCGCGGGGGTCGAGGCGCAACGGATCGAACCTCAGCACGACCGACGCGTACGCCGGCACCGATGGGCCGTGCCCGAGCGCATCCCACGCGTCCGCTATCGCGCGCGAGCTTGCGACCAGCGCATCGTCGATCCGATCACCGATCTGGACGAGGAGCGCGCTTTCTCCGAACGGACGGATCCGAATGCTGTTCAGGGCTTGAACGGAGCGACCTTCACATTCGCGCGGTGGAGCGTATCGCGCACCGCGCGGGCGATGTCCGCGGCGCCCGGTGTGTCGCCGTGGACGCAGAGCGTATCGACCTCCAGCTTGAGGAAGGTTCCATCGGCGGTGCTGACACCGCCCTTCCGAACGAACAAGAGTGCTTGCGCCGCCGCTGCCGCCGGGTTGGTGATCAGCGCACCGGCGAGCGTGCGCGAGCGGAGAGTGCCATCGGATTCGTACGTGCGGTCGACGAATCCCTCGCGCGCCACGCGCATGCCCATTCCCCGAGCCTCTTGCCACATAGCCGATCCGGGCGGTGCGAAGACCACGAGCTCGTGGCCGCCGGTCGCGGCCTGTATGCCGAAGAGGATGGTCCGCGCGGTGGTCTCGTCACGCTCCGACTGGTTGTAGAGGGCGCCGTGCGCCTTCACATGCGTGACGCGCGCGCCCAGGCGCGAGGCGATGCCGATGAGCGAGTCGAGCTGACGGCGGATCGATTCGACGAGCTCGCGCGGGGGCATCTCGAGCGACACGCGGCCGAATCGCTCTCGGTCGGGGTAGCCCGGATGCGCGCCGATCGCGACCTTGTTCCTCATCGCGAGCTCGACGGCGGTACGCATGGTGTTCTCGTTGCCGGCGTGACCGCCGCAGGCGATGTTCGCGCTCGTGACAAGCGGCATGATCGCGGTGTCTGTCCCGGCGCCTTCCCCGAGATCGCCGTTGAAGTCCACGGACTTCACGGACTAATGAAACGCGATCGGGACGAGCAGGGCGCGTCCGTATAGAGAGCCAGCGTGGCTCCGCCGCGCAGGTGATACCAGCATGATCTTCGTCCCGCCTTGCGATGTCGCGCGAGCGAACACGATGTCACTTGATGTCCAGAGCGGCCAGGCCCGGTCCCGTCATCCCGGCCAGCACCCTTCGCACCCCGCCGAGGATCCCGGCGCGTTTCAGATGAAGAGCGGAGCCAGCACCAGGGTGATGGTCGAAAGGAGCTTCACGAGCACGTGCAGGCTGGGGCCCGCGGTGTCCTTGAACGGGTCGCCGACGGTGTCGCCCACGACCGCGGCAGCGTGCGCAGGGGTCCCCTTGCCGATCACCCGGCCGTTCTCGTCCTTGAGCTCGCCGAGCTCGATGTACTTCTTCGCGTTGTCCCATGCCCCGCCGGCGTTGTTGAGGACGGTCGCGAGGATGACGCCCGCCATCGTCCCGACCATGAGCATCGCGGCCTCGGCCTCCGCTTTGAGAAGCATGCCGACGACGATCGGCGCGAGAACGGCAAGCGCTCCGGGAGCGATCATGTTGCGAAGCGCTGAAGCGGTCGTGATGTCCACAACGCGCGCGTAATCGGGCTCCTCCGTTCCGTTCATGATCCCGGGGTGCTCGCGGAACTGGCGGCGGACCTCTTCGATGATCGCCGCTCCGGCGCGGCCGACCGCACGGATCGCGAGCGACGAGAAGATGTAGACGAGCATCGCTCCGAGGAGCCCGCCCAGGAACACGTTCACGCTCGCCAGGTTGACCGTGTGGAACGGCTTTCCGGTCAGCTCCGCGACCCGATCGAGGTACGCCGAGAAAAGCAGGAACGCCGCGAGCGCCGCTGACGCCACGGCGTAGCCCTTGGTGAGCGCCTTGGTGGTGTTTCCGGCGGCGTCGAGGCGGTCCATCCGCGTCCGGACCTCCTCGGATGCGCGCGCCATCGTTACGACGCCGGCGGCGTTGTCCGTGATCGGGCCGAACGTGTCCATCGCCAGGATGAAGGCCGCGCTCATCAGCATGCCCATCGTGGCGACGGCGGTGCCGTAGACGCCGCCGTTTGGCAGGCCCGTGACGTCGCTCCAGCGCGAACCGAATGCGTACGAGAGGAAGAGCGCGACGCAGATCGTGATGACCGACGGCGCTGTCGTCTCGAAGCCGACCGCGGTGCCCGAGATGATCGTCGTCGCAGGCCCGGTCTTGGCCGCCTGCGCGATCTCCTTGACAGGCCGCGAGTTGCCCGACGTGTAGTAGCGCGTGATGTAGACGAACGCCTGGCTCGTCAGGATGCCGACCACACCGGCGAAGAAGAACCAGTACCAGGCGCCCTTCTCGTTGAGGAGGGTGTTCGTGACCAGCGCCATGAAGAGGATCGAAAGACCGGTGGTGACGTAGAACCCGAGGTTGAGCGAGTTCATCGGATCGCCGGTCTCGCGACCGCGGACCAAGAAGATACCGACGACGCTCGCGAGGAGGCCGAAGCCGCGGACGATGAGCGGGAAGAGTATCCAGGCGATGTTGCCTGTCGCGGCGAAGATCGCGACTCCCAGGATCATCGCGCCGATGTTCTCGGCGGCCGTCGACTCGAAAAGGTCCGCGCCACGGCCGGCGCAGTCGCCTACGTTGTCTCCGACCAGATCAGCGATGACGGCGGCGTTGCGCGGATCGTCCTCGGGAATCCCAGCCTCGATCTTGCCGACGAGGTCGGCGCCGAGGTCCGCGGCTTTGGTGTAGATGCCGCCGCCGAGCTGCGCGAACAGAGCGACGAACGACGCGCCGAACCCGAACCCGACGATCAGGAACGGTGCCTGGCCAGGGTTCCCGAAGCCGTTGTACGCGAGGAACATCGCGAACACGCCGATGAGCGAGAGAGCCACGACAAGGATCCCGGACACCGCGCCGCCGCGGAGCGAGATCCGGAGAGCGTCACCGATGGAGTGCTGCGCGGCCGCGCCGGTGCGAAGGTTTGACTTCACCGCGACGAACATGCCGATGATCCCGGAGAGCATCGATGCGGTGGCCCCGACGAGGAAGGCGATCGCGGTGCGGGTCGCGAGCTCCGTCGGTGTGATCCCTTCGACCCGCTCGAAGAAGTACACGACGGCCGCGATCAGAACGGCCCCGCCCAGGGCGAGGAGCGCGATCGTGCGGTATTGGCGGCGAATGAAGGCGACCGCGGCCACGTAGATCGCATCGGCGACCCGCTGCATCTCGGGCGTACCGCGGGGCGAGCGCAGCACATCCCAGGCGAAATAGCCGGCGACGGCGAGCGCGACGACTCCGGACAGCGGGACGACCCAGATGAGCGGCGTATCCAAAGAAAAATCCCCCAGCAGGCAAGAAAAAGGCGCCCGCCCCGACGGAGGGGGCCGCAGCGCTCACAAAGATGTTAGAGCAAGCAAGCCCGAGCACGCAAACCGGGTAGAGTTCGATTCGTGCCGCCTCAGAAGGCCTCCAAGTCGCAGCCCAAGGCCGATGCTTCCGAAAAAGCCAAGAGCAAGGACCGCGACTGGCTCACGACCGCGGAGCTCGCGACGAAGATCGGTTGGCGCGAGCACGCCCTTCGCGACGCGATGCGCGGCAAGGAGCTACCCGGCGTCAGGCGGACCTCGTTCGGCTATCACGTCGAAGCCTCGGCCGTGGACGAGATCGCGAAGATCCTGGGCACACCGCCGCCGAAGGGAAACTCGCCCAAGAACTCGGGGGGCCCTGCCCCCCGACCCCCGTTGCGGGCCTAGCGCTTCCGGAGGCGCGCGGGGAGGATCTGGAGCTCCTCGCGGTACTTGGCCACGGTCCGCCGCGCCAGGCGGATCCCGTGATCCTCGCGGAGCTTCTCGACGATCTCCTGGTCCGAGTACGGGCGCGAGCGGTCCTCCGCGTCGATGATGCCCTTGATCACGTCCTTCACACCGAGCGACGCCGTGAAGAAGGTAGAGAACGGGATGACCTCGCCGGCCGGCAGGAGCACGAACTTCCCGGCGGTCGCGCGGCTCACGGTCGACTCGTGCATCCCGATGCGCTCCCCCACCTCGGCGCGCGTGAGCGGACGGAGTGACTGAACGCCCTTCTCGAGGAACTCGAGCTGGCACTCGACGATGACGTCGGTGATGCGCGCGATCGTCTGACGGCGCTGATTGATGTTGTCGATGAAGAACTTCGCCCGCGTGACGTACTGGCGGATGTGCTGGCGCTCGTCGTCGGTCATTTCCGGCGCGGCGGCGCCCGCACTGCGCGCCGCCTGTAGCTGACCTACGAGCTGTCTATAGACCGGGTTCACGCGAAGCGAGAAGCGGCGTGATTCGATGACCTCGACCTCGAAGTCGCCTCGCTCGTTCTTCTGGATGATCACATCGGGTCGGAGCGCGACCTGACGCCCGCCGATGCTCGTGCCGTCGGGTCCCGCGGCGAAGGCGTGCGCCGGATACGGATTGAGGCTCTGCTTCACCCAGTCCCCTGCGCTCTGGACCTCATCGCGTGTGATGCGGAGCGCCTGCGCGATATCGCCGTACTTGTGCTCGCCCAGCTCGCGGATGTGTTCACCCACGATCGCTCGCGCGTGCTCCGGGATCTCCTCGCCGATCTCCGCGAGGTGGTCGATCTGGATGAGCAGGCATTCGCGCGTGTCGCGAGCCCCGATGCCCCACGGCTCGATGCTCTGGATGGTGCGGAGCGTCTCGGTTGCGTCGGCGACCGAGACCTTCATCGTCTTCGCGATCTCTTCGATCGGGATCTCAAGGTAGCCGTTGTCGTTGAGGTTCCCGATGATGTATTCGGCCACAGGGTGAAGCCGCTGGGCTAGGAGCACGCGTGTGTTCCACGAGAGGTACTCGGCGAGCGTCTGCTCGGCCTCGGCGCGGACGATCGGGTCGAGTTCGTCCTCCTCCTCGTCGCGCTGCATGAGGCTGGTGCCCTCGAGCGGCTCCGTCTCGATATCGTCGCCGCCCTTGTACGGGCGGTTCCCGATGCCGAAGCAGTTGACGCAGACGCGTCCGGCGAGGGGTTGGCCGCAGAGCGGGCAGACCTGGATCTCGTCGAGATCGAGGGCCGGGTTCTCTTGCAGCTCCTGGTTGATCACATCCTGCAGCTCGAGCGAGGAGAGCTGGAGGATGTAGTTCGCTGCGATCTGTTTTGGCGTGACCTTGAGCTGTTGCTGCGGGAGGAGTTTCAGGTCCACCTCGGCTACCTTACCCCAGGGTGATCGTGCGAGCGGAGTTCGCGCTCTTCGCAGCGGCGATCGCGCTCTCCCTCGTCGCCCTGCTTGTGGCTCCTCGGCGCATTACCCAGGCATGGCGCGTGCCGACAGCTCTCTTGGTCGCCACCGGCGGGGCGCTGGCGCCGCTTCTCCTGTATCAGCTGCTCGACCCCTCCCGCGCCCCAGGCCGTGCCCTCTGGGAATGGTCGGCGGCGGGGGGACCGACCATTCAAGCGGCATACCGATTGGACGGTCTGGGGACGGTCGGGATCGCGGCAGGCACCGCGTACGTCGCGGCTGGCCTGCTCGCGAGCGCGCGCTCGGCGGCGTCGCCCCGCGTGCTTCCGTCGCTCGTCCTCTTCATCGGGTTCGTGTTCATCGCCGTCGTCGTGACGATCGATCTCGTTGCCGCGATCGTCGTGCTCGCGGTGCTCGCCGCCGCGACCGCGTTCGCGACCGTCCTCGTGGCGCCTGCGCCCTCAGCCATGCGCCTCGCGGCCTACTTCGCGGTCGGTCTCCAGGGTTTCGTGGTCGCCGCATTGCTGATCGCCCGCCAGGGCGGCGCATCGCTCGCCATCGGCCTCATCGCACCGACCGCGATCAGCCCGGGCGCGATCCTCGCGGCGACTGCCGGCGCGGCGCTCTTCGCCGGCCTCTATCCCTTCGTGCCGTGGCGCTACGAGCGCGCGCGTGCGACGGCCGCCGAGCGCGAGCCACTCCGTGGGCTGCTCGCGATGCCGGCAGGGGTCGCGGCATCGGTGATCCTCTTGCGAGTCCTTGGCGCGACGAGCATCGACCTCTCCACGCTCGGTCTGCCTTCCGCGCATCTCGCACCTCGGCTCGTGTTGCTCGCCCTCATCCTCGTCGTGTTCGCGGTGCGCGCGCGACGCCGCGGAAGGCCCTCGATCAGCGCAGCCGTTGTCACCCTCCTCGCGGCCGCGGTGCTGGCTGGATACGACGAGCTTCGCTGGAGCCATCTCGTGCTCGCGGCCGCCCTCTTCACCGTTCTCTACGCGGCTGCGGTCTCGCTCGCGCTGCCCGATCAGTGGGAGGTCGCCCGGCACGACGTCACCCTCGGCACACTCTGGGTCGCGCTCGCTGTTGGCACGCCGGTCGCGTTGGGGGCGGGTCTGTTCGTCCTCGTGGGCGCCGCCTTCGCCGCGCTCGCGGAAAGCGTGTGGATGCCGCCGCATCGCGCATACATCGCCACGCTGACCACGAGCGTCTGGACATTGGCCGGCGTGCTCGGCGTCGGACTCGGCACGACGTCGGCTGCCGACCTCGCGACCGCGATCGGCGCGATCGTGGTCACGGGGATCGTGCTCGGACTTGAGCTCGCGCAGGCTGGTCGGCGTCTCGCGCTCGGCGAAGCGCCGCCGGCGCTTGACGTCGCCGCCGCGCTGGTGGCGCTCATCGGGACGGTGCTGCTCGCGACCATCCTGGCACTGCCGATCCCGGACGCGCTCGCTCAGCTGGGGCGCCCGCTCGAGAACGCGGATCCGCTCATTGGGGCGGCACTCGTCGTCGTCGCCACGATCCTCGCGATCAGCGCGCGTCTGGTACGTCCGCTGCTGCCCGATCTCGATGTCTTCGTGTCCCGGTTGCAGCGCATCGTGTGGGCCGCCGACCCCGTGCCCGCCGGTGTCGCGGGATTCGGCGTACTCGAGCGCGCGGTGACGGTCAGCTCCAGCGCCTTCGCGATCTTCGAACAGCGGGCCGGAGTCTGGCTCGCGACGGTCTTGATCGTCGCTCTCCTCATCTGGTCGACACGGCAGTGATCGCCCTGGGCATCGTCGCGCTCGCCACCCTCGCCGCGAACGGCTCGCGGCAGCTTCGCTATTCGGCGTTCGCGCTGCTCGGGGTTTCCCTTGCGGCGAACGCCGTGAGCGCGGGGCAGCTCACCATGTGGGAGCTCGCGGTCGAAGGCTGCGGGGCGCTCGTCGCTTTCGGCGTCCTTTACGTCGCGGCGCGCGATCGGACCTATGGCGAGGATCCCGGATGGCGCCTGTGGGTGGCGACGGTGGTTGCAGCCGCCGCCACGGCGGCGTGCTTCGCGACCCTTCGCACGGCCTCGAGCGAGCTCGTGACCGTTCCGCTGATCGGCGAGGATCCGAGCGGCGTGACCGCGCAGGTCGCGGCCTTCTGGCTCATCTCGTCGGGCATCGCGATCCTGGTCACGGCTCGTACCCCGGTGCGTGGCTCGCTCGGGGCGTTGCTCATGGTGACCGGCGTCGAGCTCCTCGTCCGCTTGCTGAACGTGCCGCAGCTTGGGTTGACGCTGCTCCTCGCGTGGATACAGGCTGTCATCGGACTCGCTGGAGCGTTCCTCATCGTGAACGAGCGGGTGGTGCGGGAGGCGTGATCATCGCCGCGGCGCCACTGATCCTGGCGGCCGCGGCGGGTTTCGCCTTCGCGTTCCGCAAACGACTCAACGTCGTGGGTCCCTTCTCGCTCATGTCGATCGTGGCTGCCTTCACGCTCGTGTCCGCGATGCCCGCGGACCTGACCGGAGCGCTCCTCGACCTGGAGCTCCGCGTAACGGATCTCGGCCGCCTCGCGTCGCTCGTCATCCTTGCGACCCTGTTTCTCCTGGTCATCGACGTGTGGCTCGACGAGCCCGCCTACAACTTCTTTCCCACCGCGCTCGCGGTTGGCGCCACCGCGCTCGGCGTGCTGGTGGTGACCGCGCCGCTCGCGATCTTCGGGCTCCTCGTCCTCGGGCTACTGGTGCCGGTCGGGTCGTTCACCTTCCAGGTGCAGCGCAATCGCAGCGTGGATGCCGCCTCGCGGCACTTCAGCTTCGTGGCTCTCGGCGGGTGTCTGGGCCTCAGCGCGCTGGCGCTCTCGGCGAGCCTTCCCCATGAGCAACCGGCCAACACGTTCGTACTCCTCGTCGTCGTGCTGGTCGTCGCGTTCGCGCTCCTGCTCGCGGCGATCCCGTTCCACACACACGCCGCGCTCCTCGCGAGCGAAGTGCCCGCCGCCGCGCTCGCGCTCTATTTCGGCGTGCTCGTGCCCACGACGTTCATCGCGTTCGCCGAGATCCTCACCCTTTCAGGCCTTCTGCCCGCGATCGTGCAGGTGGTCAAAGTGCAGGACCTCCTGCACGGGATCGGCCTCGTCTCCGCGGTCGGTGGGGCATTCCTGGCGAGCGGCGCGCCGGACCTGCGGAGACTCGTCGTCTACTCGGTGATCTCGAACCTGGGCGCAGCGCTGGTGGGGATGGCGACGCTTTCGGGACCAGGAATTATCGGGGCCCTCGCGAGCGTGATCGTGACCGGCACCTCAGCATCCGGCCAGCTCCTCGCCGCCGGGACGCTCGAGCGCCGCAGTGGACCCGACCGGCCGACGGCACGGCATGCGCCCATGGCGGCGCTGGCGTTCGTCGTTGGCGGCTTCGCGATGATCGGAGCGCCGCCGCTCCTGGGTTTCCCGGGACGTTTCTTCATGGAGCTCATCGCTTACCAGTTCGCACCGCTCACCGGTGCGGCCCTCGTCGTCGCGACGCTGCTGCTCATCGTCGGTCAGCTCCGCGCGGTCGTCGCGCTCTTCGGCGCCGGTCTCGAGCGCTGGACGATCGAGTCTCGGCCCGTGGCGGGGGTCATCGGGGCGGTCATCTTCATCGCGCTATTGATCGGCGGCATCCAGCCCGCCGGTTTCCTCCGCCCGATCGCCTCGTTCGCGGAGGAGTTCTTGAAGGCGCTACGTCCGCTCTAACCGACGCAAACGCGCGATGCCCCGCCACGTACCCCAGAGGGCGACGCCGATGCCGGCAACGCCCAACGCGAATATCGCAAGAGGCCTCGGCGCGACGCAGTTATAGGAGCTGGTTAGCGGCGGATGACCCGGAGGACACTCGGCCCCCGCACCAGGCATTGCGATCAGTACGAACGGAAGGCTGACCAGTGCGACGCCGAGCCACCAGCCGAGCGCGGGCGCCGGCTGACTCCGCGCGGCAACGACGCTCGCGAGGAAGATGATCAGCACGCCGAAGATCACGATGAGGTTCGGGGGCATGAGCCCCGCGGTGGTGAACATCGCCTGGGCCCCGTACCAGGTCACCAGTCCACCGGCGAGCTGGAGCAGAACGGCGAGCGTCAGAGTGAAGAGCTTCACCACTCAAAGACCTACCCGGGCGCCTAGGAGGGCGCTTTGTCTTCGCTCGTCCAGCGATCGATGTCGCGCGTGTACTCCACGACGCCGTCGGGGAACCAGAGCTTGATCTCGGCCGCGGCGGTCTCGGGAGCGTCGCTCGCGTGCACCAGATTGCGCAGCCCGACGAGCGCGTAGTCGCCGCGAATCGAACCCTCGGTGGCCTCCTGCGGACGGGTCGAGCCGACCATCGAACGGACCACCGCGATCGCGTTTGGTCCCTCGACCACCGCCGCCACGACCGGCGAGGCGGTAATGACCTTCACCAGGTCGTCGTAAAAGAACTTACCCTTGTG
>VBDX01000039.1 GCA_005881885.1 Chloroflexota bacterium
TGCGGCATCTCGTTCCAGTAGATGGGCAGCCCCGCGCCGGAGATGTAAGCGCTGCCGGCGAGCCCGATGCCCTTGCCGCGGCCGAGCTCACCGTGGCGCTCGCTGTAGCGGGTCGCGCGCTGCAAGGCGTCGAGACAGTCCCCCAGGCCCATGGAGGTGATGCGCAGCTCGTTGACGGTCCGGCTTTGCGGCGGCTGCAGGATGCGCTTCCGATATTCGAGCGCGTCGAGCCCGAGATCGTCGGCGATCTTGTCGAGCTGGCACTCGAAGCCGTAGCGCGGCTGCGTCGTGCCGTGCCCGCGCTTGGGCCCGCACGGCGGCTTGTTGGTGTAGACGCGGACACCGTCGAACTTGTACGCGGGGATGCGGTACGTGACGGTCAGAAGCGCGCCGGTGTAGTAGGTCGTTGCGATCCCATAGGATGCGTAGGCGCCGCCGTCGAGCCAGCTCTGGTAGTGGACGGCCGTGATCTCGCCGTCCTTCTTCACGCCTGTGCGGATGCGCATCTTCACCGGGTGGCGCCCGCGATGGGCGTAGAAGACCTCCTCGCGATCCAGCGTGATCTTCACCGGGCGGCGCGTGCGGATCGACAGGAGCGCCGCCGCGAACTCATGGCCGAACGGATCGCTCTTTCCGCCGAACGCGCCGCCGTTGGGCGTCGCGATAACGCGGATACGCGAGCGCGGCAGGCCGAGGACCTTCTCGAGCTCGCGATGCAGGTAGTGCGGGACCTGCGTGGCGGTCCAAAGCGTGAGCTTGTCATCGCCGCCGAAGCTGGCGACGGCGCTGTGCGACTCGATCGGCGCATGCGTGTTCCCCTCGAAGAAGAACCAGTCGTCGCGGACGTGGTCGGCCCTAGCGAAGCCGCCGTCGAGGTCACCGAAGCTGAGGTGGACCTCCTTGAAGACGTTGGCCCGCTTGGACTCGTCGTGGATCTTCACATCCTCGCGCTCGAGCGCCTCCTCGATCGTGAAGATCGGGTCGAGGTCCTCGTAGTCGATGTCGATGAGCGAGAGGGCGTCGAACGCGGCATCCTCGTCGACGGCCGCGACCGCCGCGACGGGCTCGCCGACGTAGCGGACCTTCTCGACCGCCAGGGCGGTCTCGTCCTGCGTCGACGGCATGATCCCCATCTTCGCGGGCATATCCGCGCCGGTGACGATCGCTAACACGCCCGGGTGCGCGGCCGCTCGCGAGACGTCGATGCGTCGGATGCGCGCGTGAGGCCGCGTCGAGCGCAGCAGCCGTCCAAAGAGCATTCGGGGCATGAAGAGGTCGTCGGCGTAGCGCGCCTGTCCGGTGAGATGTGCCCAGGAGTTGACCTTGGGAAGCCGCCGACCGATGACCGAGAACTCGCTCACGAGCGGAGCGCCGCCTTCTCGATCGCTTCATAGATCGCCGTGTAGCCGGTGCAGCGGCAGAGGTTCCCGCTGATTGCCGTGGCGATCTGCTCGCGCGTCGGACGCGGCGTCTGATCGAGCAACGCCTTCGCGGCCATCAGCATCCCCGGCGTGCAGTAGCCGCACTGTGCCGCGCCTTCCTCTGCGAACGCGGTCTGCAACGGATCGAGCCTCTCCCCGGTGGCGAGACCTTCGACCGTGGTGACCTCCGCGTCGCCGACGAGCGCGGGGAGCGTGAGGCAAGAGAGGACCGGTACGCCGTCGACAAGCACCGTGCAGGCGCCGCACTCGCCGAGCTCGCAACCATGCTTCGTCCCCGTGAGGTCCAGCTCCTCGCGGAGCACCTCGAGGAGGGTGTGATGCGGCTCGGCGGCGATGGTCCGCGGCTCTCCATTCACGCGCAGAGTGACTAGCACCTTCGTCGAGGTCATGCGGCCTGCGCTCCGATCCGCTGCGAGAGCGCGCGCGCCGCCGATGCGCAACGCTCGCCGATGCGCCGGAGCGTGCGGAGATCGACACGTTCCTTGAAGCCCACGACCATGATCACGGCGATGCGCCGTCCCCGCGCATCCACGATCGGTGCGGCAACGGCGCGGACGCCGGCGAACAGCTCCTGGTCGTCGTAGCCGATCTCCTCGCGGGTCGCCAGCACCTTGCCGTGCGCCCCTTTCTCGAGCGGAAGCCGGCGGCCGAGCGGGGCGGTCATGTGGAGATCCGTCGCTGGCTCGGCGCGCGCCGCGATCTCGAGCTTTCCGTCGACGACGAGACCGAGGATCGCGGTCTCGCCGAACGTCTCCATGAGCGACATGAGGTACGGCTGCGAGAGCGCCCGGAGGTCCGGGGCCGATGCGTCCGCCAGGGCGCGCAGCTCTGGACCAAGGCGGAAGCGGGTGTCGGGATCGCGCACGACCAGCCCGTGGTGCGCGAGGGTGAGGAGCACATCGCGGAGCGTCCCCTTGGACACCTCGAGCGAGCGGGCGAGCTCGCTGATGCCCATCGCGCGCCCGCCGTCGGCGAGCGCACGGAGTACGCGCGCGGCTTTGTCCACGGCGGGCACCGGTCGGAGCGTCTCCGTACTGTCGGCCATACGCGTACCGCGGATAGTACGCCGATCATCGCGGCTGGAGGCGGCGCTCCCCTTAAACTCCGCGAACCATGGCGGGTGGGCCGCTCGATCGATCCGAGACCTGGAGCGACGACGAGCGCCGCGCGGCGCAGTGGCGCCGGCTCGCGAGGGCGCTTCCGGAGCTGCTGCTGACCAATGTCTTCTATGGCCGCAAGGTCGCCGATGCCGGGATTCCTGATGTGCGCGAGCTCCGGTCGGTGCGCGACCTTCCGTTCACGACGAAGGCCGAGCTGTCGCGGGACCAGACCGAGCATCCACCGTTCGGCTCGAACCTCACGTACCCGATCGATCGGTACGTCCGGCTCCATCAAACGAGCGGGACGACCGGCCGCCCACTCCGCGTCCTGGACACCGCCGAATCGTGGCAGTGGTGGCGCGACTGCTGGCGGCCGATCTACACCGCTGCGGGCGTCACCAGCCGCGACCGCATCTTCTTTGCCTTCTCATTCGGTCCGTTCGTCGGCTTCTGGTCGGCTTTCGCGGGCGCCGAGCAGCTGGGCGCGCTCTGCCTCACCGGAGGCGCGATGTCGTCGGTGGAGCGAGTGGCGGCCATCATCGCCACGGAGGCGACGGTGCTGATGTGCACGCCCACTTACGCCCTGAGGCTTGGCGAGGCCGCGCGCGCAGAGGGCATCGATATCGCGCGCTCTGCCCTGCGCGTATCGATTCACGCCGGAGAGCCCGGGGCGTCGATCCCGGCGACGCGCGAGCGGATCGAGGCGGAGCTCGGGCTCACGTCGTTCGACCACACCGGCGCCACCGAGGTCGGCGCGCACGGTTTCTCCTGCGACGCGCGCGACGGCGTGCATCTCAACGAGTCCGAGTTCATTGCGGAGATCGTCGATCCGGCGACAGGTGAGACGGCTGACGAGGGCGATGGCGAGCTCGTCATGACGAACCTCGGGCGGTGGGGGATGCCGGTCATCCGGTATCGCACCGGCGACCGCGTCCGCGGCGTCCGCGGGCGCTGCGCCTGCGGACGCACCTCGCTCAAGCTTGTCGGCGGCATCGCGGGCCGCGTGGACGACATGGTCACGGTCCGCGGGGTGAACGTCTTCCCGAGCGCGATCGAGGCGATCGTCCGTCGCTTCGCGGAAGTCGAGGAGTACCGCGTGGAGCTCGTCACGGTGCGCGAGATGGAAGAGCTGCGCTGCACCGTCGAGACACGCGGCGGGACCGAGCTCGCCGAGCGGGTCGCGAACGCGATCCATCGCGACCTTGGGATCCGCTGTGTCGTCGCGCCCGTGGCGCCGGGAACGCTGCCGCGCTTTGACATGAAGGCCAAGCGGTTCGTCCGAAGACGAGAGGAAGCGAGGACCTAGAAGGTGCCGACGATCAAGCTGCCCGAAGAGTCACAGCACAGCGAGGGGGTCCGAAAGATGGACGCCATGATCCGGGAGCTCTCCAAGGCGCCCGCGATGACGCCGTCGACCCGGGCGCTCGGCCTTCGGCCGTCGCTCCTCATGGTCAACCACCAGGAGCTCGCGCATGTGATGGCGACGCGCACCCTGCTCAACCAGCAGAAACGCATGATCGCCCTAGCCGTCGCGGCGAGCCTCGCCGCGCCGTACGAGCTCGTCGCGCACACCCGCGGCCTTCAGCGGGAGTACGCGGTCGACGATGGTCAGATCGTGGAGCTCGTCGCTACGATCGCGCACGTCACGAGCATCAATGTCTTCGAGCGGGCGATCGCCGCGTTCAACGACGGCGCGCCCATGCGCGCGCAGGACATGTCGACGCCGATCCTCATCGAGGTCCGCCAAAAGCTCGGCAGCATTCCGCGCTATTTCACGTACATGGCCGCCGACCCGAAGTTCGCGAAGATCGTCCTCGATCGCGAGGTCGCGACCCTCCTCGAGGGCGAGGTCTCGCGGCTCAACAAGGAGCTCATCGCGTACGCGACGAGCGTGGTGAACGACGCGCGCCTCTCGATCACCTACCGGGCCGAGACGCTTCGCCAGCTCGGGATGACCAACGAGCAGTTGTTCGAGGCCACCACGGTGATCAGCGTATTCGCGAAGAACTGCGCGTTCTCCACCGCTCTGCAGCTCGAGCCGACGCCCGCCTAGTGACCTTCCTTCGCAGCGCGGTCATCTTCGATGGCCTGACCCGCGGCGAGATCTTCTCGCGGCTCTTTCTTTGGTGGTTCGGCCCCGGCTTCGTCGCCCTCTTTTTCGACCTGCTCTTCCGCTCTACGGTCTACCGCGACCCGCTCGTCTCGTTCGTCGGTCCGGTGCTCACCGTGGCTGTCGTATGGCACGACGCGAGGCGCGCCGGGCTGTCGAACGCGCCGATCCTCGCTGTCGTGGCCGGCGCGATACCACTGCTCGGCTGGCTTTACTACGCGTACGTTCGCGCACCCCGGACGACTCCTGCGAGCGCGACCGCACCGGCGCTACCGGCGAATCGTCCAGGCACCCTGCGTCGCCTTCTCGATCCGTTCGCGAGCGAGCGTGTCGTGCTGGTGACGGCGCTCTCCGCCAGTGAATGCTCGGACCGCCTTCAGCGAAGCAAGGTCTCGTTGCTCGCCCCCAGCTCCTGGTTCTCGCTCAACCGCGATCGTCCGGTGCATGGACGTGTCTCGGTCGGCGGATTCGCTCTGAAGAGGCGCCATCCGATGACGCGAGAGGGGTTGATTACGCAAGCGTCCGGCCGGTACGAGGATCGCCTCGGGTCCACGTTGATCCACATACGCATCGGTCTGAGCTTGTTCGACAGAGTCTTCACGATCTTGTGGCTTGGCTTTGTCGCAATGTCCCTCTTGATATTCAGTGGCTCCGGCAGCGTCTCGTTGCAGGAGAGATGGATGTTTCCGATCTTCATGGTGCTCATCTTCGCCTTGGTCTACGTGCTTGTCCGGCTCATCGCGCTCAACGATGACGCGTTCCTCTACCGCTTCCTTCTGAGCAGGCTTGAGGCTCAGGACGTCACGGAGCGCGAACCGGTCTAGTGCTGGGGGCCTTCCTCATCGGCGTCGCGGCCGGCTACGCCATCGCGATCCCGGTCGGTCCGATCGCGATCCTGATCCTGAGGGTCGGAGTCGCGCAAGGATTCAGAGCCGCCGCTGCCGCCGGCGCGGGTACGGCGACCGCGGACCTGATCTACGCCTCGCTGGCGATGCTGTTCGGTGCGGCGGCGAGCCGCTTCCTTGAACCATTTCTTCCGGCGACGCGGATCGTTGCGGCGGTCGTGCTCGCCTACATCGCCATCCGCGGCATGTTCCGGGCCGCGCGCGTAATAGACCGTGAGATCCGCGGACCGATGTACCTGATCTTCCTAACGCTCACGCTGCTGAACCCGCCTACCGTCATCTACTTCGTCTCGCTCGCCGTCGCCTTGCCTGAAGTCTCCGCGGACCTTGGGTCACGGACCGCGTTCGTCGCAGGCGCCGTTCTCGCGTCACTCTCCTGGCAGGAGGTCCTCGCTGTCGCGGGCGCGATGCTCCACGGGAGGTTGACGCCCCTCGTGCAGCGCGCCGCCGCGGTCGCGAGCGGTGTGATCATTCTCGCGCTCGCGGCCCACATCGCATTCGGCTAACGGAGGATCTTCGCTCCGAGCGTCTTTTCGAGCTCGCGCAACGCGTCGCGGTGCGCCTCGTCGTCGAATGAGGTCACGCCCTGTTCCAGGACCTCTACGGCGTAGCCGAGGTTGCGCGCGTCCGCCGCGGTATAGAGGACGCAGATGTTCGTGCAATCGCCGACCAGGCGCAGCGTGTCCACGCCGCGCTCACGGAGGGTGATGTCGAGGTCCGTCCCGAAGAAGCCCGAATAGCGCCGCTTCGGTATCACGACGTCGTCCTTTGCGGGCGTGAGCTCGGGGACGATCTCGGCCCCCTTGGTGCCCACGAGCGCATGCGGCGGGAACATCTGAAACTCCGCGTCGCCCGGCAGGTGATTATCGGTCAGATAGACGACCGGCTCGTTCGCGTCACGGGAGCGCGCGATCTCGCGCTGTATTACCGGAAGGATTCGCGCCATCGAAGGACCGCAGTAGAGCGCACCGCCTTCGCGGACGAAGTCCTCGATCATGTCGACGACGACGAGCGCACGCTTCATCTCTAGTGGCCCGGGGCCGGCTCCCAGAGCTCGATGCGATGCCCTTCGGGATCCGTCACCCACGCGAACCGGCCGTTCTCATCCTGGGATCGCTCGGGACCCACGTGAATCCCTTCGGCCTGGAGCTTGGCGATCATGGCGTCGAGGTCGTCGACCCGGTAATTGAGCATGAACGCGGGCTCCCCCGGGCCGAAATATTTGGTGTCCCGCTTGAAAAGGGACCACACCGTCGATCCGGGACGCTCCGGATCCTGGGGCTGGCGCCAGTCAAACACGTGGCACCGGATCTCCGGCCCCGTGCAGCCGGCTTCCCCGGCGGGGAGGCCGAGGTGCGTGCGATACCAGTCCGCGAGTGCGTCGAGATCACGAGCGCGAAAGAAGATGCCGCCGAGTCCTGTGACCCTAGCCGTCGGCGTCTAGTGGGAGCAGGCCTTCGCGGTGCCGGACTGGTCGGCCGTCTTGAAGGACTGGCCGCAACCGCAGCTCGAGACGGCGTTGGGGTTGCGAAGCGCGAACCCGCCGCCCATGAGGGCGTCGACGAAGTCGATCTCGGAGCCCTTGAGGTACATCGCGCTCATCGGGTCGACGACGACGCGCACGCCATCCTGTTCCACGATCGCGTCGTCCTCTTCGGTGCCCTCGGAGAAGGTCATGCCATAGGAAAAGCCCGAGCACCCACCCGGCGTGACGTAAACGCGCAGCGCGAGGTCGCGGCGGTCCTGCTTCGCGAGGACCTCCTTGAGCTTGTCCGTCGCCCGCGCGGTCAGTGATACGAGTGAGGTCTCCGTCGTCGTGGGGCTCTGCTCGATCGCCAAGTCGGCACCTCCGTGCGCGTTACAGAACAAATGATAGCCCACGAAATTGTGGAAAAACAGGTCATTTTCGCGGCCTAGACTCGGGCCGTTGGGGATTTCCTTACATCACGCGCAGGTGTTCTATCCGCCTGGCGAGGAAGCGCGCGCTCGGCGGTTCTACGGGGACGCGCTCGGTCTGGAGGAGATCGAACGGCCGTCGACGTTGAAGGATCGCGCCGGCATCTGGTACGCGGCCGGCTCAGGGCACGTGCATCTGTCCTCAGAAGACGAGCTCGCTCTGCACCCGCGACGCCACTTCGCGCTTCGCGTCGATGACCTCGCTGACATCAGCTCGCGCCTGCGCGACGCCGGCGCTCGCTTCGAGAAGGCCGACCCGATCCCGGGCTGGCGCCGTATCTACGTCTTCGATCCGTTCGGTAACAAGATCGAGCTGGACGAAATACCGTGACCTTCCGTTTTTCACCGCGCCCGAACCGCGCGTCCGAGATCGGCTGGCGTGAGTGGAGCGCGAGGGCCTTCCAGGAAGCGCAGGTCTCCGACAAGCCGGTGCTGCTCGCCATCAGCGCGGTGTGGTGCCACTGGTGTCACGTGATGGATGAGACCAGCTACAGCGACCCCGAGGTCATCCGTCTCATCAACGAGCGCTTCGTGCCTGTCCGCGTAGACAACGACGAGCGTCCCGACGTGAACCGCCGCTACAACATGGGCGGCTGGCCTACGACGGCGTTCCTCACGCCGGACGGCGAGATCGTCCACGGCGGCACGTACATCCCGCCCGACGCGATGCGTTCTTATCTCAGCCAGGTCGCCGACGTTTGGTCGACCCAGCGCGGCGAGCTCGCGCACCGCGTCGCGGAGCTACGTGAGAAGGAGAGCGCTGCGCGCGCTCCGCAGGCCGGAGATCTGAGCTGGGAGATCGTCGACGCCGTCGGCTCCCTCGTGCGCGGTCAATACGATCCGCAGTTCGGAGGCTTCGGCCGCGAGCCGAAGTTCCCGCAGCCCAAGATCCTTCGTTTCGTGCTCGACGAGCACCGTCGCTTCGGTTACCCGGAGCTCGCGACGATGCTCCACAAGACGCTCGCCGCGATGGCCTCGGGTGGGATGCGCGACCAGGTCGAAGGTGGTTTCTTTCGCTACGCGACGACGCGGCAGTGGGAGATCCCGCACTACGAGAAGATGCTCGAGGACAACGCTGAGCTTCTTGCGGTCTACGCCGAGGCACATCGCTCGTTCCCGACGGCGGGCTACGACCGCGTCGTACGCGACGTGATCCGCTGGATGGACGCGACGCTCTGGCGCGACGATGTCGGGGCGTTCGCTGGGTCCCAGGACGCTGACGAGCACTACTACACCCTGGGTGCAGCAGAGCGTGCGAAGCACGGCGCGCCGTTCGTGGATCCCACGATCTACGCGAGTTGGAACGCCCTCGCTGCGTCCGCCTACTACTCCGCCTCGCTTGCCCTCGGGGATGCCCGACCCTCGGAGCGCGCGAGTGTGACCATCCGCTCGGTCCAGGAGCGCCTGATCCGCGATGGTTCTCTTCACCACGTCGACAGCGCGACCAGTCCGCGAATCCCGGACCTGCTCGGCGACGCCGCGGCGTGGCTGAACGCGCTGCTCGACGCGTATGAAACGGGGGAACACGGCCCGGCGCTGGGCTTTGCGTCGGCGACAGCATCGCGGATGCGCGACCACCTCGAAGACCGGGAACTCGGCGGCTTCTTCGACGCGCCGCAGAGGCCACACGAGCCCGGACGCCTGGCGCGGCGAGAGCGGCCGATCGACGAGAACGCGCTCGCCGCTCTGGGCCTCTTGCGCCTGGCGGCGCTCACCGGCGACGCGGAATGGCGCGAGCTCGCGCTCCGGACGCTTCGGGCTTTCGTCGGCGAGTACCGCGGCTGGGGACAGTTCGCGGCCGCCTACGCGAGCGCGGTCGCGCGCGCTCTTGCGGAGCCGCTCGTCGTTGCCGTCGTCGGACCGAGCGGTGACGCGATGGCCGAAGCTCTTTGGGCGCGCGCGCGAATGTCGACCGATCCGGCGCGCTCGCTTCATCGACTCGTCCCCGACCACGACAGCGAGATCCTTGCGCGCCTCGCCTTCCCCGCCGATCGTGTCGCGGCGTACGTGTGCATCGGGACGGTGTGCTCCGCGCCGATCGCGGACGAGGCGTCGCTCGTTCGTCGGCTCGAGGAAGCCACGGCGCGTCACGCGCGCGCGGATTAGAAGCGGGCATGCGTTCTGCGCACTCAAGCGGCATGCCTTTGCCGCAGGAAGAGGTCAAGGAAGAGTCCGTCGTCGCGGCGTTCGCCGATCATCAGAGCGCGGGGGCGGCGGTGCGCGTCCTTGAACGAGCGGGGATCCCTCCCGATCAGATCGGCGTCGTCGTGGGCAACGTGCGCCAGGCGCGTGAGGCAGCTGGATCCTTTAGCCCGGCGGGCGCGGTCCTGGGGGCGGTCGTAGGCGCGCTGATCGCCGTGACGTTCGTCTTGGTCGGCGGCGACGCGATGCGGCAGAACGTGGTCGCGATCTTCCTCGGCGCACCGGCGCTCATCATCGCGTTCGCCGGGATCGGCGCGCTCTCGGGACGCGCCAAGATCTTCCGGCGGCGCGAGTACGAGCACTTTGAGCGGGAGGTGGAGATGGGAGAGGTGCTGGTGAGCGTGACCGGTAAGCCGCCGCAGCTCGCCCACGCCCGCGAGCTGTTCAGGGGTGTCGGGGCGGTCGAGGTCCGCCGCGAGGAGACCGGCGAAGCTCTCTAGTCACGCGCCGCGCGCACGAAAGTGTGTCCACCCGTCCCCTCAGGAATGAATGTCTCAAGCTCCAGCCGCAGGCCTGCATCGGCGACCCATCGTCGGTACGTTTCGGCGTCAGCGTGACTCCACCACATGTCGCCGCCATTCACCCCAAGCCAGTCCTTCTCGAGCCCGGTCCACGCCCGATGACCCACCGTAGCCATGAAGAGACCGCCAGGCCGAAGCCATCGCCGAATGTTCTTCAGCAATGTCGGCTGCTCCTCGAGCGGCAGATGAATGAGCGCGAAAAAGCACGTTATTGCGCCAAAACTCCCGTCTGGAAACCGCATCGTTGTCATATCCCCACGAACGAAGGTCGCCCTGGGTACCAATTCGCGGGCGCGCGTGATTTGCACCGATGAGAGATCGATGCCGGTCACCGCGTAGCGCCGTGCGAGCCGTCGCGCGACCGGAACGCCACAGCCGCATCCGAGGTCGAGGACGGACGATCCGGGCTCAATCCGCTTCTCCAAGACATCGAGCCAGTCCGCGTACATGCCGTCGTCCGCATCGTCCGCTCGATAAGCGCGTGACACCAAGTCATATCCGCGCCGCACGATTGCCTTCGGATCTTCCAACGACTTCAGCAGTGCAGGAAGAACTCTCTACACCGCTGCCGCGCCTCGCACATATACGCCCTTCGGCGTCATCAGCACGGCAAGATCTTTGAGCGGATCGTCGTCGACGAAGACGAGATCGGCCCAGCAGCCCGCGCCGATGTGACCCGCCTTCTCGAGGCCGACGACGGCGGCCGCGCCGCTCGTCGCCGCCGCGAGCGCCTCGGTCGTCGAGAGGCCGCACTCCGTAAGCAACTGCAGCTCGACCGCGAATCGATCGTGACGCGTGAACGAAGCGCCCGCGTCGGTGCCGGTCGCTATCCGCACGCCGGCTTTGTGTGCCGTCCGAAGGCCCTCGCGGTGCTTCTCGGACACGGCACGCGTGCGCTCCACGATGACGGGATCCAGTGCGCTCGCGTTCTCGAGCAGGGAATGAACGACGAGCAGCGTCGGGACGAGCGCCACGTCGCGCTCCTTGATGAGCTTGATGGTCTTGTCGTCTAGCAGCGTCGCGTGCTCGATGGAGTCGATCCCTGCCTCGGCGGCAACGCGCATGCCGCCGGCGCCGTGCGCGTGCGTGGTGATGCGCAGACCGGCGCGATGCGCTTCCTCGACAGCGGCGGCCGTCTCGTCGGCGGTGTACTGCGAGACCTCCGGCGGCGTTCCACCGCCGAGGATGCCGCCCGTTGAGAAGAGCTTGATCACGCGCGCGCCCGCATGCACCTGCTCGCGCACGGCCTTGCGGACCTCATCCGGACCGTCGGCGATCCGGCCCACCTCGAAACCGTGTCCGCCCGTCGTCGTGATACCGCGACCCGCGGCGATGACCCGCGGGCCCTCGAGCATGCCGCGCTCGATCGCCCGACCGAGCTCAATGACCATCGGACCGTTCGCGCCAAGGTCGCGGAGCGTGGTGACACCGGCACGAAGCGCAGCGCGCGCGTTGCGGAAGGCCTTGAGCGTCGCCAGCGCGTCGCTCTGCCGCACCTCGACATCGAAGTTCGCTTCGCCGTCGAGCGTGAGGTGGCAGTGACAGTTGATGAGACCGGGCAGCGCGAACTGGCCCGGCCCGCGGATGGTCTCGCTCCGTTCGTTCGAAGGGGACTTCGGGATTTTCCCCCGCTCGCCGGCCCAGGTGATCTGGGGACCCTCGACGACGATCGCCGCATTCTCGAGCACGCGCTCTCCGTCGAATAGGCCGTCGACCTCAAACACCGTCCGCATCGCGACGCAGTATCGTCCGGCGATGCCCGGCGCGCTCATCGAGCGTCTTCGCGCGTGCGGTTTCGTGCCGCCGGACTACGACGGAGGCAGTCTGCTGAACGTCGCGGTGACAGTGCTGGACCTCGTCGGCGCGCGCGACGAGACCGATCCGCCGCCGCTCCGCGCGCTCGATCCCGATCTGCGCAAAGGTGTGCGGCAGGTCGTGGTCGTCCTCGCTGACGGGCTGGGCACCGCGCAGCTTCGCGCGCTTTGCGCGGCGGGTGACACTCCCTTTATCGCCTCGCTTCTCGCGCGCGCGGAGGTTCGCGATGGCGCGCAACTCATCGAGGCCACGACGATCTTTCCGTCGACGACGGCCGCTGCGATCACCACTCTGAACACCGCGCGGACGCCGCAGGAGCACGGGAACATCGCGTACTTCATCTGGCTCGAGGAGTTCGCGCAGGTCACCCAGATGCTGCGCTGGGGACCCGGCGTGAACCGTCGCGGCTCGTACTTCGACGACCAGCGGATCGATCCGCGTGATTACGTGAAGGTCGGTTCGGTGCACGGCCGCATTCGTCAGCGCGGGGGAGCCTCGTGGGTCATCGAGCCGGAGATCTTCCGCGCGGAGGCGATGACGCGGATGCATGCGCAGGAGGCCGCGTACGCCGGGTACGCGCTACCGTCGAGCATGAGCGTGCGGCTCCGCGATCTGCTCGAGCGTCGGCCCTGGGGCGACACGCCGGCATATGTGTACGCGTACTGGGCCGGGATCGACTCAGTCGCACACCTCTCCGGCCCGCGGTCGCCGGAGCACGCGACCGAGGCCGCGCTGTTCGACCGCGCCCTCGAGCGCGCCTTGGGCGGGCGCGAGTCCGGCGACACCCTCGTAATGCTTACCGCCGATCACGGCCACGCCGCGACCGATCCCGATAGGCTCATCGATCTCATCGGCGACCGCGAGCTGCGGGACCTGCTCCGCAATCCGATCGCGGGTGAGCCGCGCCTCGCCTTCCTCCACACCGACAAGGCCGATCGCGTGAAACAGCACCTCGAGCGCCGTTATCCGAAGACCTTCTTCCTCTTCGACCGCGACGAAGCGATCGACGCGGGCCTCTTCGGTCGAGGCGATCCCGAGGTCGCGCGGCGGCGGATCGGGGAGGTCTGCGCGATGCTCGGCGACGACCGCGCGGCGAGCATCGTGAAGGTCGACGGGCAGATCTTCAGACACCGCGGGTCGCATGGCGGCATGAGCCCCGAGGAGATGAACATCCCGGTGCTCGTCTGGCGTGCGTAGCCCGTACGATTCCGTCGATGGCCACCAGTGCCTCTTACCTCGAAGAAGCTGCGGGCGGAATGGTCGCCGCGGCCGCGTTCGACGACGATGACGCCGCCGTCTCGGCGATCGCCCTGCTCCGCGCTTCCGGCGTGCGCGAGCAGGACATCACGGTGATCGCCAAAGACCGCCGCCGCGCAGAGCTCGTCGCCGGGGATCGCGCGTGGCTTCCGGGCAAGGGGTGGAGCGGGATCATGTCGCGTTTGGTGAGACTTCTGAACGGCGGGATCCCACGGGACGTGAGAAAGCGTTATGGCAAAGCGCTGAGCTCCGGGCAGATCGTGGTCGTCGCCGCGGCCGGCGATCAGCCGCCTGACACGATCGCCGCGCTCCTCCGGCAGTCGCGTGGCGACCTCATCGACGAGTGGTGGCAGGCACCAACACAGCTCTTCGCGCCGCCGGAGCTCGCCGGACCCTTCTAGGCGCGACCTGCCGCGGCGATCCGCTCGAACACGCCGGTGATCGTTTCGATCTCGGGTTCGGTCAGATGATCCGCGAAATGTCGCGCGATCGCGCGGAAGAATTCGGGCGCAGCGCGACGTAGTACCTGCCGTCCTTTCGCGGTCAACGCGATGAGCTGCCCGCGGCCATCCGACGGGCATTCCCGTCGCTCGATCAGGCCCGCCGACTCGAGCCTGTCGACGGCACGTGTGAGGCCGCTCTTCGTGAGCGTCGACGCTGCCGCCAGATCGGTCGGCCGTATGCCGGTGTCAGGGCCCTCGCCGAGTACGGCGAGCAGATGATGCTCGGCCAGTGGAAGTCCATTCGCGGCCTGCGAGTCGCGGTCCATGCCTCGGGTCACCGCGACGGAGGCGACCATGAAGGCGCGCCACGCACGCAGCTCGCCCGGCCTGAGCCGGCGTTTGCCGGTTCTAGGAATAACTTGCGTAGGCAACGAGTTAATTGTACCAGCAACTACCAGCCGGAGGCCCCCGGCGAGAGGAAAACAGATGTTCTGGTATATCGACCCATCCCACACCGCAGTGAGCTTTTCGGTCAAGCACATGATGGTGAGCACCGTTCGCGGCAGCCTCGGCAAGGTCCGCGGCCGCATTGCGCTCGACCCAAGGCACCCCGAAGAGGGCGACTTCGAGATCGCCGTCGAGGTCAAGGGCATCACGACCGGCGATCTCAAGCGTGACGGCCATCTTCGTTCGGCCGACTTCTTCGATGCCGAGAAGTACCCCGAGATCAGCTTCAAGAGCAACGCGATTTTCCCGAAGGCCGACGGCCACTACACCGTCAGCGGTGACCTCACTATCCGCGAGATCACGCGGCCGGTCAGCTTCGACGTGGAGCTCGTCGGCACCGCCGTCAACGGGCAGGGCGGGCAGCACCTCGGTGCCGCCGCGACCGTCACCATCGACCGGACCGACTTCGGCCTCACGTGGAACATGCCGGTCCCGAATGGGGTCCTGGTCGGCGAAAAGGTCAAGATCGAGGTCGATCTCGAGGCGATCGATGAGGCTTCAGCGAAGACGCGAGGCCTAGCGGCCTAAGGCGGACGATCACTCGTAACGGAGCGCGCTGAGCGCCGACATGCGCATGGCGCGGCGGGCCGGGAGGAATCCCGCCACAAGCGCGACGACCAGCGCGAGGGCGAGTGCGCCGAGGGCCAGATCGGGACCGACGACAAAGATCGCCGCTGGGTTCGCGCGCGGGTTGAGGTCGCGGATGATGCGCTCGATCACCTGACCGCCCCCCAGGCCGAGCGCGACTCCGAGGATTCCGCCGAATAGTCCGACGTAAGCGGCCTCGGCTAGGAAGAGCGTCCGGATATCGCGTGGGGCCGCGCCGACGGCCTTCATGATCCCTATCTCGCGCGTGCGTTCGAGGACCGACATCACCATCGTGTTGGCGATGCCGATCGCGGCGACGAGGAGCGCGACGCCGCCGATGCCGGCGAGGATCCCTCTGAAGACGCCGAACCCCTGATCGATCTGCTCGACGACCTGTTTGAGCGAGAACGACGAGAAGCCGAGCTCCTGCACGGATCTCACGATGCCGGCGACATTCTGCGAATCGTCGGCCTCAATCGCGATCCCGCTGTACCCCGTGCCCTGGCGGAGCGCGTCCGGCGTCAGGCCGCGGTTCTCCGCGCCCGCGGCGAGCGCGTCCTCCAGGGGTATGCGCATCGAGGTTTGCGACGCTTGCTCGTCGAAGACGCCGACGATGGTCAACGCGTAGTCGCGGGGCGTCCCGCTGCCGCCGATGCGCGTGCTGCCGAGCTTCACCGCGCCGCCGATGCGCATGGTCACGCGCTTCCCGACCGCGCCGCCGGCGCTCGGCGCGATGATTCGCGCGAGATTCCCGGGGACGATCGCGACGGCGCGGTCCCCTACGGCGAGGTGCCGGCCCGCGAGGAGGTCCCCGCGATCCACCGGCGCCCCGGGCTCAATGCCCTGCGGCCTGATGGTCGCGTCCTCCCCGCCTTCGACGACCGTTCCGAGCGGGGCGTCGAACTGGCGATACACGCCGTCGACATGCGCGATCCGCTTGAACTGCGTGACGATATCGTCGGTGATCGTGCGTGGCACCGCGGAGAGGCCGCTTGCGCCGGGCTGGAAAGGCTGCACGGTCACGAGCCGCAGATCGCCGATCGAGAAGATCGAGCGGCGGACGTTGTCCTCGGCCCCCGTCGCGAGCGCGATGAGCAGCACGACGAGCGCCGTTCCGATCGCGACGCCCGCCGTCGTGAGCGCCGAGCGGAGGCGGGCCCGCGTGTAGTTGCCGAGTGACATGGCGAGGAGATCCAACGCGCGCATCGCTAGTCCACTACGCGCCCGTCGCGCATGCGGACGGTCCGCCCTGCGTGCGCGGCGATCGCCGCGTCGTGCGTGACGAGAAGGACGGTCTGTCCCTGCGTATGGAGCTCTTCGAGCAGCGCGATGAGCGCCGCTCCATTCGCGCTGTCGAGGTTCCCGGTCGGCTCATCCGCGAGGAGGATCGCCGGCTCGCCCACGAGCGCACGCGCGATCGCGGCGCGCTGGAGCTCGCCACCGGAAAGCTCGTTGGTCCGGTGTTCGGCGCGCGCGCTCATGCCCAGCCGTTCTAGGAGCGCCCGCGCTCTCGCGAGCCGCTCGGCGCGTCCGATGCCCGCGAATGCCAGCGGCAGCGCCACGTTCTCGACGACGCGGTAGCGGGGGAGGAGGTTGAATGCCTGAAAGACCATGCCCACGCGCTTGGAGCGATGACGCGCGAGGGCCTCTTCGTCGAGCTTCGTGAGGTCCTCGCCGCCGACTCGGATCGTCCCGCCGGTCGGCCGCTCGAGCCCGGCGATGACGTTGAGGAGCGTGG
>VBDX01000040.1 GCA_005881885.1 Chloroflexota bacterium
CAGGGCGGGGAGCCGATCGGGTTCATCTCGCTCGGACCGCGTTACGACTTCTCGCGGATCGAGCACTCGCGCGCGACGCCTCCGGTCGACGATGTCGCGGCATGGGTCATCCCGTGCATCACCGTGCGCCGGGGTCATCGGGGTCAGGGCGTCGCGGTCGCGATGATCCGCGCTGCCGTCGAGTACGCGGGCAGGCGCGGCGCGCCCGCGGTCGAGGCCTACCCTCGCGCCGGTCGCAAACGCGTCCACGACGACTTCGCGTACTTCGGCACCGACGCGATGTTCCGCAAGGCCGGGTTCAGGCAGGTCCGAGGTGTGTTGCCGGACCTACCGAAGGGTTGGGCGCCGCGCGTGACGATGCGCACGACGATCAGGAAGCGCACTCCCGACGCGCGCCGCGCCCACCGTGATCGGAACGGCTCAGCGCTCCCGGTCAGGTCGCCTGAGAAGAGGTCAAGCGTGTAGGCCTACGGGTCAAAGTGGTAGACGCCCGAAAACGGGCCACTCGAACCGCCGTTCGAGGACTGGAAGGTTCCAACCCCGTGCAGGTTCGCGAGGCTACCCACGCCTTTGATGGTGAAGCGCCCGCTTGCCGCACCGCTGGCATCGCCGGTCCCGGAGAATGGCAAGACGAGTGTGCCCGAACGCCCCGTGCCGGCGAGCGTGCACGCGCAGACGTCCGCCCCATTGAAGTTGAGCGAGCCATCGGGATGAATCACCAGATCGATGTGTTCGACGACGGATCCCGAGAGATCTCCCGCGTAGACCACCTGTACCGTCTGGCTGATGAAGGTGTTGCCGTCAGCCTGTCGAAAATCCGTTGTGCGAGCGCTTATGTTTTGGAACGTCCCGTTGAAAGCGACTTGCGTGCTTGCGGACCCCGGTGATCCGACCAGAAGCGCTGCCACGGCCATACCAGCTCCGAGTAGCGTCTTTCGCCACAAGTTGCGCATTGCGTTCGCCTCCCCTGCGGCCTGGGGGCGGCCCCTTCGCTTCAGTCGGTTTCGGTTTCCGCCCTCGCCTGCTGTCGGCCGAGTCTGGTAACCCTTGGCAGAGGTGTCAACAGTTCCGCACGCTGCCTCACGTAACGACTACGCATCGCGGTTGCAGGCAACGCACTGGACTCCCGCGCGTGAGCATGCGCCGAGTCTTCAGGACGCGCGCCGCTCCCGGCGTGCCGCGCGCCGAGCGGGGTCCGCCGCACGCGGACGCACCACCGCGAGCACGGCGTGCCGCCAGCGCGCGGCGACAACGATCGCGAGGAAGCCCGCGGTCAGCGCAAGCTCGAGGAACGGGATCTCGGCGGCGAATGAGAGCGCCGGCTCGCTCGTGATGAGCTCGGCGGCGGTCCAGAGGATTGCGAGCGCTCCCAGCCAGGTGGCCTGAGGGAACCGGTCGAGCATCGAGACGACCAGGCCGCTGCCAAAGAGAACGATCGGTATCGAGAGACCCAGCCCGAACAGCAGCAGCGGGATGTTCCCGTGCGCCGCAGCCCCGACGCCGAGGATGTTCTCGAGACTCATCGCGAAGTCTGCGGCGAGGATCGTCAGCACCGCGGCCCGCAGCGTCGTCACAGGGCGCAACCTGGGTCCTTGCGTCGCCTCCGGACGCACCAGCCGGTACGCGATCACCGCGAGCGCGAGGCCGCCAGCGAGCTGGAGGTAGCGAACGGTCAGAAGAAGCGTCACCGCGGCCGCGGCCGCGACGCGCAGGGCCACGGCGGCGCCCGCGCCTACGACGATCGCCCTTCGCCGCTCTGAGCGCGGTAAGCCCCGCGCCACCATGCCGATGACGAGGGCGTTGTCTCCGGACATGGCGAGATCGATCAGCGTGATGGCGACGATCGCCTGGAGCGTCTCGAGCATCGCTTACCGAACGCGGAACTTGCGAACGATCAGCAGGACGACACCCGCGATCCACAACGCCGGGATCGCTAGGAGGAGCACCACATCCGTCTCGCTTGCGGGCGCGCGGTGATCGGCGCTCAGCGCCATGGAGATCGACGGAACCGAGTGCGGAAGCGAAAACATCCTTGTCAGTATACTGACATAACGTCAGCGTGCTTGCTTTCACTGACATCGTGATAGCGTCGCTGACATAGCCACCACGAGCGATCGCCCGCCGCTCGCGCTGGCGGTGCGCACCGCCAGGGAGCGCTCGCACCTCACGCAGGCCGAGCTCGCGAAGCGCGTGGGTGTTTCTCGCGCCGCGATCGCAGAGCTCGAGGCCGGACGGATCCAGCAGCCGCGGGCCGCGGTCTTTGCGCGCCTTTCCGCGGTCCTCGGCATACCCGTCGCGATCCTGCTTGCCGCGACCGGCGTCGGAGACGTCGAGACGGCCGCCCTCGCGGAGCTCGAGGGCGACGACCTGGTCGCGATGGCCGCGGGTATGGTGCGGATGGCCGATCAAGACCGGCGTTGGCTGCGCGATCGTTTCGCCGAGCTGCGCGAGCTTCTCGTGCTGCGGCGATCGGGGCGGCCTCGAGGGAAGAAGAGGCGCTGACGCCACCCGGCGCATGATGCGCCGAGATGAGGACGGCCCTGGTGGAGAGCATCGCGCGTTACGACGCCGTCGAATCCCGCATCCATGCGTTCACGCGCTACGACGCCGAGCCCGCGCTGCTTCTTGACGCCGCGCTCGAGACCACCGGTGCGACCGGCGCGCTCTTACGAGTCCCGGTCGGCGTGAAGGACATCTTCGATACGGCGGGCGTGCCCACTGAGCGGGGAAGCGCGCTCTATGCGGGTCGCATCGCCGAGCGCGATGCCGACGTCGTCCGGAATCTGCGTGCGGCGGGTGCCGTGATCGTCGGCAAGACCGTCACCGCGGAACTCGCCTTCTACCATCCCGGCCCGACGCGCAACCCATGGGACCTCTCGCGCACACCGGGCGGATCGTCGATGGGCTCGGCGGCCGCGGTCGCCGCGGGGGTCGTGCCACTGGCGGTGGGGAGCCAGACCAACGGGTCCGTCATCCGGCCGGCGGCATTCTGTGGCGTCGTCGGGTTCAAGCCGACCGCGGGCCGCCTCTCTCGCGAGGGAGTGTTCGAGTTCTCGCGGACGCTCGATCAGGTCGGCGGGTTCGCCCGGTCGGTGCGCGAGGCTGCCGCATTCACCGCGGCGATGGCCGGAGAGCCGATCGACCGCTGGTGGTCGGATGACGCGACCACGCCCAAGCTCGCCGCGATCCGCACGAGCGAGTGGGAACGAGCGGAGGACGCGGCTCGCGACCGCTTTCAGGCGGACGTCGACCGGCTCGCGGCGGCGGGCGGGCCGGTCGAGTGGCCCTCGCCGCCACTCGGCCTGGACGATGCGCCCGCCATCCTGCGCACGATCATGCTGTTCGAGGCGGCGCGCGCGCTCGCGTCCGATACGCGCGGTCGTGAGGATCTGATCAGCGAGATCGCCCGCCGCGCGCTCGCGGAAGGTGCAGCGACCCCGGACGAGGACTATCGGGCGGCGCTGCGCGAGCGCGATCGCCTGATCGACGCGTTCGTCGCCCTGGCATCGCGCTACGATGCGATCCTCACACCACCCACGGTCGGCGAGGCCCCGACACCCGAAACGACCGGCGACCCGCGCTTCTGCTCGCGCTGGTCGTTGGTGGGCGCGCCGGCGATCGTAATCCCGAGCGGTCTCGGCCCGTACCGCTTGCCGCTCGGATTGCAGCTGGTCGCAGCGCCAGGGGACGATCGGCGCCTGCTCGCGGCCGCGGCGTGGTGTGAGGCACACCTCCCGTCGATCGGAAGGCCGCCTCTCTAGCCCGGACAGCTTCCGTAGGCTGCGCTCGTGGCCGAACGCTATCGGGTGAGCGCGATCGTCTTCGATCTCGACGGCGTGCTCGTCGATTCGATGCCGGCGATACGGGAGTACTGGACCGACTGGGCTCGCCGGCACGGGGTAACCGCGGAGGTGGTGCTTGCGTCGCTCCACCTGACCGCCGAGGAACTAATACGCAAGTTCGCGCCGAACCTCGATCCGCGCACTGAGGCGCGCGCGACCGCCGCCGGCCAGGCGAAAATGGAGACCGGCATCGTGGCGCTCGAAGGCAGCCGTGCGCTCATCGACCGACTGCCACGGAACGGCTGGGCGGTGGTGACCTCCGCGAGGCGCGAGCTCGCACTTCGGCATCTCGCGCTCGGGCATCTACCCGTGCCAGATGTGCTCATCACGGCCGAAGACACGCCTCGGGGAAAACCCGATCCCGCGTGCTACCTGCTCGCCGCGGAGCGTCTGGCGATCCCGCCGACGCGGTGCCTGGCGATCGAGGACAGCCCCGCGGGCATCCGCGCGGCCCGGAGTGCGGGCATGATCGTCCTTGGCGTGACCGATTCCCACCAGGCGACCGAACTTGTTGAGGCCGACGCCATCATCAACTCGCTCGCCGCACTCCAACTGACGGTGATTCAAGAGGGCATGCCGATCGAGGTGTTCGTCTCCGCGGCCAGCGCCTAGTAATACTCCCGCGCCGAGTCGCGCCCGGTTTCACCTCGCGCCGCGAGGGCGAACGCCATTTCCACTGCCTGTTGCGGCGTCTGGGCGTAATGAAGCTCGGCGATCTTCGCCTCGTCCAGATGCTTGCCCTGGTAGGCGAACTCGCGCATCCGCGAGGACCAGCCGCCCGTGCCCTCGAGGATCACGGTCGGCTTGAGCTCGTACGCGACGGTGAGCTCGTTCAGCGTGCCGATCCCTCCGGAGATCATGATCACCGCATCGGCTGCGCGCACCGTAAGCGTGTTTCGCATCCATCCCATGCCGGTCGTGATCGCGATGTCCACGTACTCGTTCGCGTCCCGCTTGTCGAACCCGGGCAGCATCCCGACGACGAGACCGCCCGCGTTCTTTGCGCCGCGGCTCACTGCCTCCATCACGCCGGAGAGTCCGCCCGTCACGACGATGCCCTTCCGCTCGGCGATGAGGCGCCCGACCTCCTCCGCCATTCGCAGCGCTTTCTCGGGGACCGGGTCGCGCGGATCCTTGGCGCTCTTGCCGATGACCGTGATCAGGACGGGCCGGTTCAAGGTGCGGTGAGCATAGGGTCGCGCTCGAGCAGGGCTCGGAGCGCGGTGGGCCAGGCGAACCAATGCCGTGCTGCCACAGCGCCCGTGTTTTGGTCGTAGGCCTCCGCGAGGAGACCGTCCCAGGTCTCGACCTTCGCGAGACGCTCGCGCGACCGCTGCTCGCGCGGTCGATCACCGGTGACCCGTGCGACGACGATCTCCTGGAGGTCGCCGAGCGTCCACGGCCGCGGCGTGTGGAGGGAGCCGAGCCCGCCGAACGCCCCAGCGAAGTAGCCCTCGTTCTCGACACTCCAAGCCAACGCGATCGTTGCGCGCCAGTGCGCGTCGTCCGCAGCGCAGAACCCCCAGCCGGGTGCGAACACCGTCGGCAGGTCGTTCGCGTCGTGGTAGTGGCGCGCCCCTTCGCCGCGCGGACCGGCGATCGCGTACGCGAAGCGGCCCTCGCTCACGAAATGCTCGAGCGTCGCGGCCCGAACCTTCTCGGCGGCGGGATGTTCGTACGCTCGCAGCACGTGCCAGAGGAGAACATGGCTCGAAAAGTGGTACGGCTGCCGCAGCGGATCGTCGGCCGGCGTCTCGGCGGTCGGCACCAAGCCGAACGTCGAGCGTCGTGCGAGTAAACGGTCGAGCGTTTCGAGGCAGGCGGCGCCGTACCGCTCGCGCTGCGCTGGATCGCCGGTTAGCCGCGCGTAGTCCACGACCAGGAGCGGCGGATAGAGCTGCTGGTCGAGCTGGAAGACGATGTCCTTTGCCCGCCCCGTCTCAAGCGATGCGCGCGGCCAGGCGCCCTCCGGCCGCTCGGCGACCTCGAAGAGCCACGCGATGAATCCCTCGACTGCGCTCCTCACCGCCGGCTCGTTCGGCGCGACGGCGAGCAGGGTTCGGCAGACGTAATAGGCGTCGCGTGTCCAGACCAGGGGAAGGATCTCGTGGTCGGTGATGATCGCGACCGCCCGGTCGGTTATCCGCGACACGGCACAGTCGAGGGCGTAGGCGACGCCCCGGCGAACGGTAAAGGCGGCCTCGCCTTCGAGTCCGATCCCCGTCCAAAGGCCGCGCCGCGACCGGACCTCTGCGCCGGCGGCTTCGCTGGCGTCGCGCGAGAGCGCGCGCACCTCCGCGAGGGCGTCGTCGAGGCTGGCCCCGAAAGCAAGCGCGACCACGAGCTGGCTGCTTGTGCCTGCGCGCAGCTCGATCGGACCAGGGACGAGAAAAGCCACGGCGGCCTCAAGGGCCAGGTCGTCGATCCACAGGATCGGACCGTCACGTCCGTGCCGCGGCGCAACCGGCGGGTGCGGAAGCGGTCCGCCTTCGGTGATCTGGGTGTAGTCCGCGCGTCCCAATCGGGGCTGGCCGGTCCACTCGGGCACAACATGCAGCGGAATGCGGCGAGCCTCGAGGCTGATGAGCTGGACCACCCCCGGGTGCCCTTCCGGCGCGACCGTCGTGACCTCGATCCGCGCCTCGCGGCGATCGTGGACCGCGAGTGGAAGCGAGTCCTCGATGAGGAACGCGTCGGCCTGGCCTTCGAGCAAAGAGAGTCCGAACGAGGGGCGGTCCGGCGCGGCGAGCGCCGCACGGTGCTCGCGAACCGCGCGCTCGTCGCCGCGCGAGGACTCCCGGAACGGCTCGGTCGCGGTGAGCCACAGACGACCGATCTTGCTGTGGGCCATCCCGAGCGAAACGAGGCGCCCGTTCGGCGCGATCGATCCGGCGACGATGCCATTGCCGAAGTCGAGCGGCTTGTATGGCTCGCGCGGGTCGAGTCGTGTGTGGATCAGTGCTGGACCGCGGCGCCTGTTCCCGCGTCCATCCAACGGACCGTCGCCTCGTCGAACCGCAGGTTGATGGCCTGATCCGGCCGGACACCCACATCGATCGGCGCCTGCACCTTCACCGCGGTCTTTCCGACCAGCGCGGTCACAAGCGCGTGCGAGCCGAGCGGCTCGACCACCAACACGCGAGCGGGAACCCCATCCGCGCCGATGGTGATGTGCTCGGCGCGCACGCCGAGCACTATCTCCCGTCCCTGGAGGTCGACGCGGGGCCGAGACATCGGAACGCTGAAGCCTTCGCCGGCGAAATTGCCGTCGCGCACCGCGCCACGAAGGAAGTTCATCGGGGGTGAGCCGATGAACCCGCCGACGAACTGAGAGGCCGGGTTGTCGTAGATGTCCATTGGCGCTCCGATCTGCTCGATCGAGCCCTCGCGCATCACGGCGATGCGGTCGCCCATGCTCATCGCCTCGACCTGGTCGTGGGTCACGTAGATCGTCGTGCGCTTCACCTCCTTGTGGAGGCGTTTCAAGTCGGCGCGGGCCTGGAGGCGGAGGAGCGCGTCGAGGTTCGAGAGCGGTTCGTCCATGAGCAGCACCGGCGCGTCCATGACGAGCGCGCGGGCGACGGCGACGCGCTGGCGTTGACCGCCGGAAAGCTGCGCGGGGTAACGCTCGAGGAACGGCGACAGGCCGAGGAGCTCGGCGCCCTCGCGGACGCGCGTATCGACCTGCGCCTTCGGGACACGATGCATCCGCAGGCCGAATCCGATGTTGCCCGCCACGGTCATATGTGGGAACACGGCGTAGCTCTGGAACACCATCGCGATGTTGCGGTGTCGCGGCGCGAGATCGGTGACATCGCGCTCGCCGATTCGGACGTTGCCGCCATCGAGACGCTCCAGACCCGCGACACACCGCAGCAGCGTCGTCTTGCCGCATCCCGACGGGCCGAGCAGGACCATGAACTCGCCGTCGCGTATGTCGATCGAGATGCCTTTGAGGGCCTGCGTCTTCCCGAACAGCTTGGTTGCGTTCTGGATGCCGATACCTGACATCAGCGCGATCCCCAGAGGTTGATGAGGTAGCGGCGGATCATGAAGATGAAGACGACCGCGGGCAGCGCCATGAACAGACCGCCGGCGAACTTGAAGCCGAGCGGCGACGTTCCGAGCCCGGCGAGCACCTGCGCCGGTAGGGTGCGGGTGCGCAGCGTGAGGATCGTCGCCGCGAATACCTCGTTCCAGGAGACCACGAAAGTGAAGATCGCAGCTGCGGCAAGTCCAGGGAGGGCGAGCGGCAGAGCCACACGGAGGAACGCGCCCCAGCGGCTGCAGCCGAGCGTCTGGGCCGCCTCTTCGAGCTCGTGGGAGACCGCGACGAACACTCCCCCCGTGACAAGGATGATGAACGGCAGGGCCATCGCCGTATGCACGAGAGCGACGCTCACGAGGTTGTCGTAGAGGCCGAGCTGCAGGAACGTCACCGCGAGCGGGATCGAAAGGATGGCGATCGGGAACATCTTCGTCGCCAGGACGATGACCTGGAACGCTTCCCGTCCGCGGAAATGAAACCGCGCGAGCGCGTAACCAGCTGGAGTGCCCAGCGCCAGTCCGAACACGATCGTGAAGACCGCGACGAGCACGCTGTTGAGCACCGACGGGATGACTCCGCGGGCGTCGACGAAGAACTGCATCGTCTCAGTCGAGAACGTCGTCGGGATGAGCGGCTTGGGATAGTCGAAGATCTTCGCCTGGGGTGTAAAGGCCGAGATCGCGATGATGTAGAAGGGGATCAGGACCCAGACCGCAAGCAGGACGGCTATTCCGTAGATCAGCGTTCGGTCCAGGACCCGCGCGTTCATCGCTGCACCTCCGCTTCCCGCAGCCCGAGCACGCGCAGATAGATCACCGTGACGCAGGCGGTCAATCCGAGCAGCAGGACGGCGTACGTCGCCGCCAGGTGCTCGTTGCGGTTTCCCGCGTACCAGACGTACGCCTCGCCGGCGAGGACCGGCATGTTTCGACCGGCCAGGGCGAACACGACAGCGAATGTCTGGAACGCGAAGATCGTGCGGATGATGAGCGCCGATTGCAGGCTCGGGCGCAGCAACGGAAGGACGACGTGGATCGTCCGCCGGATGCGATCGGCGCCGAAGAGGTCGGCGGCCTCGAAGTAGTCCCGCGGGATGAGCTGAAGCCCGGCGACGAGTATGAGCAGGACGATCGCGGTGGCCCGCCAGGATTCCGCGATGACTATGGCGCTCAGGATCCCCGGGAAGTTCTCGAACGAGAGGAACAGGATCGGCTGCTGGATGACGCCGGCGCTCTGCAGCGCGCTGTTCAGATAGCCGCGTTCAGTGAATACCGCGAGCCAGAGGATGCCCGCCGCAAGGTCGGAGATCGCGAGCGGGATCGCATAGATGTACAGAAAAAAGCCGTAGCCGCGAAAACGTGAATTGACGAGGAGGGCCATCGCGAGCGCGAGCACCAGCTGCAGCGGCACGATGAGGAGAAGTAACAGGAGCGTGTTGCGCCACGCGTCGCCGAAGTTGACGTCGCCGAACATCTGCTGGAAGTGCTCGAGCGTGAAACCGCCCTTCTCCGCGACGAACGCGAGGAGCAGGGCTTGAAACATGGGAATGACGATCAGCAGCGCGAGGAACGCGACGGAAGGGAGGAGGAGCGTGAACGGCAGAACGTGTTCGGCGCGCGCTCGCATCCCCTCCCCCTCAGATCACTTCACCTGGCAGGGGCCGCTCGACGTCCCATCGGGACCCCAGCATTTCGCGTTGGCGTCGGTGATCGCCTTCTGGACCAGTGGCGCCTGCTCGTCGAGCACGGTCTGGATCGGCTCGTTCTTCAAGACGATCCGAACGAACGAATTCACGAGGGCGTTGTTGAACTCGTTGCCCTTGGCGCCGAGCCCGACGGGCAACGGGACGACCTTGGCGTCCTTGGAGTTCGCCTGCCTCGCCACCGCATCGGCCTCGAGCTTGAGGCCCTTGTTGAGATCGTCCGGGAGCTTCACGTCGACGACCGGGAAGAAGCTGTTCTCGCGGAGCGTGATGAGTTGCGTCTCCGGCTTGAGAAGGTGGTCGATGAGCGCCTCCGAGCCCGCGCGGTTCGGGGTGCTCTTCGGGATCGCGAGGCCGATGACCACGCTCATGTAGTAGCGCCCCTTCGGCCCGGCGGGTGCGGGAAAGGCGATGAACTCGTCGGGCTTCGCTTTGAGCACCTCGATGAGGCGGGCGGCGTGGTCGAGGCCGAGCCAGACCTCCTCTGCCTGCATCGGCTCCTGAAGATTCGCGTAGGTGGTCGACTGGGGGTTGCTGTACTTCCAGAGCTCCTTGAGGTCGTTCCACATGGCGACCGCGTCGGCGCTCTTGAAGGTCGTCACCAGCCCGCCGGTGTACGACGGATAAAAGTAGCCCTGGATGAGCCGGTGGATGAGCCCCGGGGTGGTGCCGGCGCCGAGGGGAAAGCCGTACCTGCGCTGTCCGGTCTTCTCGGTGATGTTCTTCGCCCATTCGATGAGCTGTTTGTAGGAAAGGGCGTTCACGTCGGCGCCGCTGGGTAGGTACTGAAGCGCCTTCTTGTTCGCGACCATGAAGTAGGTCGCCTGCATCCATGGGACATAGACCTGCGCGCTGCCGCCCAGCTTCCCGAGAGTGAGCATGTCCTGAGGGATTTTCTTGTCCTTGTGCTTATCGGCGAGCTTTGCCATGTCCTCGAAGTAGCCCTCCGCGGCAAGGCTGCTGAACTGCCCGTTCTCGAGTCCGGCGACCCCAATCTGGCCCTGGCCGCCCGCCTTGGCCTCGGCGGCGATCCGGCCGAGGATGACGGGCTCTTGGTCCGTGATGAAGTCGACATTCGCGCCCTGGTAGGCGGCCAAGATCTTCTTGCGCACGTTCTCTTGCTCGAGCACAGGGGTGAACTGGGTCGATGCGAAGACGAATGGTTTGCCCTGGTCGGCCCCACCGCCGCCCGCCGACGGGCCTGTGGTCGAGCACGCGGTGACGAGGATCGCGGCAGCCGCCGCGAGCGCAACGGCTCGCCCGC
>VBDX01000041.1 GCA_005881885.1 Chloroflexota bacterium
TCGAGCTCGAGCGCTCCGGTGGGTTCAAGCGCCATCTCGGCTCGTTCGGAAACTACGAGGAGCTCGCGACAGACCTCAAGAAGCGTTTCAAGTTCGTGGGCGACAGCGGCGCCTATCACTTCCTGTACACCGTGAGCCATCCGGTGCCGGACTGGCGCGATTGGGCGAAGGCCCATGGCATGAACTGGGGCGGCAGCAAGAGCACCGCGCCGAAGCGGCCAGCGCGATCTCCAGGTCCGTCGGCTCCACGCGGACGGACTTCGTCAGCACGACCGCGCCAAGTCCCGCGGACGCGAAGCAAGGCGCCCGGACGGGCCAAGAGCCGAAAGACTCGATAAAGGGCGCTCGGACGGACTCAGAGGAGCGGGCGGCCGGCGAACGCGGCCATGAAGCGACCGAAGGCGCGGATGTGGTCGACGTAGTCGGCGATGGCGATGTTCTCGTTCGGCGCGTGATTCGCGGAGGCCGCGTTGCCCGAGCCGAAGCCCGCGACCGGAATGCCGAGCTTGTCGCACACCAGCGCCATCGGCCCCGATCCGGCGAGCAGCGGATAGACCACCGGTTCCGTGCCGTAGGTCGCGCGACATGCGTCGACGGCGGCGCGCGCGGTGATCGAATCCGTCGGCCAGCGCGAGGGCGGCTCGCCGTGCCCGGGAACGATCTCGACGTCGCCGAAGCCGCGCCGGTCGAGGTGCGCGCGCAGCAGCGCGACCACGGCCTCCGGAGTGAGGTCGGGGACGAGCCGGAAGTCGATCTTCGCGCTCGCCACCGCCGGCAGCACGGTCTTCGAGCCGGCGCCGGTGTAGCCCGACACGATCCCGCAGATCGTGCAGGTAGGTTCGAAGAAATGCTTCTTCTTGAGCTCGACCCCGGAGAGGCCGCGCACGAAGCGCTTGATGCCGTGGATCCGCAGCATGCCCGGCTCGTCGAACGGAAGCGTTTCGAGCGCCTGTAGCTCAAGCGGGGTGGGCGGCCGCACGCGGTCCATGAAGCCATCGATCGTGATCTCGTCGCGCTCGTTCTTGAGCGTCGCGAGCGCCCAGACGAGGCGCCACGCCGGATTGGGGACGATGGTCGCGAGCGAGGAGTGCGCGTCCTTGCTCGCCCCGCGGACCCGCAACTCAACGTAGGCGATCCCCTTGAGCCCGCACGAGATCGTCGGTCGGCCGGCGGCGTCCTTGTACCCGGCTTCCCAGATGCAACCGTCCGCCTTGAGTTGGTCCCCAAACCGCTCGACGAAGGCGGCGAGGTGTGCCGAGCCGCTCTCCTCTTCCCCCTCGTAGAGGACGCGAACGCGCAGCGGTAGCTCGCCGATCGTCGCGCGGTACGCCTCGATCGCCTGCAGCCTTGCCATGAGATTGCCCTTGTTGTCGGAGACGCCGCGTCCGAAGAGGTAACCGTCGCGCTCCGTCGGTTCGAAAGGCGGCGTCTCCCACTCGTCGAGCGGATCCGGCGGCTGCACGTCGTAATGGTTGTAGACGAGGAGCGTGCGCGGACCCTGCCCGGTCTCGCCCACGATCGTCGGCGGTCCACCGTCCACGCTGAGCGCGGTCGCGGCGACCCCCGCGCGACGCGTCCGCTCGAGCACGATGCGCGCCGTGTCGGCGACGCCGATGCCCTGCGCCGAGACGGTCGGTTGCCGGATCAATGCCTTGAGCTCGTCGACGTACTGCGGCACGCGAGCGCGGATGTACGCGTCGAACTCCGCGAAGCCGGTCACGCGCGAAGGCTATCGCTAGGTCGGAACGGTCGTCGTTCGGGTCTTGCTCTTGCCGAGCTCGCAGCGCGGCGAGACCGGCGTGACCTCGATCCATCGTTTCTGGCAGAGGTAATGAACGATGCCATCGACATCCTCGAGCGTCTCACGGCGGTAGACCTTCGCTCGCGGGATCATGTAGATGCAGTCACCGCAGTTCAAAGGAAGCGCCGGCCGCGGGCGGCTGGCGGCGCGCGCGGCGCCGATCGCAAAGGCGAGGCTGCCGAGCGCGAACACGGCGACGAGCACGACGATGAGGACGATCCCGAAAGTACCCATATCCGCCGCAGCCTCCCCTGCGTAATGAACGGTACAGGAGGAGATCGTTGACGACCGTTCGCGCGTTCTTTCTCATCGGCGTCCTCGCGACCGGTCTCCTCGGCGCATGCGGCGGCGGGGGCTCGGGAGGCTCCGGCGGCGCGACCAGGACGGCCGCGCCAAGCGCCGCGCCCGCCCTCGGAACGAACAAGCCGGTAACGTCTGGGGATCCGTACTCCGACAACGGGTATTAGGTTCGGGATCCACCTTGGCCACCTCGGCGGTCCGCTGTCCGAGATGCGTCGCCTCTGGCGGCTCGCGGACGAGCGCGGCTTCGATTGGTTCTCGGTCTCCGATCATTTCCAGGAGACTCCGCCACAGGGCGGTGATGGCGACTGCTTCGAGGCGGTCTCCACGATGTCCGCCGTCGCCGTGGAGACGAAGCATGTTCGGGTCGGGTGCCTCGTCTTCTGCGTCGGCTATCGGCATCCCGGCCTGCTCGCGAAGGCTATCAGCGCGATCGACCATCTCTCGAGTGGGCGCGCGGACTGTGGCCTCGGCGCCGGATGGGATGAGATCGAGTTCGCCTCATACGGCATCCGCTTTCCTCCGATCGGCGAGCGCGAGGACCAGCTCGAGGAATACGCGGAGGTCATGCGACTGCTCTTCGACCGTCGGCGAACGGACTTCACCGGCGCCCACTTCCGATTCATCGACGCGCCGAACAATCCGAAGCCGCTGCAACCGCGCTTGCCGCTCTGGATCGGCGGCGCTGGCGAGCGCCGGACGCTCCGGACGGCGGCGCGTTTCGCCGACGGCTGGAACGCGCCGTACCTCGCGCCCGCCGAATGGAAGCGCAAGAGCGCGGTGTTAGATGCTTGGTGCGCGAAGGTCGGGCGCGATCCCGCAGCGATCGCCAGGACGATCAACGTCGGGTTCTATATGGGCGCCGATGCGCGCGGCGCGAAGCGGCACGAGGAGCTTTACCAGCGCCACTGGTCAAAGGACACGCGGGGCATGGCGGGGTTCCTGCGAGGCACGCCGCGCGAGGCGGCGGAGGTCGTCGCCGCGTTCCGCGATGCCGGCGCGCACCGCGTGAACATCGCGTTGCGGGAGGGACCGTACGACTGGGACGCGCTCGAGGCGTTCGTCGAAGACGTGATGCCACAGTTCATGGAGGTTTCGTGATGCATCGGATCATCGTCGCGCTCTTTCTATTCGCATCTCTGATGGCGATCGGCGGCACAGCCTGCGGTTACGGTGGTGGTGGTGGTGGTGGTGGTGGACAAGGCTCGCCGGCTCCTTCCTACGGCTACTAACGAGACCCCGCGTCTCCTTATCGCACCGTTCGCGCACGAGGGCTCGCCGGGAAACTGGATCGTCCACTGGCACGTCCGGAACGAGGGCACGCGGAAGCTCCGGCTCATCGCCGCCATCCAACCCCATGCCCGGTTTCGAGCTCCGGAGACAGCGATCGAGCGCGAGATCGCGCCCGGTGCGGAGACCGACATCGTGTTGCCGGTGCGATTCATCGAGACGACAGGCACGGTTGTCGAGAACCCCTTCCTGATCCTCCGCGTCGCGGATGGGAATCAGGAGTGGCGGGTACTCGCGCGTGTGAGCGTGACCGCCGGACTGCGTGGCGAGCCGATCGCCGGCAACGCGGTGTCGATCACGACCCATCGAGTCGGCGCTGTCCAGCAGGACTAGGCTTTTCATCGTGAAAGAGAACGACCGCTATGTCATGCAGCGGATGAACGGCTGACGCGGCAACTGAAGCCAAGGCTTCGAAGAGACCACGGGCATGGTCTCCAACGTGCTCGAAGTGGATCAGGACGACCTGGTCAAGCAGCTCAAGTCCTTCAAGAAGAAGTACGCCGACGACCCTGAGTACAAGAAGCTGCGCGCATCCTTGCCGAAGGACTGGCCTTTCTAGACCTTCGCCAGGCGCTGCGTCGGCAACAGCACTTCGGGGCGCCGTAGCGCGAGCCGTCCGGTCTTCCCGCTCCAGTAGACGTCGCGCTGGCCGGTCATCGCCTGCACGTGGCCGTCCCACTCGAAGTTGAACGCCTCCAGGCCCAAACGCACGGCGCGCCGGCATTTCTCGCGAAGCTCGTCCGTCGTCGCGTACTCACGGATCGCAGCGATCTGACGGTCGCCATGACCGGTGTCCTGCTCCGCATGGAGCTCGTACGTCGCCGCGGCGCGCCGCGAGAAGCCGTAATGGCCGGTGAGCTCCTTGTACACGCGCGCGGCCGCGCCATCAGGTCCACCGTGCATCGCCTCGACGAACGCCAGGAGCGATATTCCTTCGAGCGCCGAACGATTCTGGCAACCCGAGCGGATCATCTCGATCGCGGCGAGGGTGCCGGGGGCGGCGTCGGCCTCGTCGGCTTGCTCGCGAGCGATCCCCGCTTCGTCGAGCATCTGCAGCATGATGTCGACGTGGGTCTTCTCGCCGCCTAGCTCCTCCATGAAGTTCTCCATCACGATCTCCATGAGCGCGTAGTTCCGCTCGCTCGCGACATTCGTGACGATGTAACCGAAGAAGATCGGGTTCGTACGCACCCGTAGGTAGTGCTGGATCTCGCCGAGGACGATCTGCTCGCGCGTCCAGCGATGCTCGACGATGCCCTTGAACCACGGGTGATCCGGCATGAAGAGCTCGCGGGCGGAGCCCCAGAGCTCCTCGATGAATTTCTCGTTCGCCACCAGGAGCCTCACTCTACGCGCGATCTCGGCGCAAAGATCCGTATCAACCGATACGGAACAGCCGGTCGTACTGCCTCTACTGGGGGGTCGTTCGCGGCAGTCGTAAACCCGAGCATTTCGCCCGGCGATGAAGCGACCCTCCAAGTGCGCCCTCTCGCTCGCGGGCATCGCGCTCGTCTTCTCCACCTGCATGCCCGCAGGCTTCGCCTCGACAGGCATCGCGATCGAACCGCGGACCGTCGTCGTCGCGGTCACGGAGGAAACGGATCTGGCCGCGGTGCAAAGCGGTGGCGCGCCGTTCGGCCAGGGGACGGTGCGCTGGTCGGTCGACCCGATCGAGCTGGGCACGGTCGACGCGCGCGGACACTTCACAGCCGGACCGCGCAGCGGGACCGGATCGGTCACGGCGAGCCTCGGAACGCTCTCGGCGACCGCTCACGTCACCGTCAGCTGTCCGACGTCGCGCTCGGTCCGGGACATCGCCTTCGACGTCTGGTGCACTGATTCGGCCGACCTGTACGTGGAAGCCCGTCTCGCGGGAGATGACGCCGCGGCGGTTGCGGCCCTCGCCGAGTCGGACACCGCCGCCGTGCAGAAGGACCTCGCCCGCGCGTTCCGCACGCGCGCTCTCATCTACGTCTTCGCCGACACCTCGTCTTACCTACCGGGCGTTCGTCGCATCTTCGGCGAACGAACGGGGGCGACGGCCGTGGAGACGGACGCCTTCTTCGCGCCGTGGGTGGACGCGATCGCGGTGGACTGGCGCGAGATCTCGCGCGACGTGCCCATCACCGGGCTCCGTCACGAGCTCACCCATCGACTGGTGTGGCAGGTCACCGGCTCCCGCACCTCACCGGCCGAGCTGGACGGCCTGCAGAAAGCGCCGGCGCCGGACGTGCCCGCGTGGTTCGACGAAGGGCTCGCCCACGTCGAGGAGAGCACGCTCGCCGGGGCCGGATGGATCGCCGTGCAGGATCGGACCTTCACCGCAGCCGTCTCGCGCAGCTCACATCTGAGCCTGAGTGATCTCGCTGACCTCCAGAAGTGGAACGCGCGCACCGGGACCGATGGCTACTACCAATACCTCGTCGCGGCTGAGGCCGTCCGATTGCTTCAGGCCGACCTCGGTCAGACGGGCATCGTCGCCATCCTCGAACGGATCCGAGACGGCGCCTCATTCCGCGACGCCTATCGCGCCATCGCAGGCTCCTCGTTCGACGTGTTCACGACGGCGTTCGCTCAGCGAATGCGTGCGGCCGTCACCCCATACCCTGGGATCACCGCGGCACCACGTGCAAGGCAGTCGGTGCTGATGCTGTACGGCTTCACGCCTGGGTCGCTGGTGACCTTCTCGGTGAGCGGGCCCGCCTCCCTCACGTCGGTCGAGCGCATGGACGAATACGGGAACGGTCTCCTGGTCCTCGGCAGCGGATATCCGGTTGGCAGTTACAGCGTCGGCGTCCTCGGCGGGGACGGCAAGCTGCGTCCGATGTACGCGTTTACCAAGTAACGCTGCGTTCCGCCCGCGCCATCCCAGGAGGGAGGGAGGGGGCGCGCGAAAGCGCCACGCCCCCTCCGCGAGGGACTGTCGAGATCACTCGCCAGCGAACTTGAAGACGTCGCGCTGAAGCGTGACGCCTGTGTTGAGCTCCACGATCTCCGCGACCGTGAGCCGGTAGTCGATACCAAAGGCTTGATAGATGACACGAAGCACCGGGTCGTTCCGATAGAAGAATCGGTCGCCGTCGCGTAGCGCCGTGAACTGCTTCGTCCAGATCGCGAGTTGAAGCTCGCCGAACTCTGTGTGTTTCACATGCCGCTCGGAGACCATTCCAACAAACGCGTCGAGCCGGTCGACGTCGCCGTAGACCGCCTTGAGCCGGGCGGCGAGGGTCGTGCGCCGCACTGCGGTCACGACTTCCTCCTCGGCCTGCGTGCTGCCGGGAGCGACGAGGTTCCCTTTCGCGTCTCGGAGCTCGACGAAGTCGAGGATGTTCGGGTCATTGATTGGATCTTGTGCGTCGATCAACGGATCCGCCGGGAAACTTTGGGTGGCCTCGCCGGTGACGTCGACGAACGAGGTCTTCGGCGCGAGGCCATACGCGCGGCGCAGGTCGTTGTACGTCGGCAGTCCATGATCGCGGCCGCGGGCGACGTCGATCGCGCCGAGGTCGCTCACCCCGCTGAAGCAGTCGGGGTTGACGAGAGGCACCCCACAGACAGAGGGATCGGCGATGCCCGGCTTGGGGATCTGAAAGAGAACGCTTCGGAGCGCGTTATCGATCTGCTCGTCGTTCTCGTACTGCCGCTGGCTGAGACTTTGGAAGACCGGCCCCAGACCGAGATCCTGGAGCAGATCGGGGTTGCCGAACGCGGCCGCGAGGGGGATCTCGAGCGTGACCTGGTCGCCGTCGGGCTCCACAGCGACCTGCTGTGCCGCGAAGGCGGCGAGCTGCGCGTCGGTGTAGGTACCGGCGGGAACGGTCGTGTCGAACTCGCCGTGGATCATGCTGTGCGCGCGGTAGCCCACGACCGCGAACTCATTCGATAGTCCGGGATTCACGGCGGGGTCGTACCCGTGATAAGGATCGAGCCGGACGCCAAGGGCGGGCAGGAACTGCGTGTAGGTGATGTATTCGATCTCCGCGCCGACGACACGGCGCGCTATCTGGAAACGCTCCTCCGCGGATAGAGATGAGGGCAGGGAGGCGACGATCCGGTTGTGCTCGCGGGCGAAGAGCGTGTGGAGCGAGGTCAGAGCGATGTTCTCATTGGCCCGAACGTCTCCAGCGACCACCGCATTATTCGGCATCCCGGCGAGCGGACCCATGAGGTCCATCGCCGGAGCGGTCGATGGATCGCCGCGGGCACCCACGCGCGGAAGGAAACCGTCATCTGTCAGCATGAGGCGCGGGCCGTTGTTCGACATGTCGCCGTCGACCGGTCCGACGCGAAGCCACTCGAGTCGATTGCGGTCGACACCGTACACGTTCGACGCATCGATGTAGCTGCTGAGCGTGTTGACCTGCTGCCGCGGCGTGCTGACACCCGTTCCCGGAGCGGCAGGCGTGCGCGCGAAGCCGATCGCGCCAAGGTCGTTCGTGAATCCTTCAAGCGGGTCTGCCTGGTCAAAGCCGATCGGCGCACTCTCGGCGGGTCGTTCATCCCTCAGACCGAAGTCGTGATCGATGAATTGCCCCCACACCCAGCCCCACTGGGTCACGCCGTCCTTCGAGAAGATGTTCTGGCCAATGTCGTTGAAGACCCGATTGCTCACATAGCGGATCGATGGCCCGTTCGCCATGCTCGAGATACCGTCGGCGTAGTTGGTCGGCGCGACCCGAAGATAGAGCGTGTTCGCGCGACCCCAGTCGGGGTGGCGCAGGTTGTTTCCGCTTCCGTCGAGCGTTCTGAACGCGAACGTGGTCGCGTCGCCAGGTGTCGTCGTCACGCCGAGGACGATGATCGTCAAGATGAGTGCAAGCACGCCCGAGAGCCTCTGGTCGCGCATGCGAACCTCCGTCCCTGTTCTCTTCTCAATCAAGGGTTCGGACGGATCGCACGCTCACTCGACGAAGCGCCCCGACGCTGGCGCCGCTGCCCTCCCTTTTGGTCGGTGAGCGGCTAATCCAGCCGAACTTCCATGCAATCAACGCGTGCTCCCCAGAGGCACGTTATCGACGGGAGATAAGAAGTCGGGATGAGAGGACTAAGAACTTGGGGGTCAGATGACGGAAGTACCGGCGGGCCGTGCGCGGCTCGAACGCGCCCACTCCTACTTAGAAGGTAGGTGCTCTATCCAACTGAGCTAACGGCCCATTTAGGAAGAGAGTCTAAAGGCCGACCGTGCTAGACATTCGCGCATGCTCCGTCAGCTCGACCACGTCGTTATGGTCGTCCGCGACCTCGATTCCGCGACCGACGACTACCGGCGGCGCGGATTCACCGTCACGCCGGGTGGCGAGCACGCCGACGGCCTAACCCACAACGCGCTGATCCCGTTCGCCGACGGAAGCTATCTGGAGCTCGTCGCGTTCCACGAGCCCAGGCGCGAGGTAACGCATCGCTGGTGGAAGATCGCTGCGGACGGCGGCGGGCTCGCGGACTTCGCGCTCCTCTCCGACGACCTCGCGGCCGACGCTTCCGCGCTCGGCGGGCTCGTCGCCAATCCTCCCGCGCAGGGCGGGCGGACGCGTCCCGACGGGACGGAGCTTAAATGGCGGACGGCGGTGCTCGTGCCACCGCTCCCCTTCCTCATCGAGGACCTCACGCCGCGCGACCTGCGCGTTCCGGGCGGCGCGCAGACGCAGCACGCGAACGGCGCGACCGGCATCGCCCTGGTCGCGATCGGTGCGCACGATGTCGCCGAGGCTGAGTGGGGTTACGCAAAGCTGCGCGAGCGCGGCGCGCCCGCGATCGAGCTTCGCCCGGATGAGAGGGACGGCCTACGGGACATCCGCTTCAAGGACAGCTAGCGCGGTGAGTGGATCGGCCTCCCGACCGCGCTGAGCGCCGCCTCGCGGAACGTCTCGGCGAGGGTCGGATGCGCGTGGATCGTCGCGACGACGTCCTCGACCGTCGCCTCGAGTCGCATCGCGAGGGTGGCCTCGGCGATCAGCTCGCTCGCCTGGGGCCCGACGATGTGCACGCCGACGATGCGCTGATCCTTTCCCGCGGTGACGATCTTGGTCATGCCGTCGCTCTCACCGAGCGCAAGCGCGCGGCCTGATGCCTTGAAGGAGTAGCGCGCGACCTTCACCGCTGTTCCGTAACGCTCCTTCGCCTGCGTCTCGGTCAGACCAACCTGCGCGACCTCGGGATGGGTGTACACCACGTTCGGAACCACGTCGTAATCCATCGCGGCGTCCTCGCCCAGGATCGTGTCCACGGCGACCTCGCCCTGCGTCGACGCGACGTGCGCGAGCTTCGGCGCCCGCGGATCGCCGATACAGTCTCCGATGGCCCACACCCCCTCGACATTCGTGCGCATCCGCTCGTCCACAGTGATGCCGAGGCGGTTGGTCGCTAAGCCGGCCTGCTCGACGCCGGAGAGGTTCGCGACGCGGCCGGCGCCCAGCAGGAGCTGATCGCCTTCGACGCTCTCCTGCTTCCCTTCGATCTCCGCGCTCAGGGTCACGCCGGCGGCGGTACGCGTTACCTCGGTGACCTTCGCGTTCGTGCGCACCTTGACGTTGCGCGACTCCAGCGCGCGCACCAGGAGCCGCACAAGCTCGGCGTCGGCGTACGCGATGGGTTGCGCAAGCATCTCGAGGACCGTGACCTCGCTTCCGACCTCAGCGAAGAAGGTCCCAAGCTCCAACCCGATCGCGCCGCCGCCGATGACGACCAGCCGCTTGGGGACCTCGGTCAGGGCAAGCGCACTCACGTTGTCGAGGGGCTTCGCCTCGGCCAGTCCCTTGATCGGGGGCATCCCGACCTTCGAGCCGGTCGCCACGATCACGGCCTTCGCGTCGATGGTCTGGTCGCGGACACGGAGCTGCGTCGGCGAGGCGAGCGTGCCTTCACCCTTGATGAGGTCGACTTTTCGGCCTTTGAGCAGCGCTTCGGTGCCCGCCACGAGCTGGGCGACGACCTTGTCCTTGCGCTGGACGGCCTTCGCCAGCTCGAAGCGAGCGCTGTCGACGTGGATGCCATGTTCCTCGCCGTGCGTCGCGAGCCAGTACGCGTGGCTTGAGTCCAGGAGCGCCTTCGACGGAATACAGCCGACGGTCACGCAGATCCCGCCAACGCGGTCGCGCTCGACGAGCGCGACCCTCGCGCCCTTTACAGCCGCGTGAAGGGCGGCGACATAACCCCCGGGGCCGCCGCCCAAGATCGCTATGTCATACGCCGCCACTAGGAAAAGAGCCTAGGGTCTTCGGACGCGTCACGCTCCAGCGGGTGATCGAAATAGCCGTACCTAGCGCGGTACCAGAGATAGAGCGGGAGGAACGCGAGGCCGAGGCGCTCGTACTGGGCGACATGCCGCAGCTCATGGCGCCAGGTCGCCGGCGTCGGCTCGACGTTCGAGACGATCACGTGCCCGAAGGTGATCGCGCCGAATCCGCGGCGTGTGAGGATGAGATTCGCGAGACCGCGGTCGCTCACGTAGAGGAAGCAGCCGTCGCGCCGACGCGGCCACGCGATCGAAAGCAGACCCACCAGATGACCGATTGGATCGGCATGATGCGCGACAAGACGCCGACGGAGCGTAATGGCCTAGGGGATGGTCGCGACGACCTCGTCGACCGCCGCGAGCACTCGCTCGCGCGTCGTGAAGGACGAGTCGAAGTGCAGCGTCAAGAGCTTCTCTTTGCGATCCACGTCGACCGAGGCCACACCCGGGATGCTCTTGCAGCCGGCGATGATGTGCTCGGCGCAGCTCTGGCAGATGAGCTCGAGGACGTTGACTGCGACCTCATCATCCGCCGCGCTCGCGAGGACCTGAACCGGCGGGAGATCCCGCGCCGTGGTCAGCGGGGCCGGACCGCAGGCACCGAGCATCAGCCCCAACGCGAGAAGTGAGCGAAGACCCGAGCGCACTTTGACATTGTGCGCCCGGGACTTCGCGCCGTTAGGGAGTGAGACTAACGATCGGCGCGCTCCTCGCGAAGCTCTTCCTTGAGCTCGCCCAGGCCTTCCTTGACCTTGCCCTTGCCCTGATCGATCTTGCCGCCGATCTCGGTCGACTTGTCGCCGCCGAGCTTGCCGGCCTCTTCCTTGACCTTGCCCTTGGCCTGGTCCCACTTGCCTTCGATCTTGTCGTCCATTTCGTACCTCCTTAGAACTCCCACTTGTTGGCGGGCCGGACAAGAAGGCGCAAATCCGTTGCCACGTTCCTGGCGGCCGGGGGCGGAACCGTCCGATTCGCATCACGGATGTGTATCGAACGAGCAATTTCACGTACGCGGCGGCTCGCATATCGTCGCGCCGCATGATCGCCGCCGACACGGACCGACTGACCGCGCGCCTGCCCGACGGGTACCGCGCGCGGCTTCGAGGACCACGACCGCGAGCCACTTGTCGAGGAACACAACGCGGATGCGCATCCGATGGAGTATCAGGACGCCGAGGAGTGGCGGATCTGGGAGCGTATGGCGCCGGACGACACGGAGATCCGAATCGTGATCGACGGTCCGAACGGCATCGCCGGCACGGGACACATCGGAGCGGGCGCGATGATGCGGCACCCCGACGGCGCCCAGAACGGCGGCGTGAGCGTCTTCCGCGCCGACCGCGGCAAGGGGATCGGATCGGCGTTGCTCGGCGCGATCGAAGATGAGGCGCGCCGGCGGAGTGCGCCGCGGCTTCTCGCGGGTGCCAGCGCCGCGCATCCCTTCGCGCTCGAATGGGCCCGAAAGCGCGGATACCGCGAGATCGGCCGCCGGATCGAGTCGTATGTCGAGCTCGCCACGTTCGAGCCGGCGCCGTTCGCGGCGCGCGTGGCCCAGGTCAGGGCGTCGGGCCTTCAGCTTCGGACATTCGCCGAGGTGCTCGAGGGCCGGAGCGACGAGGACCGTGAAGCGTTCTTCCGCGCCATGTATGAAGCTCAGCATCCGATCTGGGAGGACGTCCCGTGGGCCACCCGGACGGAGCCCTGGACGTACGAGCAATTCCGTCGCATGACATTCGGCACAGGACAGCTGATCGCCGACGCATCGGTCATCGCGTACGACGGCGAGCGGATCGCGGGCTTCACCACCACCGGGAGGCGTCAGAGCAAAGACGCGTACACGTGGATCACCGGCACCACTCGCGAGTACCGCGGTCGCGGACTCGCGACCGCCATGAAGGTGGATGCTCTGTCACGGGCGAAGGCCAAGGGCCTGCGCGCGATGCTGACGACAAACGACGAACCGAACGTGGCCATGCGCGGGATCAACGCCAAGCTCGGGTACCAGATGCTCCCGGCACATGTGCAGCTGGAGAAGATCCTCTCGCGCTCGTGATCGGCCGCCTCGCGGCACTGCGCACGCTCCCAGCGCCGCTCGCCATCCTCGCGGGCATGACCTTCATCTCGAGCCTCGGGATCTCGATGATGCTCCCGCTCCTTCCGCTCTATGGACTGGCACTCGGCGCGACGCCCGTGCAGCTCGGGCTCATGACGAGCGCCTTCGCGATCGCGAACGCCGTGTCGCAGTTCGGCACAGGATTCCTGAACGATCGGTTCGGCCCGCGGCGCTTCATCGCCGCGGGGATCGCGACATACAGCGCGGCGAATGCCCTCATCGCCGCGGCACCGAGCGCGAGCGCCCTCATCGCCTTCCGCGCGATCGCCGGGTTTGGCGCGGGCGCGAACCTCGTCTCGGCTCGTCTCTACATCTCATACGTCGCCGACCGCGCCCGCCTCTCCTTCGCCAACAGCATCATCTCGGCAGCGAGCTCCGCGGGGAATGTCGCCGGTCCCGCGATCGGTGGCCTGCTCGCGGCGGCGTTCACGCTACGCGCCCCCTTCCTGGCAGTGGCGGCCACCAGCGCGCTCGCCTTCGTCGCGGCACTCTTGCTGCCTCGACCGGGCATCGCTGACTCGCATGAGACAGCACGCTCGGAAGGCGGCGCTTTCATCGATCGGCCCGTGCTCGTGCTTCTCGTTTCGAACTTTCTGATCAGCACGGCGTTCGGCGGCTGGATCACGAGCTACGCGCCGTACGCGACCGAGCGCCTGGGCTGGACGACGTTCGAAGTCGGGATCCTCTTCACGCTGTTCGCGATCGGCGACATCACCCTCGGCCCCTGGATCGGGCGCTTCGCCGACCGCACCGGACGCAAGCGGATCGCGGTCGCGGCGGGCGTGCCGGTGGCGCTCTTCGGCATTGCGCTGGTCGCGGGCTTTCCGCGCCCCGCGCTATACGCGACGGCCTACCTGGCCGGAGCCGGGCTCACCGCGTTCTTCTCGTCCTGGTTCGCGCTTCTCACGCTGGCTGTGCCGGCGGTCCGCCGCGGTCGCGTCTTCGGCGTGGTCAGCGCGATCGGCAACGTGGGGACAGTCGCGGGCGCCCTTGGGGCGGCCGCGATCTGGCAGAACGTCGACCTCAGCCTGGCATTGCTCCTCGCGTCGATGACCGCGCTGGCCGCGAGCCTGACGCTAAGTCTCCTGCCTGGCGAACGGGAACCGGCCGGAAACACACTCGCACCGGCCTCGCTCTAGCCTGCTGGTCATGGGCACCGAGGATCCCGTCGGATCGATGCTCATCCTCGGTTCGGCGGTATGCATCCTCGCCGCGATGTACGTCGTCTGCTACACGTTCTTCATGGCGAACTGGGAGGGCTGGGAGTCATGGCATGCCCGAACCGGACTCGACGCCGACCGTGCCGAAGAGGAACGCCTGAAGAGACGCGGGCTGAAATAGAAAAAGAGGGAGGCTGAAGCCTCCCTCTCTTCGTATTCGCGAATGACTCAGTCCGCGGGTGTCGCTTCGGTCACCATGCCGCGCTCTTCGCCGCCGACCTCTGTCCAGATCTTGACGTTCTTCGGCTCCTTGAGGAAGAGCGTGCCGACGACCACCGACATGAGAGCGACGATGATCACGTACGCCAGTCCGAGATAGATGTTGCCGTTGATGTCCCCGGTCGTATTCAGGTTGCGCAGGTCGAAGAGGCCGAGCCACGGGACGTAGCGCTTCTCGTCGGGGATCGTGGCGCCGACGAGACCCGTGTAGGTCAGCGGCAGCAGGCCGCCGAACCAGCCGTTCCCGAAGTGGTACGGGATGGACAGCGAGGTGTAGCGGACCTTCGCGCGGAAGTACTCCACGAGGAACGCCGCGATCGGTCCGTAGACCATCGTCACGAAGATCACCTGGATCCAGATCAGGAACACCATGACCGGGACGTTCGGGTCAGACTTCGTGATCAGGCCTGTCGCATCGCGGGTGACGTTCGCGGCATCAACCATCGCGTGGTAGATCGGGATGTACGTGATAGCCGCGATGAGGCAGCCGCCGAGGATGATGACCTTTCGGCCGATGCGGTCGGAGAGCCACCCGAACACCAGGAAGAACGGCGTCCCGAGGGCCACCGCCCACAGCATGATCGGGTAAGCCTGCTGGAACGAGAACTTGAGGTACGTGCCCATGAAGAAGTTCGCTTGGAACTGGCCCTGGTACCAGACCACACCCTGACCCGCGGTGAGGCCGATCAGCACAAGCAAGATCGTCCCGATCTTGCGCCCGCTGAAGCTCTCCGAAGCCCAGTTGCCCGCGCCGGTGACCGCCTGCTTCTGCTCCTTGAGGCGCGCGAAGAGCGGCGTCTCGCGGAGACGGATGCGGATGAAGAGCGCGATCACCACGAGGATGGCCGAGATCCAGAAGGGATAGCGCCAGCCCTGCGCCGCGAAATCCGCGGCGGTCATCGTGTTGCGGAAGTAGAGGATGACCGCGAGGGCGAAGAAGAAGCCGAGCGTCGCGGTCGTCTGGATCCACGAGGTGTATAGACCGCGCTTGTTGTCGGGTGCGTGCTCGGCGACGTAGATCGCCGCCCCGCCATACTCGCCGCCAAGGGCCAGGCCCTGGATGATCCGGAGGAGCACGAGAAGCGCCGGGGCCGTCAGGCCGATCTGCGCATACGTCGGGATCAGACCCATGAGGACAGTGGCGAGCCCCATTGCCGTGATCGTCACAAGGAACGTGTACTTGCGGCCGATGATGTCGCCGAGCGCGCCGAAGACCACGGCTCCGAATGGTCGGACGAGGAAGCCTGCGGCGTACGTGGCGAATCCCGCGAGCTGCACCGCCGTTGGGTTGTCACCGGGGAAGAAGAGTGGCGAAAGGAACGGAGTGAGCGTCGCGTACAGGTAGAAGTCGTACCACTCGACGATAGTCCCGGCGGACGCCGCGGAGATGACGAAGGGCAAGCCGTACGTTGGTCTGGCCGCTACGCGTGTGGCGGCGGTCGTCGTTGCCAAGGGTCCCCCTCCTTGCGTTGAGCTTTGAAAGACGACTCCATTCACTCAGTGCTCGCTTGCTCGGCCGTCACCTCCCACCACTCCGGCTCCGACGCAGCGGATAGCGCGCTTGTGTACGGCTTTCCCACCGCATCGTCAATTACTCCTCCTTGCCGGAGGCCGATGCCGTCCGGATCGAGTCGACGACGGTCGCATCGGCGAGCGTCGTGGTGTCGCCGAGCGGCTGGCCGTTGGCGATGTCGCGCAGCAGGCGACGCATGATCTTGCCCGAGCGCGTCTTGGGCAGCTCCGGCGCGAACATGATCGTCTTGGGACGCGCGATCGAACCGATCGACTTCACCACGTGCTCGCGTAGCTCCTTGGAGAGCTTCTCGTCGCCCTCGTTCCCGGCGCGCAGCGTTACGAAGGCGAAGATCGCCTGTGTGGTGACCGGGTCCTCGCGCCCGATGACCGCGGCCTCAGCGACCTTGGGATGGGACACGAGCGCCGACTCCACCTCGGTCGTCGAGATGCGGTGGCCGGAGATCTTCATCACGTCGTCGACGCGGCCCATCAGCCAGAAATAGCCTTCCTTGTCTCTCCTCGCGCCGTCGCCCGCGAGGAACTTGCCGGGGTAGCGGCTCCAGTACGTTTCGCGGTAGCGCTTGTCGTCCTTGTAGATGCCTCGGAGCATCGCCGGCCAGGGCCGGTCAATGACGAGATAACCCGCGCCTCCGAGCGGCACAGACTTCCCGTCCTCGTCGACGACGTCCGCTTTCACCCCCGGGAAAGGGAAGGTCGCGCTGCCCGGCTTCGTCGTGGTGATGCCCGGCAGCGGCGTGATGAGGATCATCCCCGTCTCGGTCATCCACCAGGTGTCCACGATCGGGCAGCGCGAGCCGCCGATCGTCTCGTGGTACCAGAGCCACGCTTCCGGGTTGATCGGCTCGCCGACCGTGCCGAGTAGCCGCAGCGAGCCCATCTCGTGCTTGCCCGGATACTCGGGACCCCACTTCATGAACGTGCGGATCGCGGTCGGCGCGCAGTAGAGGATCGAGACCTTGTACTTCTCGATGATCGTCCACCAGCGGTCCTTGTCCGGGAAGTCCGGCGTCCCCTCGTAGATGACGCCGGTCGTCCCGTTCGCGAGCGGCGCGAAGACGATGTAGCTGTGCCCGGTGACCCAGCCGATATCGGCGGCGCACCAGTACACGTCGTCGTCCTTGACGTCGAAGATGAGCTTGTGGGTCGCCGCGACTCCGGCGAGATATCCGGCGGTGGTGTGCACGATGCCCTTGGGCTTCGCCGTAGTCCCCGATGTGTAGAGGAGGTACAGCATGTGCTCGCTCTCGAGCGATTCGGCCGGGCACTGCGGCTTCTGCTTGTCCACCATCTCGTGCCACCAGACGTCGCGCCCGGCCGTCCAGGCCACCTCCTGCTTCGTGCGGCGGACGACGAGGACCTTCTCGATCGTCTTGGTCTGCGCGACGGCATCGTCGGCGTTCTTCTTGAGAGGAACGATGCTGCCCTTACGGTAGCCGCCGTCGGCGGTGACCAGGACCTTGGCCTCCGAGTCGTTGATGCGCCCGGCGAGCGCCTCCGCGGAGAAGCCCCCGAACACCACTGTGAAGGGAGCGCCGATCCGCGCGCAGGCGAGCATCGCGGCGGGAAGCTCGGGGATCATCGGCATGTAGATCGCGACCCGGTCGCCCTTGCGGACGCCTAGCTCCTTGAGGGCGTTCGCGGCCCGAGAGGTCATGTCGAGAAGGTCCTGGTAGGTGATCGCCCGGGTGTCGCCGGGCTCGCCCTCCCAGTAGTAGGCGACCTTCGTGCCCTTCCCGGCCTTCACGTGGCGGTCGAGGCAGTTCTCGGAGATGTTGATCTCCCCGCCGTCGAACCACTTGGCGTACGGCACGTGCCACTCGAGCACCTTGGTGAATGGCTTCCGCCACTGGAGCGTGTTTGCCTGCTCGGCCCAGAAGCCCTCGAGGTCCTTGTCCGCCCGGTCGTAGATCGAGCGGTCTTTGGCGTTCGCCTTTGCGGCGAAGTCCTTCGGCGGCGGGAAGGTGCGATCCTCCCGTGCGAAGGTCTCGAGCGCGGTCGCCGACTTGGTCCCCGTGGCCATCCGCGTCCTCCCCTAGAGGGCGCTCGGCCGGCCCCGGTCGAGCGCGGCTAGATGCGCCTGGTAGTGGTTTGGCAGCATGAGCAGCCAGCCAAAACAATTCAAATCGCCGTAATAGGGATGCCGCGCCGTGCCTTTGGCGTCAGGCTCGGGCGGGAACTCGGCGAGGAGCCGCGCGGCGGTCGCCGCGGCCTTGTCGGCCAGGGTGGCGATGCCGGCCCTCGAGACTGCGGAGGCCGCAGGGCGAGGCTGGCCGGTCGGACCGTGAGGAGCTCCCCCCGCAAGGCGGAGCCCTATGAGCGCGACGCCACGCTCCACGATGAGGAGGTGGGTCGCCACTTGACCGAGCCCCCAGTCGTCATCCGACCCCCGGGCGAGGTCGCCGTCGGACGCGGTGGCGACCCGGCCAAGCAGTCGATCCCGCTCGACGGTCGTCGCATCGACGAGCAGGCGGATGGTCTCCCGGAGCCACTCGGGTCGGTCGGGCGGGTTATCCACGACCCGGAGCGTCACCGTCGCATCATGCGCTCTTGTGCGTTCGTGCAGAATGCGGCGCGAATCAAACAAAGGCCATAGGCCGCACTGGAGGGATACGTGGCTGGGATCTCAAAGTCTGAGACCTTGAATCGGCTGTCCGAGAAGACCGGTCTGACCAAGAAGCAGGTGGGGCAGTTCCTCGACGAGCTCGCTGCCCTCGCGTACAAGGAAGCGCGAAGTGGGTTCACCATCCCGGGCGTCGGCAAACTCGTCATCGTCGACCGCAAGGCCCGCATGGGGCGCAACCCCGCGACCGGTCAGCCGATATCGATCCCCGCGAAGCGCGTGCTCAAGTTCCGTATCGCCAAACAGGCCAAGGACTCGGTTCTCGCGAAGCGCACGAAGTAATCGGACTCATGGGGGTCCGAGGGGCAGGGGCGGGGGCCCCTGGGCGCGGAGCGACGCCCCCTCGCCGGTAGCACTCTTCCGCGCGAGGTCTGTCGCTCCACGGAGGGGCAGGCCTCGCTCTTGTTTCGTGCGTTGCGCGTAATACGCCGGATCGCGGTCATCGGCAACGGCGGCGGCGGCAAGTCGACGCTGTGCCGCGCACTCGGCGATCGCCTCGGCCTTCGGGTGCGAGAGGTCGATGCGGTGCAATGGCTTCCCGGGTGGCGGCGCGCTCCGCTGGATGAGACGGTGCGCACCCTAGAGGCGTGGGCTGCCGAGGACTCGTGGGTCATCGATGGATTCGGCCCATGGCCGGTCATCGACCGGCGAATGGAGCGTGCGGACACGATCGTGTACATCGACCTTCCATTTCGGACGCATCTGTGGTGGGCCGCGAAGCGGCAGATCGCGTCGCGCCTCGCGGGTCGGGCCTGGGCCGGACAGACGGCGGCACCCCCGACGCTCCGGCTCTTTCGTACGCTCAGTCGAGTGAACGCGTTGCGACCGCAGATCTTCGAGGTCGTCAGCAGAAACGACCGTGCGGCGAAGCTCGTGCACTTGCGTTCGCCTGCGGCCATCGCGCGCTGGCTCACCGAGGTGACGGCAGGCGCCGACCGCACGGCCCAGCCAGCCCGCTGATGCCGGGACCGAACGTTCCCTTCCCGCCGATGGAGGCGCTGCTCGTCGAGACGCTACCGACCGGCGACCGCTGGCAGTACGAGCCGAAGTGGGACGGATTCCGCGGAGTCCTCGAGAACGACGGCGGTGAGCTGGCGCTCTGGAGCCGCAATGGACGACCGCTCCTCCGCTACTTCCCGGAGCTGCGCCCGCTCGGAGACCTCTTGCCACCCCACTCCGCCCTCGATGGCGAGATCGTTATCGAGCGTGAAGGCAGGCTCGACTTCGACGCGATGCAGATGCGCCTGCATCCGGCCGAGTCGCGCGTCCGGAAGCTCTCAGCGGAGACGCCATCGCGCTACGTCGCGTTCGACATCCTGCTCTGGAACGGCGAGCCGCTGCACGCGCGTCCGCTCGCGGAGCGCCGCGCAGAGCTCGAGAAACGCGCCAAAGGGTTCTCGCTCTCGCCGATCTCGAAGGATGCTGCGGTCGCGCGGCAGTGGCTCGAGCGGCTCGAGATCATCGGGCTCGATGGCGTGATCGCAAAACGGCTCGATCTTCCCTACAAGCCGGGATCCCGCGAAGCCGTGTCGAAGGTCAAGCATCACCGCACGGTGGACTGCGTCATCGTCGGCTATCGCACCAGCGGTAGGGGGATCGCGAGCCTGCTCCTCGGTTTGTATCGCGACGATGGGACGCTCGACTTCGTCGGACACACCTCGGGAATCCCGCAGGCGCTGCAGGCTCAGCTGCAGACATTGCTTCCGCCGCTGCTCGAAGTAAGTCACGCGGGCGAGGAGTGGGGCCGCACGCCGGGCGGGGGCTCGCGCTGGTCACAGGGAAAAGATCTGCCCTGGCACGAGGTGCGACCCGAGCTGGTCTGCGAGGTTCGCTTCGACAAGATGGAGGAGGAGCGCTTCCGCCACGGAACGCGCTTCCTGCGATTCCGGCCGGACAAGGATCCCGAGCAGTGCACCTGGGAGCAGGTGCGTCCGACGCCAAAGCCGGACGATCCGAGGCTCTCCGATCTCCTGGCCGGCCGCATCGCTTGAGTAATCAATCCGGATGGTCCTAGTACGGCCTGACGTGCACGGTCCCGCCGGGGAGGGCGTTCTTCATCACAGGACCGCCTTTTCGGTCCGGTGGGAAGGAGCGCTCTTAGATGCTTTCGCGATCGTCTCTCCTGCGCTACGTCCTCGTCGCCGCGATCTCGGCCATGTCGGCGATGGCCCTCGTGACGACCGCCGTCTACGCGCACAACGACGGCTTTAACGAGCGGATCGTCGCCTGCTTCGATTCCCGCGACCCTGACAGCGAGCCGTGCCGCGCCGCGCTGGAAGTGAGCCCGGTGGACGCGGACTTCTTCACACGCCTCGCGGCCAATGTGCAGATGCCGCAGCCCAAGCCCGAACCGAAGCCCGAGCTCTGGACGCTGCTCAAGGAATGCGCCGCAACGAAGAACCTCGAAAGCGATGCATGCGCCCGCGCGATCGACGCCAGCGGGTTGTCACCCGCAGACTTCAAGGCGAAGTTCGCGTCGAAGCTCGGCTGCTTCAGCGTCAGCAACAACGACGGGAAGAACCCATGCCCGGTGAGGAAGCCGGAATGCGCCAGCACGAGCAACCACGACGAGACGAACCCGTGCGCGAAGGCGACGACGAAGCCTGACTGTGCGAGCGCGAGCAATCAGGACGAGGTCAACCCCTGCGCGACGAAGCCATCGGTCGTGACGACCAGGGCTCTGAAGGAGTGCCTCACGCTCCGCGGCACGA
>VBDX01000146.1 GCA_005881885.1 Chloroflexota bacterium
TGGCGGCACGCGGCGCTCGCTTTGGTGCGTCCCCGCTCGGCCGACCACGCTGGCCGCTCGCGCCGGGAGCGACGCGCGTCCTGATCACGCTGCGCATCGTGACGCGTGGAGCCCAATCTTTCGGCAGCCCGCGCAGCACTCCGCGAACCTGCCGGAAACCGGCTTTCCGGAACATCGCGTCTGTGCCGAAGTACGCGAAGTCGTCGTGGACGCGTTTGCGATCGGCGCGAGGGTAGGCCTCGACCGCCGGCGCGCCGCGCCTGCCCGCGTACTCGACGGCCGCGCGGATCATCGTGACCGCGACGCCCTGACCCCGATGACCCCGGCGCACGGTGATGCACGGGATGACCCAGGCCGCGACATCGTCGACCGGAGGCGTCGCGCGCGAGTGCTCGATCCGCGAGAAGTCGTAACGCGGTCCGAGCGAGATGAACCCGATCGGCTCCCCGCCCTGGTACGCGACAAGCCCGGCGGAGTTCTTGCGACGCCGCGCCAGCTTCGCGAGCGCCACCCGGCGCCTCTCTTCATTCGTACCTGGACCGCCGCCGGTGATGCCGAGCTCGCGCTGCTGTGCGGGGCTGTATCGGGGAAAGAGGTCCCAGCACGAGGCGCCCCATGTGCCACGCGTGACCGTCTTCACGTCGTCGACGCGCGCCGCCGTGAGCGGCCGGATCGTCAGGTTGCCGTCGCGAGCCCGCGCCATCGCTTCTTGGACAGTCTGCGTATTCGGCTCTCGGCTTGCCCGCGCCACCGTGACGAGCCAAGGCCGAGGTCCAGGAGCGTTTCCATCATCCGGAGTGCGCGCTCGAGCTCACCGCGTCGCTCGAGGTGGCGCGCGAAAGCGATAGCGAGCTTTGCACGCAGGGCGTTGTCCCCGTCGTAGTACGCGCTCTCGTAGCAGGCGAACGCCGCGTCGAGCTCGCCGGTCCGCTCGAATCCGCGCGCGAGCGCGAACGCCGCGGGTGCGTGGTCCGGAGCGCGACCCGTGCGCGCCGCGAGCACCGCGCGTGCGACGCGATCCGTGATGCGAACGAGGGAGATCACATCGCGCGCGTTGTGCTCGAGCACCGGGGCGATGATCGCCGGATCGCGTTTGCGGAGGTAGTGGAAGTACGCATCGGGGATGAGCCAGCCGGGCACGTCGGCGATTCGCCCGTCGTCGAGGACGCTCTCCTCAAGCTGCTTTAAGGATGTGGACCCGAACCGGTCGCGCCACAGCCGCCGTGCCGGGTGCAGGAGGTCGAGGTGCGAATCATCGATCGTGAGCTCGCTGCGTATGGCCATGACGAAGCGAGTACGGATGATCGGAAGATCGAACGATTTCCCGTTGTACGAGGCGCAGGCCCGGAACGGCTCGATCTCTTTCTTGAGAGCGGCGATGAACGCCCGCTCCGCACCGAGATCGAGGAGCAGGTGCTGCCGGAGGATCAGCTCCTTCCCGGCGAAATGAGCGACGCCGATGAGAAAGACGTACGTTCCCGTGCCGCCCGAGAGCCCCGTCGTCTCCGTATCGAGGAACAGCACGTCCTGCCATCGCTCAGGCGGATCGCCCTTGAGTCCGAGGTGCGCGACGAGTAGCGGATCGCACGCTCCCCTGCCGACGATCTCGAGCCCGAGATCGTCGAGTGCGATCCGTTTCTCGTGGACGACGAATGGGGGAGAAGAGTCAGCGAGCGGCGCCGACCGAGGGCCCCCAGGGGTAGGGGCCCCTGGGCGCGTAGCGACCGACGGGAAACCGGCCGCCAGGCCGGAGGGGTCCCGGCGCGTAGAGAGGGTTTCGGTCGGCGCCGCGAGCTTCGCCCCACGTTCCCCATTGGCGATACGGGCGCGATCGCGCTCGACGATCTGCGCGATTCGAGCTCGGAGGTCGTTCATCGGAGGGCGAGGAGATCGGCGACGGCTTCGCGGACGTCGTGGCCCAGCGCGTGCGCCGGACCGACGCAGGACGGGCAACCGGTTCCGCAGCCACAGGAGTCGAGGTGCTCTCGGGCGCGCTCGAGGAGCGCGTCGGTCCATTTGAAGAGTCGCTCCGAGAAGCCGACGCCACCAGGGGTCATATCGAACAGGTAGATCGTCGGCAGCTCGGTATGGGGTGAGCGCACCTCGACCGCGAGCCCGAGGTCGTGCGGGTCACACATGAGGAGAAGCGGCGCGAGGCCGTGCAGGAGATTGCCGAGCCCCGCGAGCGCGACCTCGACCCGCTCCCGTGGCCAGCCGGCCGTCGCATGCGCCGAGAGCGAAAGCCAGAACGACGTCGTCTGGAGCTCCTGCTCGGGGATGTGGATCTTGCCCCAGCCGATGTTCTCGTGCGTGTACATCGTGAGCTTCTTGTAGATCGTGGCGATCGCCGACACGAGGACCTCGCCGTGTGCGCGGCCGAACCTCGGAGAGTCTTGCCGTGCGAACTCGTCGAGCACGCGGATGCGTACCGACTCGCCGGCCTGCGTGTAGTAATCGACCTTCACTTCGCGGACGTATGCCTTCGCGTTCTCCCAGTCGAGGCGCTCCACCTGGAGCTGGCGGCCCTCATGGAGATAGATAGCCTGCTCGTGCAGAGTCAGCGGCGCGCCGAAGCGATCGATCTCGCCGATGACGCGCTGCTTGCCGTCGGTCTGGTCGACGACCACGACGTTGTCCGAGGTCGCGGTCCGGAGCGACATCCCCTCGGCCGGGAACGACTGCGCGGACCAGTGGTAGCGGCCGTCGGCCTCGTGAAGGATGCCCTGCTCGTCGAGATACGAGAGCACACCCGGCGTGTCCTCCGTGCCAAAGCGCTCCTTCCGCTCGAAGGGAATCTCGAACGCGCCGCACTTGAGGTGCTGAACGAGCAGGTGCAGGTTGTCCGGGTTCACGAGCCCGGCCTCGGGCGAGCGCTGCAGCACGTAATCGGGGTGCTGGACGACGTACTGGTCCACCGGGAGCGATGTCGCCACGAGGAACGCCGCCGAGAGCTCCTCTCGCCGACCCGCGCGGCCCATCTGCTGCCAGGTGGACGCCACAGTGCCCGGGTAGCCGATGAGCACGGCGGCCTGTAGCGCGCCGATGTCGATGCCCAGCTCGAGCGCGTTCGTCGAGACGACGCCGCGCACCGATCCGTCGCGCAGCCCGCGCTCGATCGCGCGCCGTTCCGACGGAAGATACCCGCCGCGATAGCCGCGCACCAGATCGGGCGGCCACTGCGGCTGGGGGAAACGCGCGCGAAGGTAGGTGAGGAGCAGCTCCGTCGAGACGCGCGATCTCGTGAAGGCGATCGTCTGGACCCCCGACGCGAGGAGCGTCGCTGCGATGTCGCGTCCGGTGAACAGCGCACTCTTGCGGACGCCGAGCGACTGGTTCACGACGGGCGGGTTGACGAACACAAGCACCTTCTCGCCTCTGGGCGCGCCGTTTTTGTCGATGACCACGACCTCGTCCTCGACGTGACGGCGAGCGAGCTCCTCAGGGTTCGCGATCGTCGCGGAGGTGCAGATGAAGACGGGGTGTGAACCGTAGAACGCGCAGACGCGTCGCAGCCGACGCAGGACGTTGGCGACGTTCGAGCCGAAGACGCCGCGGTACGTGTGGAGCTCGTCGAGCACGACGTAGCGGAGGTTCTCGAAGAGCTTCACCCACTTGGTGTGGTGGGGAAGGATGCCGGTGTGAAGCATGTCGGGGTTGGTGATCACCACGTGTCCGGCGCTGCGGATCGCGGCGCGAACCGCGGGAGGCGTGTCGCCGTCGTACGTGTAGGTCTTGAGCTCGATGTCGACGTCCTTCGCGAGCCGCTCGAGCTCGGTGAGCTGATCCTGGGCAAGCGCCTTGGTCGGGAAGATGTAGAGCGCGCGCGCGGTGGGATCCTTCGCGATCGCGTCGATGACCGGCAGGTCGTAGCAGAGGGTCTTGCCGCTTGCGGTTGGCGTAACTACCACGGTGTGTTTCCCGGCGTGCGTGGTCTCAAGCGCGTCGGCCTGATGCGAGTACAGCGAGAGGATTCCGCGGCGGCGCAGCGTCGCCGAGATCCGGCCGTCGAGCCAAGCGGGGAACTCCGCGTAGCTCGCCCGGCGCGGCGGAATGCGCTCCCAGCGCGTGACCAGCTGCTTGAAGTCGGGGTCGCGCGCGAGCGTGTCGAGGATTTGCTCGAGGCTCACGCGCGCTGGGAACCGAACAGCCGTTCGTGGACTCATGCGGTCACTAACGGTCGCGCCGTTTCCCGCCGCATTTGGCGCCGGCCCGCACGACTCTCTCGGACCCTCGGCCTAGCGCCTACGTCATTCCGAGCCTCATCGTGCATCGCGCGCGCTGCGCCGGCGAGCCGCTCTGTCCCCGGTGAGGGGCTGGCGAACGAGGGATCGTCGCCACTCGCGACTTCAGCTCTGGTCCAGTCGACGAATCGCTCGACCGAGAGAACTCTCGACGCCGCCGGCAGGCGAAGTCCCGCACCTGACCAAGCACGTCGCGCTTGATCCGCATCGAGAGACCAAGTGGACCCCTTCGGATCCGGTTTGGTCATGATCGCTAGCCACGCTGAGTAGATGTCGCGCTGAACTGGGCCGATTCCGCACGCACACTCGTGAAGACGGGTGCCCAAATCCTTGCGCAGAACCAAGCCGCAGCTGTGGCATGTCTGCGACAGCCGCAGACTCGCAGGGAGGAATACGACCTGTCCGCCAGCGTTTTCGGCTTTGCGAACGAGATGGCGTATGAACGACGAAGGCGCAGCTGCACCCATCGTTCGTCCGTAGCGGCGTTGAAAGGCGCGAAATGAGTTCCGCTCGATCCGAAGGCGAATGCCCAAGGTCAGGAGTGCGTTCGCAATCCGACCGTGTCGGCTCCGGCGCTCTGAGACTAATCGTCGATGGAGATCCGCGAGTTGCGTCTGGAGTTTCCGCTGACGTTTCGAAGGCCTTCGTTCTAGCCCACTCGACATACCCACTCGGGCGGCTTTGCGCTTCCGTTGAATCGCCCTTGAAAGCCCGGCAATCTTCACCCTTCGATCTCTGGTATCGCTTATGTCGACGATCGTGCCCGAGGTGGTTGTTGAGATCGCCATATAACTCAGCCCCGGATCGATCCCAATCAACTGAGTTCCGGGTAATTGAGTGTTGGGAGGGATGCCGGCAACGATCAGTTGTGCAAAGAAACGGGTCTTCCCGCGAATACGTCGGCGAAGAACGCGTATCTGGCGGATTTCTGAAGTGAGCTGATCCGCGCTTGCCCCACCGTTGCGGCACAGCAATCGAAGTGACAGGGGTCGCCATTCCAGTCGAGCCCCGCGAACGCGAATGCCGGCGTCTGGATCTTCGCCAGCAATGCAGTCGAGCTGGTTTGGGCCCTTGTAGCGAGGACGACCAGTAACTCCGTAGTGGTGCTTCAGAACTGCGGTTAGCGCGCGAGTTGCCAGACTCCTACGTGCCTGTGCATGAAGATGATTGGCGATCCACGTTCCGCTGAGCTTCTTTGTGGACCAGCGGTCCATCTCGTACTCGGTCAATCCATACCGGCGTTGAAGCTTTCTGAGGCATTTTGTCCGCGCGGGACCCCGTCGCATTGCGACGGCCGCCGTGTAGCTGCGCGACTCAACAAGCAGACGTCTGCGCTTGTGACACTCCGACAGCGCGGCGTTGTACGCATGCCGAGCAGCCTCGAAGCGACTAACGAGAACCCGGCGTTCGGCAGGCGCAACCTGGAGTCCGAACTCGACGGTGTAGACCGGGCTGCTCGAACGTCTGTTCGACATGAAACGCAGAATATGGAACGCCTGTTCTGACGTCAAGATGACGCCTTTTTGGGGCGGTTCCCTGCGTTCAATTGGCGGGTGGGCAGGCCTCTCGTCCTCGTTCTGGCCGTCGCGTTGCTGGCGCCTCAGGCGTCCCCGGCGGCTGCCTCAGCGATGCCCGAAGCACCGAGCTGCCCGATCTACCCGGCGGACGACGTGTGGCATTCGAACGTCCAGCAGATGCCGGTCCACCCGATGAGCGCCACCTGGATCGCGAACATGGGCGGCCCGACGCGTCTGCTCCACCCGGACTTCGGCGGGCCGTACGGGTATCAGCTGCAGGTGACGAGCAACGCGACACCCACCACGCGCCTCTCCTTCCAATATGCCGACGAGAGCGATGACGTGCCGTATCCGTTCACGGCGAACACGCCGATCGAGCCCGCGTCCGACGCGCATGCGTTCATGCTCAATAGGGACACCTGCGTGCTGTACGAGCTCTTCGCCGCATCCTGGAACGGCGGGCAGCCGACCGCAGGGTCCGGCGCGGTATTCGACCTCAAGTCATACGCGCTTCGCCCCGCCGGTTGGACGAGCGCTGACGCTGCGGGTCTTCCGATCTGGCCAGGCGTGTTGCGTTACGACGAGGTCGCGCGCGGTCTCGTCGATCACGCGATCCGCTTCACCGCGCAGCGCACCGACCGGAGCTACGTCTGGCCCGCACGACATCAGGCCGGCGCGGCCCGCGATCCAGCGCTGCCACCTATGGGCGCGCGGTTTCGCCTCAGCGCCAATTTCAGCTTCGAGGGTTGGAGCCCGCAGGCGCAGGTCGTCCTGATGGCGATGCAGCGCTACGGCCTGATCGTCGCGGACAACGGATCCAACTGGTTTTTTCAGGGCCAGGTCGACTCGCGCTGGGGAGACCAGCTTATCGCCGAACTGAAGCGCATCCCGGCGGGTGCGTTCGAGGCGGTCGACGCGTCGTCGCTCATGATCGACCCGAACTCCGGTCGTGTCCCCGCGGCGTCGATGAATCAGGCTCTCCTCCCCGGATGGCATTCGACCTGGCAGCAGCAGTCCGCGTACCTCGTGATGCCGCCGGGCCAGGTGGCCGACTTCTGGATCCGCTTCTCGAACTCCGGGACGGAAACATGGCAGCGCGGTGTGTGGGGTAAGCAAGCGAACCTCGGGCTCAACGGCGACGACAAGCTGCCGTATCGACTAGGGATGGCCGCGGACTGGCTATGGGACGACCGGATTGCGACGACGACCGCAGCGACGGTCGCGCCGGGCGAGATCGCGGAGTTCCGCTTCAAGGTGCGCGCGCCGACGGACTTCGGCACGTACCGCCTGAATCTGCGGCCGGTCATCGACGGCACGGTCTGGATGGAAGACCAGGGTGTCTTTTGGCTGATCGTCGTCCGGTAAAGAAGCCCTCCGCCGACGGCTGGCAGGTGTTCCAAGGGACGAATGAGGGTCACGCGCTGTTCGCGAGGTTCGACAAACGAGCGGCGCGGCTCGCGAAGGATCCGCGCTATTCGATCCAGATCGGGGTCGCCATCCCGCTTCGAGCGCCGGACCGCCATGGTCTGCCCAACACGCAGGAGATGGGGCAGCTCGCGGTCTTCGAAGACGCGCTCATCGAAAAGGTGGCCGCCAGAGCCGTGCTGGTGGGAGTCATCACCACAAACGGCAGGCGCGAGTTCGTGATGTACACGGCTTCCGGCGATTGGATCGCAGGCTTGCACGAAGATCTGAAGGCCGCGCTACCGAGTCATCAGGTCCAAGTGATGGCGCAGAACGACCCGTCGTGGTCCGTCTATCGCCAATTTGTCAAGTGAGGTCGCACCGGGGCACTTAGGTAGATCAGCCCCCAACGATCACTGCTTCGTCGTGAGAGAGCGTGAGACGCGAGAGTGCCGCGCGTTCGCCGTCGCGGCGATGGTCCGTTGAAAACCGAACGCGTCCCTCACCCGCGCCGAACGAGACCTCGCGCTTGGTCTTCGTGAAGTTCAGCGCGACGAAAAGCCGGTCGCCTTCGGCCTCGCGGACATACGCATATACCCCGCGTGGTGAGGGGAGCGTCCGGTACGAGCCGCGTCGCAAGGCCGCGGATCCTTTGCGCAGGCGGATGAGACGGCGGTAAAGCGAGAAGAGCGACGCGGGATCGTCACGCTGGGCGGCCACGTTGCGCTCGCGAGAGCTCGCCGGCAGCGGAAGCCAGGGCTCCGCCGTCGAGAAGCCCGCGTTCTTGGTCGCGTCCCACTGCATGGGAGTGCGTTCCGGATCACGGCCATCGATGTCGCGGAGGCGCTCCGGTGGGATGGCCACGTCGGTCATCCCGATCTCTTCGCCGTAATACAGGAACGGACTGCCCCGGAGCGTGAGGAGCATCGTCGCGGCGACCCCCGCGCGATCGAGCCCGTAGCGTGTCGCGGCGCGGGATCGGTCGTGGTTCGAGAGCGTGTAGTCGGGCCACGACGCGGCGGACAGCAGCCTCTCCCATTGTTCGACCACCGCCTGGAAGCGCTCGGCGCGCCAAGGCTGCTCGAGGAAATGGAAGTTGAACGAGAGCTGCAGCTCGTCGTCTTGCCCGTAGTAGCGTGCCAGCCGTTGGAGGTTGCGCACGCCGACCTCGCCGACGGCCATGCGATCGCCCGGGTAGGAGTCGAGGATCTTGCGCCAGCGCCGGTGGATCTCGTGCACTTCCTCGAGGTCCCAGTTCCGGAGGCGCGGCCAGCCGAACATGCGGAAGCGCGGATTGTTTCGGAGGTCGCGATCTTTGACCAGGCCGTGCGCCACGTCCACGCGGAAGCCATCGACCCCGCGATCGAGCCAGAACCGCATGACGTCGTCCATCGCGGCACGGACCTCTTCGTTCCACCAATTGAGGTCCGGCTGCTGCGGGAGGAAGTGGTGCAGGTAGTACTGGCCGGTCCGCGGATCGAACGTCCACGCGCTGCCGACGCGGCGGAACGCCGACCGCCAGTTGTTCGGCGGTCCGCCGCCGCGCCGTGGGTCGGCCCACTTGTACCAGTCGCGCTTGGGAGCATCGCGCGAGGAATGGGAGTCTTCGAACCACGGGTGCAGGTCCGAGGTGTGATTCGGTACGAGGTCGACGATGACGTGGATCCCTCGGCGGTGCGCTTCCGCGAGGAGACGGTCGAAGTCGGCGAGCGTGCCGAAAAGCGGATCGACGTCTCGGTAATCGCAGACGTCGTAGCCAAAGTCGGCCATGGGTGAGCGATAGAAAGGAGAGAGCCAGATCGCGTCGACCCCGAGCGAGCCTTCGGCGCCGTTCAGGTGGTCGAGGCGCGCGATGATCCCAGCGAGGTCACCGACCCCGTCGCCGGTCGAATCCTGGAAGGAGCGGGGGTAGATCTGATAGAAGACCGCCTCCCGCCACCAGCGTTCAAGGGGCTTCGCTCCCTCAGACCCCTGGGTCTCGCGCACTCGCGGATTCTGCCGATAACCTGACTCGGTGAGCAACGAAGCGCTTCAGGACCGGTATGCCCCGAATGGCATGTGCTTCGGCTGCGGTCCGCGCAACGAGAAAGGTCTTCGGATCAAAAGCGTTGTGCGAGGCGACGAGGTCGTCGCCAGCTGGCGCGCCGAAAAGCACCACGAGGCGTTCGCCGGTGCGCTCTCCGGCGGCATCGCCGGCACGCTCCTGGATTGCCATGCGAACTGGACGGCTGCGTACCACCTGATGCGCCGGTCGGCTGCATCGCTGCCACCATGCACGGTCACCGCCGAATACGCGGTGAAGCTGCTTCGCCCCACGCCAACGGACGGCCCGATCGAGCTCGTCGCCCGGCCGCTCGAGTTCGGAGAGGACCGCGCCGTCGTCGAAGCGGAGCTTTGGGCCGGCGGGAAAGTGTGCGCGACGTTTCGCGGGACGTTCGTCGCGGTGAAGCCGGGCCACCCCGCGTATCACCGCTGGTGACGTGCGAAAGCTGCAGACCGTCATTGCCGGACTCGGACTTCTCTATCTCGCGTTGCTGATCGGAGCAAATCTCGGATGCGCGCCGAAGTACTTCCTCCGCGCGGACGTCCTTGCCGGCCTGGCCGTCACCATCTGCGCGCTCGTGCTCCTGGCGTTCGCGGTCCGCGGCGAGGACGATGCCCGGCGCATCGCAGGGATTGCCGGCTGCGGGCTCCTCGCCGGACTTTGGGCTCAGCCGGACTTCACGGTCGTTGCGACGCCGGTCGCGATCGCGGGATGCCTCAGATTGCCGAGGCGTGAGCTCTTGGCGTTGGCTCTCGTTGTCGCGGCGGTGGCGCCGATCGTCGGCCATGTTCTGCCAGATGTCGGTACGTTCCTCCTCAGTCCCGACCAGTTCCGCTGCTCGTGATCGCCCCGTACCTCGCACGAAGCCCCGCGTAATAGCGCAGGTAGGTGATCGCCCAGACCGCCGCGTAACCGAATAGGAAATGGCCTTCGCGCCGGCGTATCGCGCGCGCGAAGATCGTGCCGAACGCTGCCGCACCGAGCGCAACGAGAAGGAAGCGCCAGAGCCGCGCTGGGGCCGTCCAGATCAGGAGCTCTTCGAGCGGGCGGCCATCGAGCGCGCTTTGTGCCGCGTAGACCTTGTACGGAATGCCGTCGAGCGGCGCACGCATCACCGCGACCCACCCCTGCTGGGCGAAGCGCTCGGCCGCGTCATCGAGCATCGCCTCGGAGATCCCCGGGATCTCTGTCAGGCGCGCCTGCTGCGCCGCGGCGTCGCGATGCACCGCCGCCCCGCCGAGAACCGCGCCCGTGGTCGCCGCCAGCGCGGTCCACACGCCGGGCCGCGCGCCATGCAGCGCGACCCAGCCGATGAGCACGTCGGGAACGATGTAGAACCGCGTCGCCTCGGCGTAGCCCCAGACCGCCGACGCGGCAAGGGCCGCGGTCGAGCGCGCGATCGCGCCGAGCACTAGGCGCGGAGCTCGCGGATGGAGCGCGACACGCGACGCGCCGCCGTGACGACGCTCAGCAAGACGAGCAGCCCGCAGAGGATCGTCCAGTCGATCGGCCATACGATCGCCACGAGCGACGCGCCGAGCAGGAGGGCGAGCCGGTCGGCCTGACCCGCGGGGCCAGTCCACTGGATCGATCCACCTGCGACGGGACCGAGCACACCGGCGACGTTGACGATCCAGGCTGAGCCGACCGCAAGCGCGACCCACAACGCGTCGGCCTGTCCCAGCAGGCCGAGTAGGACGATGGCGTCGGCTACCTCGGTGACGATGCGATTGAGATACGCGCCCAGGGGTGTCCGCCGCTCGAACCGCTCGGCGACGTAGCCGTCGAGCGTCGCGAGGACCATGCGTCCGGCCGCGCCGATCGCGGCGAGGATCCACCAGCCCTGCCAGAGCCCTACGCCGGCGAGCACCGCGGGGATGAGGATGGCCACTGTCACGACGTTCGGCTGGACCCGCTCGAGCCCGGGCACGAGCGCCAGGGCGCGCCGGATGACCCGCTTGCCCTCGTAGACCGACGCGTCGGCTTTCACGCGTTCGCCTTCCAGAACTCGCCGAGCGCCGCGGCGAGATCCCTGGTCGGCACGTCGGACATCGGCGGGCCGAAGGTGAGGCGGACGCGGCGGAATGGCCGCGGGAGTGCGGCGCCCACCGGCCAGGCCGCCCTGGTGCCTGCGATCGCGACGGGCACGATCGTCCATCCGCTCTTTGCGAGCACGAAAAGGATGGCGTCATGAGCTTCCGACCGCCGCCGGCTGCCCGACGGAAAGACCAGGAGGCAGCCGCGCCGCTGGTCGCGCAGGATCCGGCTCCAGCGGCGCAGTTCGGTGTACTTCGTGCGGTCGAAGCTCACGGCCATCGCGAAGAGCGATCCGCCCAGCGCCATCGGAAGCCGTGAGAAGAAGTAGTCCTTCGCGGCGAGACACGCGATCTCGCGGCGCCGCCGCTCGGAGAGGGCGGCGAGGACGACGAGCGAGTCGAGATGGCTCTGATGATTGGCCACGAGCGCGATGCGCTCGCCGGCGGGGAGGCTGCCACGAACCTCGGTCGGGAACTGCAGCTTGACCAGGCCGACGACGATCCAGCGCGCCGCCGTCCGCAGGGCGTCGATCGTGAGGTCCGGCTGGCGCGGGTACTGGCCGAGCCGCTCGCGCAGCGGCAGCCCGAAGTCCGGCATCGGCCGGTACTCGAAGCTCACGGAAAGCCGTCGAAGAAGAAACGCACGAAATGGAGCGCGACGGGGGCCACCAGCGTCAGCGAATTGAGACGGTCGAGGACCCCACCGTGCCCGGGGAGGAGGTTGCCGAAATCCTTGATCCCCACGTTGCGTTTGAAGGTCGCGAGGGTCAGGTCGCCGATCTGCCCGCCCGCGCCGATGATCACGCCGAGGCCGAGCGCTCCCCACCACGGCAGCTCCGGAAACGCGAGCGGCCAGTTCAAGAACGCGAAAGCCACGCTGAAGGCGAGCGCTCCGAGCGAGCCCTCGACAGTCTTGTTGGGCGAGAGGACGGTCCAGTGCCGGCGCCCCAGCAGCTTTCCGAAGAGGAACGCGATGACGTCGTTGAGCTGCGTCGCCAGGACGACGTAGAGAACGAGGCCGAGGCCCCCGGTCCAGATCGCGAGATACGTGAGATGCGCGAGGAACCACCCGAAGTAGACGATCCCGACGACCGAGAGCGCGAAGTTCTGCAGCATCCCTTCAGTGCGGTTGCGGATGATCGGCACGAGGGTGAGCGCGCCGACGGCCCACACCGGCGCGACCATGAAGAGACCGAAGCGGCCGAAGTACGCCGCCACGTTCGCGGCCACCATCGCCGCGTACACGACCAGCACGAAGAGCCGCTCGCGATAGAGGCCGGTCGCGCGCGCGAATTCCTTGAAGCCGTATATGGACAGAATCGTCACGAGGAGCGCCCAGCCCCAGATGCCGAGCCAGAGCGCGGCGAAGATGATCGGCAGCATCACCAGCCACGTGCGATACGGCGTCCAACCCGCGCGCAGCCGTGTCAGCCGCAGAAACGCCCCAAACACGAGGACACCCAGCGCCGCGAGCGCTGTGTACGCGGGAAGCGGCTGCGCGAGCGCTTCCATCCCGTCCTCACGGGCATGCTAGACGGCGCGTCTTCTCGCGCGCACGAATCTGAAGACGAAGAACCCGATGACCAGGAGCGGCAGCCCGATGAGGACGTACTCGATGTACGGATCGACGACGCGGCGGACCGATGGCCCGAGCGTCGCACCGATCGCGACCCAGAAGGTCCAGTAGATGAGCGCCGCAGCGAAGACCGCCGGCGAGAACTCGCGCACCGGCACGTTCGCCGTGCCCGCGATCAGCGACATCACCACGCGCGCTCCTGGCACGAGCCGGCCGATGAACACGGCACGGAATCCATGGCGGTGGATGCGCTCGGTCCAGATGTCGACCTGGACCGGGTCGACGTCCACCCAGCGGGCCAGCTTGTGAGCGACAGGAACACCGAAGCGGCGGGCAAGGGTGTACGGGACGAGCGTTCCGGCCGTTGACGCGAGGGCGCACACGAGCACGACCTGCGCGAGCTCGGGCAGATCGCTTCGGGCGCGGTAGCCGAAGAACGCGATCACCACATCGGTCGGCGCGGGCAGCGGCACGCCGGCCTCTTCGATCGCGACGACGAAGAAGAGCACCACGTACTGATGCGCGAGCACGGCAGCGAACAGCCACCGGACCGCGTCGCGGATGAACGCGGGGAGGGGCAAGGTGGGGCAGAGCCTACGTGAAGAACTTCCGGGGTTCCGCCCCCAGCCGCCGAACGACAGAAGGGCTAGATTTGCCCGCGCACATCGCAGACCGGGGGAGGACCAGCTATGCCTGCGAAGCGTCGTACCACCACATCCAGTCGCCGCTCCCGAAGCGGCGCCCGCGAGATCTCGAACTTCTTCGATCGCCTTGAGTGGCGCTGTGCCGGCCCGTATCGCGGCGGTCGCGTCGGCGCCGTCGCCGGGGATCCGCGCGAGCGCAACACCTTCTATTTCGGCTCGACCGGCGGCGGGGTCTGGAAGACGATGGACGGCGGGGTCTACTGGGAGAACACGACCGACCGATTCTTCAAGCGAGCGTCGGTCGGTGGGATCGCCGTCGCCCAGTCGGATCCGAACGTGGTGTACGTCGGGATGGGCGAGAGCTGCATACGCGGCAACGTCTCCCACGGGGACGGGGTGTACCGCACGACCGATGCGGGGAAGACGTGGACGCACCTCGGGCTCGAGCGCACGCGCAACATCGCTAAGGTCCGCGTCCATCCGGACGACGCGGACACGGTGTACGTCGCCGCTCTCGGACACGCGCACGGCGCGAACCCCGAGCGCGGGGTGTATCGCTCGCGGGACGGCGGAAAGACGTGGAAGCGTGTGCTGAGTCGCGGCGAGAAGGCCGGCGCGAGCGACCTCGCGATGGATCCGAACAACCCGCGGATCCTCTACGCGTCGTTCTGGGAAGCGATTCGCCGTCCCTGGGAGCTCGTCTCGGGCGGCCCGGGGAGCGGCATGTTCCGCTCGACCGACGGGGGCGACACCTGGACCGAGATCAGCCGCAACAAGGGCCTGCCGAAGGGACTTCTCGGTAAGATCGGGGTTTCCGCGTCGGCCGCGAAATCAGGCCGCGTGTACGCGATCGTCGAGGCCGAGGACGGCGCGGTGTTCCGCTCCGACGACTTCGGCGAGACGTGGGATCGCGCGAGCGAGGACCGCAATCTCCGGCAGCGCGCCTGGTACTACCACCACATCTACGCGCACCCGACGGACCCCGAGACGGTCTGGGTCCTGAATGTGAGCGCATGGCGCTCGGACGACGGCGGGAAGACCTTCCAGGAGCTCTCGATCCCGCACGGCGATCATCACGATCTCTGGATCGATCCGAAAGATCCGCGCCGCATCATCAATGGCAACGACGGCGGCGCGGTCGTCACGTTCAACGGCGGTGAGAGCTGGTCTTCGGTCTACAACCAGCCGACGGCCGAGTTCTATCACGTGATCACGGATAACCAGACGCCGTATCGCATCTACGGTGCCCAGCAAGACAACACCACGATGACCGTCCCGAGCCGCTCCGCGATCGCCGGGGTCACCGCGGCCGACAGCTTCGCGATCGGCGGTGGCGAGTCCGGGTACATCGCGGTTCGCTCCGACGATCCCAACGTGGTCTTCGCGGGCAACTACCAGGGAATCCTCACGCGCTACGACCGCAGGACCGGACAGGCGCGGAACATCATGGTGTGGCCCGAGTCGAGCTCGGGCGAAGGCGCGGGTTCTGTGAAGTACCGGATGCAGTGGACCGCGCCGACCGTGCACTCGCCGCATGACCCGAACATCCTCTATCACACGGGCAACCACGTCTTCCGTACGAACGACGAGGGGACGACGTGGGAGAAGATCAGCCCCGACCTGACGCGGAACGATCGCTCGAAGCTCGGACCTTCCGGCGGTCCCATCACCAAGGACAACACCGGAGCCGAGTACTACTGCACGATCTTCGCGTTCGCGGAATCGCCCGTCGAGCGCGGCGTGCTGTGGGCGGGGAGTGACGACGGACTGCTTCACGTGTCGCGCGACGACGGGAAAACCTGGAAGAACGTGACCCCCGCGGCCATCCGGCCGTTCTCGCTCGTCTCGATCATCGAGCCCTCGCCGCACGACGCCGGGACCGCGTACGTGGCCGCCACGCGTTACAAGCACGATGACTTCCGTCCGTACCTCTTCAAGACCAAGAACTTTGGCCGCACCTGGACGAAGATCACGAACGGCATCCCGGCTGACGACTTCACCCGCGTGATCCGCGAGGACCCCACGCGTAAGGGTCTTCTGTACGCGGGCACGGAGACCGGCGTGTACGTCTCGTTCGACGACGGCGCGAAGTGGCGTCGGCTCGGCGGCAGTCTGCCGGTCGTGCCGATCCACGACATGGTCGTGAAGGACTCGGACCTCGTTCTGGCCACGCACGGCCGCAGCTTCTGGGTCCTCGACGATCTTTCGCCGATCCGGCAGCTCGCCGCCTCCGGCGAGCTACAGGGCAAGGCGCACCTCTTCACCCCGCGGCCGACCGTGCGCTTCCGCACGGATTTCGGGTTCCCGCAGCCCCCGAAGATCGGCAAGAACTACCGCATGACCGGCGCCACCATCGTCACCTACCGGCAGATCGAGAAGCCGACCGGCGAGAAGGCGCAGGTCAACATCGACGCCGGTCAGAACCCGCCCGACGGCGTACTCGTCTCGTACTGGCTTCGCGAGAAGCCCGAGGGCGACGTCACGCTCACCTTCCTCGACGCGAGGGGGAAGCAGATCCGCCAGTTCAAGAGCGCCCCGCCCGAGCCGAAGGACAAGAAGGACGAGAAGCCTCTCACGCCGGACCAGAAGCGCTCCGAGGAGATCAAGAAGGCGCGCGAGCCGAGGGTCCCAAAGGAAGCTGGCCTTAACCGTTTCGCCTGGAACATGCGGCACCCCGACGCCGCCCGCGTCGAGGACGATCCGACCTGGGAATCGGCGGAGGCGACGTTGGCCGGACCAATCAGCGCACCCGGGCAGTATCGCGTTCGGCTCGAGGTCGGCGGCGAGCGGCACGAAGCCACGTTCGAGATCCGTAAGGACCCGCGCGCGTCCGCGACGCAGGCCGACTTCGACGCTCAGTTCGCGCTGCGTCTCCGGATCCGCGACAAGCTCACCGACGTACATGAAGCGATCAACGCGATGCGCTCGCTCCGTGGCCAGATCGAAGGCTGGGAGAAGCGCGCCGAAGGCACCACCGGCGCGGCGAGGCTGCGCCGTGCGGCAACCGCGCTCAAGACGAAGATTGGCAGTGTCGAGGAAGAGCTCATCCAGGTGAAGGCGAAGAGCCGCCAGGACACGCTCAACTACCCGGCGAAGCTCAACCTCAAGATCGGGGGCCTGGCGATGGCTGTCGGCAGCGCCGACTTCGCGCCGACGAAGGCAATGGATGAGGTCTTCGCGGATCTGAGCAAGCGCGCCGACGCGCAGCTCGCCAAGTGGCAGCAGATCGCGAAGGCCGACGTGCCGGCCTTCGACAAGCTCGTGCGTGGCTCGGGTGTCCCGGCGGTGAGCGCGGTCCGCGAGAAGCGCGAGGCGCGTCCCCCCGCGCTCAGGAGGGCCGCCGTCCAGTAGGAGGCGGCCCTTCCGGGGACATCGCGAGCGCGCGAGAGACATGCGCGGGCAGGTCGCGGCCGAGCTGCTCGCCCAGCCATCGGCTCGTCCCGGCGAGAGTCTCGATGTCGACGCCGGTCGCGATCCCGAGCCCCCGGCACATCCACAGCAGATCGTCCGTCGCGAGATTGCCGCCGGCCATCTTGGCGAACGGCGATCCGCCGATGCCGCCTGCGCTCGCATCGAAGACCATCACGCCCTCGGTCATCGCCACGAGCGCGTTCGCGAGCGCCTGGCCATACGTGTCGTGAAGATGCATGCCGATGCGCTCGACCGGCACGCCCGCGCCGCGATAACCACCGAGAAGCGTGCTGATCTCGCCGGCAGTACCGACGCCGATCGTGTCGCCGAGCGAGAGCTCATCGCAGCCGAGGTCGAGCAGGCGCCGGCCGGCGTCGACCGCGACGGTCGTCGGCGTCGGCCCGTCCCACGGATCGGCTATGACCATAGAGAGGTAGCCCCGGACCCGCAGACCTTCGTCTTTTGCGCGGCGCACGACGGCACGATGGGTCAGGGTCACCTCGTCCCGCGACCGGTTCAAGTTCTTGCGCGAGTAGCTCTCGCTGGCGCTGGCGAAGATGGCGATCTCGCGAACGCCGCAGGCGAGTGCGCGTTCGAGTCCCTTTTCGTTCGGCACGAGGACGGGGTACCGCACGCCTTGCCGCGGAAGCAAGCGGCGCATGAGCTCGTCAGCGTCGGCGAGCTGAGGGACGGCCTCCGGGCTCACGAAGCTCGTCGCCTCGATCACCGTGTGTCCTGCGTCGGCGAGGCGGTCGAGCAGATGAAGCTTCGCTTCTGTGGCGAGGATGCGGTTCTCGGCTTGCAATCCGTCCCGCGGCGCGACCTCGACGATCGTTATCCGCGCGGGAAGTCGAGACCGCAGCACTTCGGCCGTCACGGCGCGCGTATCGTCGCACGGATGCAGCGACCGAAGGGCAACGACGTGCGGCGGGCGACGTTCGACGGCCCGCCCGAGCTCGCGCCCTATTTCCGCGGTGGCCGTCTCGAAACGATCCCGTCCTCACGCGAGCGGCGGTACGCGGTGCTCGCGTACGTCGCGGAGCGGTTCACCCGAAACCAGGAGTACGACGAGACCGAGGTGAACCGATTGCTGCAGGCGCTCCACAGCGATCACGCGACGCTCCGGCGATACCTGGTCGATGCGGGCCTGCTCCGCCGGGCTCACAACGTGTATCGCCGGCCTTGATGGAATTCCAGAACGTCGTCCGCAAGCGGAAGATGGTCCGGAGCTTCGAGGACCGTCCCGTACCACACGACGTTGTCGAGCGCATGCTCGCGAACGCCCAAAAAGCGCCCTCCGCCGGCTTCAGTCAGGGCTGGGGCTTCCTCGTGCTCGAAGGAAAAGACGAGACCGCGCGCTACTTCGATGCGCTCTGGCCTCCCGAGCGGCGCGCGGAGTTCGGGTGGCCGGACTTCTTCAACGCGCCGCTTCTGATCGTGTGCCTCTCAAACAAGATGGATTACCTCCGGCGCTACAGCGAGTCAGACAAGGGCTGGACCGACATGAGCGAGAGCCATTGGCCGGTGCCGTACTGGGACATCGACACCGGGATGGCCGCGCTGCTCGTTCTCCTCACCGCTGTCGACGCGGGCCTGGGCGCGGTCTTCTTCGGTGTGTTCGATCAGGCGAAGCTGCGCGCAACGTTCGGCATCCCGGACGAGTACACCGCGGTCGGCGTGATCGCCATCGGGTACGCAAAACCGAAGGACCGCCCGTCTCCATCGCTGCGACGCGGGCACCGCCCGGCGGCGGATGTCGTTCGCCGCGGCCGGTGGTCTTAGGGCATCTCGGCGCGTGCCTTTCCTTGTACCGCACGCGCCCTCGCGAATAGCGTCGTAATCTCGCGATCGAGTGCGGGGATGTCATCGGGCTTCCGGCTCGTGACCCAGTTGCGGTCGACAATGACCTCGCGGTCCTCCCATATGCCACCGGCGCAGGCGATGTCGTCCTGCAGCGTGTAGTAGCTCGTGAGCCGGCGACCCTTGACGAGCTTGGCCGAGACCAGGAGCCACGGCGCGTGGCAGATGGCGGCGATCGGCTTGCCGGACTGGTCGATGTGCTGGACGAACTCGCGGGCCGCCGTCTCCATGCGCAGCTTGTCGGCGTTCAAGGCGCCACCGGGCAGCAGCACAGCATCGAACTCGTCCGGATGCGCATCCGCGAGCGTCATATCCGCCTGAAAGCGCTCGTCCCTTTGATCGTGTTTCATGCTCTGGATCTCGGGCTTCGGCGCGATGAGCATGGTGTCAGCGCCGGCCTCCTCGAGCGCGAGCCGCGGGAGCGTCAGCTCCACCTTCTCGACCCCATCGGTTGCGATGATCGCGACTCGCTGGCCTTTGAGCACCAGGTCTCATGAGCGCACCTCCCGCGCGGGCCGCCGCAGATGCGGTGCCCGATCAGACGAGCCGCAGGAGCGCCACAGCGGCGACGCCCGCGATCACGCCTGCGAGCAGGCTTCGTCGCCAGGCGACCGTCGCGACGACGAGGGCTGCGGCGAGCGGCTCCGCCCCCTGGGTGAGCATGCCGCCCGGTGCGACGACCGCCGGTCCGACGAGCGCCGCGATGATCGCTACCGGCAGCGCTTCGAAATAGCGCGTGGCGGCCGGTGGAAGGCGCCGGCGCACGTTCAAAGCGAACGGCAGCGACCGCGTAAGGTAGGTCGCCACGGCCGAGCCGACTATCGCGAGCCAGATCACTTCCGGACGAAGACGGCGAGCGCCGGGGCGAGCGCGCCCGCCGTGATCACCGCCACGGTCGACGCTCCGGCCAGCGCGAGCACGCCGGCGACGGCGGCGGCGACGACCGCGACCGCTATGTCCACCGGACGCCTCACCGCGAGGACGACGATTCCGACGAATGTGGCGGTGATCGCGAAGTCGACACCATAGCGGCGCGGCTCACCGATCGTGCTGCCGAGCGCGATGCCGGCGAGCGTCGACAGGTTCCACAGAACGAACAGCGCGACCGCGAAGGTCACGTAGTACACGAGGCTCGTCCCGCCGCGGCGGAAGTGGCTGGTCGCCATCGCGAAGCTCTCGTCCGTGAGGAAGAACGCCGCGGCGAGGCGGCGGGCCGGTGGTGCTCGCATGAAGTACGGGCGGAGCGACGCCGCCATCAGCAGATGCCGCAGATTGATGAATAGGACCGTGGCGATCACGAGAGGGGTGGCAGCGCCTTCGCTGAACAGCCTGACCATCGCGAACTCGGACGCACCTGCGAAGACGAGAAGGCTCATCGCCGTGATTTCGATCGGCTCGAGACCCGCCTGCCTCGCGACCACACCAAAGGTGATGCCCACCACGATGGTGGTGCCCATCACCGGCCAGCCTTCGCCCATTGCAAGACGCGCCGCGTCCCGATCCCGAGCCTCGATCAGACCGCCTCCGCGTCGAACTCAGCGAGGCGCTGGCCGCGCTCGACCTGCTGGCCGACGCGCGCGAGGACGCGTTTGACCGTGCCGTCGGCCGGTGCGGTAACGCGAAGCTCCATCTTCATTGCCTCCACCACGAAGAGCAGGTCGCCTCTCCGCACGCCGCGGTCGGCCTGCGCGGGTGCGGCGATGATCACCCCGGGCATCGGCGCGACAACTTCCGCGCCGGCGGTCTGCTCCACGCTCCGCTCGCGCGGCGTGGTGTCGAGCTCCCAGGTCCCGCCGCGCCACGTCGTCCACACCGCGGTGCTCGCGCCCGCCGCCGCGGCGGGCTCACCGTCGACGGTCCAGCGATGGCGCTCATCCGCCGCGGCGACGCGGTGACCGGCGTACTCGTAGGGGCCGCTCCCCGCGAGCCGAACGGCCCGCTCGCGCGCGCCTTCGCGCAGCACCACGGTCGTCGCCGAGCCTTCGCCGAGGCGCCAGGGTCCGGACGCGCTCCACGGATCGCGAGGGTCCCGGGCAGCCGCGACGACCGAGGCAGCGGCGACGGCGTACGCCTCGTCGGGCGCGACCTCCGGCATGGCGACGAGTTGCGAAAGGTCATGCTCGACGAGATCGGTGTGCATGCGGCCTTCGCGCATCGCCGGGTGCGCGATGAGCGTCCGCAGAAAGGCGAGGTTGGTGCGGACACCGAGCACTTCCGTCTCGGCGAGCGCTTTCGCGAGCGCATCGAGCGCGGCCGCGCGATCGCCGCCGTGCGCGATGACCTTCGCGAGGAGCGGATCGTAGTGGCGGGTCACCGTGTCGCCCTCCTCATATCCCGCATCTACTCGGACGCCGTCGGGCCACCGCACGTGCGCGAGCCATCCTGTCGACGGAAGGAAACCCGATCCGGGATCTTCCGCGTAGATGCGGGCCTCGACGGCATCGCCCGAGCGTGTCCACTCGTCGCGCGGCCCCTGTTCTCCAAGGGCCACCCGTAGCTGTTGCTCGACGAGGTCCACGCCGCAGACCACCTCTGTGACGGGGTGCTCGACCTGGAGCCGCGCGTTCACCTCGAGGAAGTAGAAGTCACCAGCTTGATCGACGATGAACTCGACGGTGCCGGCGTTCCGGTAGCCCGCCTCGCGCGCGATCGCGCGCGCGGCGGCGGCGACCTTGATTTGCCGTCCACCATCGAGCGACGGGCCGGGTGACTCCTCGACGATCTTCTGATGACGACGCTGGGCCGAGCAGTCGCGCAACAGATAAGTGGTGACGTTCCCCCGATCGTCCGCCAGGACCTGGACTTCGACGTGCCGCGGTCGCTCGACGAGCCGCTCCAGGAGCAGGCGTTCATCGCCGAACGAGGCGGTCGCGAGCCGGCGCGCGCGTGCGAGCGACTCGCGCAGCCGGCCCTCGTCGCGGACCGCCTGCATCCCGATCCCACCGCCGCCGGCGACGGGCTTGATCATCACCGGATAGCCGGTCGCGCGTGCGCCGGCGATGAACGCCTCGTCGCTCTGGTCGTCGCCGAGGTAGCCCGGGAGTACCGGCACCTTCGCCCGCTCGGCGATCGCCTTGGCCTCGGCCTTGTCGCCGAGCGCCGCGAGGACGCTCGCCGGCGGGCCAACGAAACGCAGGCCCGCGGCCTCGACCGCGGTAGCGAACTCGGGACGCTCGGCGAGGAATCCGTATCCGGGATGCACCAGGTGCGCCCCGCCCTCACGCCCCGCCGCGATGATGCGGTCGGTCGCGAGATACGACTCGCGCGCCGGCGCGGGGCCGATGCGTACGGCCGCGTCGGCTTCGCGAACGAAAGGCAGGGTGGCATCGGCATCCGAGTACACCGCGACCGTGCGCATACCGATGCGCCTCGCGGTCCGGATGATGCGCCGCGCGATCTCGCCGCGGTTCGCGACGAGGAGCGTGGTCACCAGTTCGGCTCGCGCTTCTCCAGGAACGCGCGCATCCCCTCTTGACCCTCGCCACCAACGCGCGCGCGCGCGATGCGCTCGACCGTCAGCTCCGTCACCTCATCGAGCCCGCGCCCTTCGACGTCGCGTACGAGGCGCTTCGCCGCACTCACCGCCTGCCCCCCGCCCGCGAGGATCGCGGCGACGAGCGAGTCCACGCGAGCGTCGAGCGCGGCGGGCTCTTCTACTGCTTCGACCAGCCCTATCTCGAGGGCACGCAGGGCATCGAAACGAAGGCCGGTGACGAAGAGCGCCGTCGCGTGAGCCGGCCCGATCTTGCGCACGACGTACGGCGAGACCACCGCAGGCAGGATGCCGAGGCGGGTCTCGGTGAAGGCGAACGTCGCCGCCGTCGACGCGACCGCGATGTCGGTCACCGCGACCAGCCCCGCCCCGCCCCCGATCGCGGCACCCTGGACGCGCGCCACGACCGGCATCGGCAGGTCGTGGATCGCGCGGAACATACCGGCCAGGGCTCGCGAGTCGGCGACGTTCTCCTCGAGGCTGAAGTCGGCCATTCCGCGCATCCAGTCGATGTCGGCGCCGGCGCAGAACGTGTCGCCCTCGCTCTGGAGGACGACGGCGCGCGCCGCGGGATCGATCCCCAGGATCGCCGAGGTGAGATCGGCGATGAGCTCCGCGTCGAAGGCGTTCTTCCGCTCCGGGCGATCGAGCGTTATCCGGACCACGCGCCGCGCGTCGACCTCCGAGCGAACGGCCGTCACGCACGCTCCAGGGCGAGCAGCTGCCAGAAGAACCCGCGGCGCGCCAGCGCCGGCTCGAGCCCGGCGGCGCGCGCGACCGCCGCGATCGCGGACGGCTCGTGGAAGAAGACTCGGAACTCGCGGCGGAAGAGCGACTGGGCCCCGCTGACCAGGCGGAGGCACGAGCGGATCCACCAGCGGTCGGCGGGGAAGGTGAGCACCAGCCAACGGCGCGCGAGCGCGGCCGCGGGCCGAACGAGCCCGGGCATGTCCGGGTAGCAGCACACGACGTGGTGCAGCACTACGGCGTCCGCGGAGTCGATGCCGGCGTGCGCTGCGGCGAAGTCGCCGACGCGGCGGTCGATGCGCTCGACGACCCCTGCTTCCGACGCGAGCGCGCGCGCGACATCCTCGTACGCACTCGAGATCTCGACGCTCTCGGCCCGCGCCGCGCCGGCGCGTAGCAGCTCTATCTGGAGCGCACCGATGCCGCCGCCGATCTCGAGGAGCGTGCGGCCCGCCATTCCGCGCGCGACGAGGAAGTCGACGATTCGCCGCCCGTCGCCGTCCAGTCCCTTGCGCCGGTACTTTCGCGCGTCGGAGCTCGCCCGAGCCTCACCGAAGACCGCGCGCAGGCCGTTCGGGTCACAGCAGTCCGCCATCACGCGAACTCTAGACGCGCGCGCCAGGCGAATCGCTTCGGGACGCCGTCAGCGGTCGCGGATCTCGGTCTCGGGGTGGAACACCGCCCAGATGAACCAGAACGTGACCTCGTGAGCGAGCAGCGTGAGGCGCCTGCCGGCGAGCGGTCCCGCGACGGCGACTCCGCTCACCGCCCAGCGCGAGCCCGTCTGGTCATCGACGAAGTGCGAACCGTCGGCACGGAACGTCAGCGCACGGCCATCGACCACGGGGTCGTAGAGCACGGCCTGGCCAACGTCGTCGCCTGCCGAGGTCACAGGTCTGTCGAGCGGCGACGCGACCCCCGGGCCGTACAGGAGAACGACCTGCCTGCCGCCGACCGTGTCGTTGATGGCCGTCGACCGCGAAAGGCGCCCGAGCGGATAACCGACAGGAGGGCGCGAGAAGGTGGCGATCGCCACTCGGGCCTTCGGCGGAAGTCGCGGGTCGAGCGGTGCGTTCCCGAAGAAGCCCGCGATCGGCGGCGAGTCGGCACGGTCGTAGCCCGAGTACGGATTGGTGCCGTAGTCCCGTCCGTGACCGGTCTTCCTCGTCACCTCGGCGAGCGCGCCGTCGCGTGAGAGCACGCGGCCGTCCGGATATGCGCGCTTGAAGTCGGCGTAGGAGAGGATCGCGCTGGCCACGCGATCGAGACGCGTGCCCGTGAGAGTGCCGACGATGGCCTCGCCCGTCGCCTGCTGCCAGAACGACTCGGTCTGGCGATCCCACATCACGAGATCCGAGTAACGCAGATCGCCGGTCGTGCCGAACGTGAGATCGCGGCCCGCGGCGCGCCGATCGAAGACGAGCGACGTGTTGCACAGCGGGCAGAAGGTGACGACGATCGGACGCTGGCCGAACGTGTCGTTGACGATCTCGTGCCAGATGAGGACCTGGAGGGGGTAGGCGCGGGCCGTGCCGCTCTCGGCCACTACGATGACCGGTTCCTGCGGCTTGAGCCACGCGTCAGCGAGCGCCGTCTCCTCGAACGTCGGATCATCGAGCGGTGGGATGCCATCCCGCGGGGGTCCGCCGGATGTGACTTCCGAGAGCGGCACGCAGTGTCTTGCGAAATCGGTCTTCCAGCCAGCCGTCGAGAAGCCCGGTACGTCGGACGCGTTCGCGGGCGATCCGACGGCCGACGCGCAGGAGATGTCGCTCCACGGCGCCGCGGTCACCGGCTGCCGGGCGCATGCGGCGGCGACGATGACGCTCGCAAGCGCGAGTGCCGCGCGCATTGCTCAAGCGTACAGTTGAAAGCGGCGACCGATGTGATCCACATCACATGAGCAAGCTCTGGTTCCTGCGCCGGCTCGACCTCTTCGAGGGGCTGAGCGAGCCCGAGATGGAACGCCTCGGAACCCTGCTTCAGATGCGCTCCTGCCGGAGTGGGCAGGACCTTGTGGTTCGGCCCTCCGGTGATCGGATCTACCTGGTGAAGGCCGGCCGTGTGCGTGTTCTTCAAGGCGGTGTCGCCGTCGCGATCCTGGGGCCGGGCCAGCTCTTCGGCACGTCGGCGCTGTTCGGCGCCGCCGCGACAGACCAGCGTGTCGTCGCGATCGACGATGTCGTCTTCTGCGAAGCGCCGGCCGCGCAGTTCCTCGGCGCGATGGCCGTGCATCCCAGATTGGCCGCGAAGCTGGCCATGATTCTCGCGCGGCAGCTCTTCGAGCTCGAACAGGTCGTCGAGCGGTCGGCGACCGACCCCGTCTCGAGCCGCTTGGCCGAGCTGCTGCTGCGCGCGGCGCGCCGGGATGGGCCTACGACCGAGGTCCGCGGGATAAGCCAGGCGGACCTCGCCCGGATGATCGGCAGCTCGCGGGAGAGCGTATCCCGCCTCATCGCCGAATGGGAGCGTGACGGCATCGTGCATAACCGGCCTCGGCTCATCGAGCTGGCCGACGAGGCCGCGCTCCGGCGCCTCGCGAGCTGATTCGGCCGGCCGCGGCCGATGTGATGTCGATCACCGTGTGAGCCAGGTCACACCTCGACGGAATCGGGGGCTCGATATCTGCATTCCAGTTCGGCGAAGAGAGGTGCGATCGATGCGGAAGCAATACCTCATCGGCGGTGTCCTGGCCGGACTGGTCGGCGGGCTGGCGATGGCTGTGTACACCATGACGAACGAGTTTCTGAGCGGCCACAGCATCTTCACGCCGATGTACATGCCGGCGACGCCCATCGTGGGAATGGGCGCGATGGAACGGGGCATGAGCGGCGGTGCGCTGTATCTCGAGCCGCTTCCGGCGATGATCGGACTCGTCGTGCACTTCCTGTGGGCGGCGTTCTGGGGGCTGCTCTTCGGGGTCCTCCTGTGGCTGACGCGCGCGGTCGGTTGGGCCGGTTTCGGTCTGGGCATCGCGTGGGGTTATGTCGTTGGAGTGGTGATGAGCGGGCTCGTGCTTCCGGCGGTCGGCATGAAGCCGATGTGGACGCAGCCGGGAGCCACCGTGTTCGTCTTGGACCACCTCGCGTTCGGCGTCCCGCTCGCCCTCTGGGCGCTCCGGTTCGCGCCCGGTCGGCAGCGAGCCTTTGCGGCTCCGGCTCGCCGGCCCGAGCAGGGTACCGGCCAGCGCGCCTCCTGACCCCACGCGACGGCATCGGTTCACGGATCGTCGCTCGGAGCCATCCGCCCGATCTCGCACGCTCCTCGCCGAGCTAGCCTGAGCCGCGAGATGGGAGGTGGCCACGATGCCGTGGAGCCGCACCGTGCCGACATCGCGGCGCATGTCGCGCTCTTCTCCTTCATGAATCGGATCGTCGACGGGCTGGGCGGAAAGCTCGAAGGCGACATGGCTGACCGCGCGGGAGGCTACGGCCTTCCTCTGCATCCGGGGACGTTCGAGTGACCTGCTGGTGTTGTGCGGAACCGGTCGTGCGCGCGACGCACATCCCCGACGCGCGCTGGCTGCGGCCGGGTGACGTCTATTGCCGCGCGTGCGACCTCGTGATCCGGCGCGAGCACCTCGTTGACGGCTGGCCGACGGAGCGCACGCCCTGCCGCAAGCACCAGGAGGCGGTCGGTCCGAAGGGAGCGGCCTGATGCACAGGGTGGTTGATCGCGAGGAGGTGCAGCGCCTCATGCGTGAGGGCGCGCAAGTCGTCGAGGTTCTCCCGCGCGAGGAGTACGCGGAGGAGCATCTTCCCGGGGCGATCAACATCCCGCTGAAGGAGCTGGATGCCAAGACCGCGTCGGCGCTCCGGAAGGACCGTCCCCTCGTCGTGTACTGCCACGACTTCCAATGAGACATGAGCCCGCGGGCCGCGTGGCGGCTCGAAAGCCTGGGGTTCACCGAGGTGTACGAGTACTCCGCAGGAAAAGCTGACTGGGGTGCATTCGGTCTCCCGCTGGAAGGCAAGGGGACCAAATCGGTTCGCATAAAAGACATCGCGCGAACGGACGTCCCGACCTGCGGCCTCGCTGATAAGGTGGGTATGGCTCGCCAGCGCGCGGCGGGCTGGGACACATGCATCGTCGTCAATCAGGAGCGCGTGGTGCTCGGCCGACTTTTCAAGGAACAGCTCGACGGCGATCCGGGCGCCAACGTTGGCGACGTGATGCGGCCGGGGACAAGTACATTCCGGCCAAACGTGAACGTGACGGAGATGCTCGAATACATGGATCGTCGACACCACGAGACGTCGCTTGTGACGACCCCGGATGGCCGGCTCGTCGGACTCGTGCTGCGCGAGGACCTCGAGCGCGCCGCGACACCGCGTAGCTGACCCAGATGGTCGGACCGTCGCCGCGTGATCTTCGTCACCGCGCGTTTACCTTGTGCATGCCGCCTCGCTTGACCTAACTGCGCTATACCAGTCCGGCACGTTGGCGGTCAAAAAAAGGGGAGGTTGGTCATGAGAGGCGTCCTCGCGTTCCTCGCGGCTCTGGCGATCGCGGTGTCTACCCTGAGCGGCAGCGCACAGGCGGCCACCGAGAAAGCATCCTTCGCCTACCACATCGGTGATGGATTCGGCGGCGTACTGAACAACACCGGCAACACGGCCGTGGCCGAGAACGGCGACACGGTCACGATCAAGGGCAGCGGCACGTTCGACGTCGTCGCGAAGAGCGCGACGGGCGGCGGGACCTTCGTTCACAAGCGCCCTGATGGCTCGGTCTTTGCCACCGGTACCTGGTCCGCGACCGGGCTGCTCGCGTTCCAGTCCTACGGTGACGCGACGCCGCAGGGCCTGCCTGCGTCCTTCTTCGGTGGCCGGGTCGCGCTCACGATCACGGGAACGCCGGCCGGCACGACCCTCGCGCTTCCAGGCATCCTCGAGATCGAGTGCCTCCTCGGGAACCCGCCAGGCGGCGCGGAGGAGGGCGTACGTCTCTTGGTGAAGGGGGTCATCCACTTCAACAAGTCCGTCCACGAGAGCGGAGAGAACGTGTACGTGAAGCTCTGAGCCGAGCATGGGCGGGGCCGCCTGGTTCGACGTGCGGCTCCGCCCAAACCGTAGCGGTGTGAGCCGGCGCACATCCGAGACGTGGACGCGTTCTCGCGCACGACGGCAGGCTTCCTTTAGGGTTCGGGCGTGGCCGAGCTCCCGCTGGACTTCACGCTCAATGACGAGAACCGACATCCCTGGCGGCTCTCGGAGCAGCTTGGCGATTCGGTGGTGCTGCTGTTCCTTCGCGGGGACTGGTGACCCTACTGCAATGGGCAGCTGGTCAGCTGCGCGCGGCAGTACGAGGAGTTCACGAACCGACGCGCGACGGTCGCCGGAATATCCGTCGACGGGGTCGCGCGCAACAAGGCGATGGCCGACAAGCTGGTCCTACCCTTCCCGATGCTCGCGGATCCTGATGCGACGGTGATCGCCGCCTATGGCGTGTACCAGGAGAAGGAGCAGCGTGCCCGGCCGGCGGCGTTCGTCATCGCACGCGATCTCTCGATCGCGTACCGCTACGTTGGACGCGACTTCGCCGACCGGCCGCTCACGAAGGAGCTCCTCGAGGTGCTCGAGAGATCCAAGGATGCGCCGCGGAAAGAGCTCCGCTCGGAGCCTCTGCCCAGCGGGCCACGTCCATCAACGGACACTGGTCGCGTTCCGTTTCCGCTCGAGCATCTCTCGCCGTACATGCGCGGCGTGAACTTCGCGCTCGAGGCCATCGGCGAGCGTCTGCCCGAAGACGAGCGACTGCAAGGCGAGGTCGCGACGTACCGCACGATCGCTCAGGACTACATGAAGCATGGATTAGCCACGCTGAAGCTGCGCGAGTCTTAGCTCTCGAGGGGGTCGCCGCGCAATCAGACCCCCGATCGTGTGACGCTCCGCACAGCCGGCGGAATGCGGGGTCCAGCCGTGCTCGTCGTGAGGTAGCGGTCGAGTCACCTTAGGACGGCGTATGTCACCGTCACCGTGAACTGGCGGCACCAGACCACGACCGAGCGCGCCTTCGCCAGGTCTACGCCGGCGGGGAGCGGATAGTTGAATGAACCGTTCGTCGCCTTGAGCCGGCCGAGGTCGGTGAACGCTCCGGGCCGGCCATCGGTCGAGTCGGAGAGGTACACGTACATGTCGGGCGCTCCGGCGATATCGACGTTCTCGAATCGGAGGAAGCGATCGTCGCCGACCTTCACGATCCGCACCACGCCGCTTCCGTAATCCGCGGCGTTGATGCGCACGAACTCCCCCTGGCTCACTGTGACGGAGGGTGCCCGCGCCACTGGGAGGTCCTCGACCAGTGTGGATTTCACCAGGGCGGGCACGACGACGTACGCGACCAGCGGCGCGGCGACTGCGCCCGCGAGCACAAGCGCCCCGAGCGCGCTCACCACCGGATGCCGGCGGATCAGCCGGGCGACCGTATTCGCTCGGTGGGCCGGGCCGATCGACACCTGGCCCGGCCCACGAGTCACGGCTATGGCTGGATCGGGCAGCGGAAGTCCGCCTCGGCGTTCCGGGCGATCGTGATCTCGCCCGCCGCGGCCGCTGCGAGGACCGCGCCGGCCGAGGTGAGCGGTCGCTGCGACACGTTCCAGGTGACGTCGAATACTTTCCACGCTCCACCGTGGTAGTCGCCCGCGCCTGGGCCCACCGCGGCGACGCCGCCCGTCCCCGGGACGCGATAGAAGGAGTCGGTGCCGGCGTTGGGGAACGCCGATGGCGGTAGAAGCGTGCGGACCTGCGCGCCGTTCAGCCAGATGGTGCCGAAGTGCACGGGGTTCTCGGCGAGCGCGGGTGACGCCGTGCCCGTGAGCGTGGCCACGGCGAGCAACGCGCCGGCGATGAGTCTGCGCATGCTGTGACCTCCTGAGGTTTGGATATGAGCCAAGCCTCGCCGCTCGCCGTTGCGGCGCGATGACACGTTGTCACGCCAGCGTCACAATCAGCGTCGAAACTCGTCTCATGAGAGGCAACCCGAGCGCGGAGGCAGGTCCGATCCTGGTCGTCGACGACGACCCGAAGATCGCCCACCTCGTCCGTGCCTACCTCGAGCGCGAAGGCTTCGCGGTCGCGAGCGCGGGCGACGGCATCGCCGCGTTGGCGGCCGTCCGCGAGCGCCCGCCCCGCCTCATCGTTCTTGACATCATGCTTCCCGAGCTCGACGGTCTTTCGGTGGCACGCCGCGTCCGCGAGGAGTCCGACGTGCCGATCCTCATGCTCTCCGCTCGGGGCTCCGTGGCCGAACGCGTCCACGGGATCGCGGAAGGCGCGGACGATTACCTGCCGAAGCCTTTTTCTCCCGCAGAACTGGTCGTCCGCGTGAAGGCGATCCTCCGGCGTGCGGCCATCGGCCGCGAGACGCGCGAGCCTCTGCGGCTCGGCGACCTCGTCATCGACCGCGAGCGGCACGAGGTGCTCCGCCGCGGTGAGCGCCTGGCGCTTTCCGCGCTCGAATTCCGCCTGCTCGTCGCGCTCGTCGAAGCCGAAGGTCGCGTGCTCTCGCGAGACGCGCTCCTCGACGCGCTCTACGGAGCCGCGGATGGCGAAGCGGTCGATCGCACGATCGATGTCTACGTACGGCGCCTGCGCGAGCGGCTCGGAGACGCCCCCGACCGCCCGCGCTACGTCGCGACCGTGCGTGGCATCGGCTACCGCGCCCTCGTTTCGTGAACGGGATCGGCGCGCGCATCGCGTTGGGCGCCCTCGCGGTATCGGTCTGCGCGATCGCCATCGTGACCGCGGGCGTCGCATTGGCGGGAGGCGCCGCGTTCGAGAGGCTCATGCAGGAGCACGGCGCGTCCGTCGCCACGTCCCGCGACATGTTCGATCAGTCGGTGGGCGGAGCCCTGACCGCGGCCGTCGCCGGCGCGGCCATCGCCAGCCTGGCGCTCGCCGTCGTTCTGGGACGCTGGCTCGCCGCTCCGCTCCTGCGGATGCGTGGCGCCGCGCGGCGCGTCGCGCAGGGTGACCTGAGCGCGCGCGTTTCCCCGGAGGGTCCGGAGGAGATCGTCTTCCTCGCCGAGTCCTTCAACCTGATGGCCGAGCGGCTCGACGCGCACGCCCGTGAGCGGGCGGACTTCATCACGAACGCAGCGCACGAGCTGCGAACGCCCTTGACCAACCTCCAGGGCTACCTCGAGGGGCTCCGGGACGGAGTGATCCCGCCGAGCCGGGAGTCCTTCGCCTCGCTCCATGAGGAGGTGGATCGCCTCGTGCGCCTGGCACGGTCACTGGACGCCCTCGCGGATGGAGAGCTGGATCACGGGCCGCCGCGGCTTAAGGCGATCGACGTCTACGGGGCCGTCGCCGCATCGGTCGACCTGGCGTTCCCCGCCTTCGAGCGCCGCGCGATCGGGCTCGAGGTGCACGTGCCCGCCGGCTTGCGCGCGCGCGCGAATCCCGACCACCTCGCGCAGGTACTGGCGAACCTCCTCCAGAACGCGGTCCGCTACACGCCGGCGGGCGGCCGGGTGCGGGTCACGGCCGAGGGGCGCGACGGCGAGATCGTCGTCACCGTCTCGAACACCGGTGATGGGATCCCGCCGCAGGACCTGCAGCGGGTCTTCGAGCGGTTCTATCGGGTGGAGAAGTCGCGCGATCGGTCGCGAGGTGGCGCCGGGATCGGCCTCGCGATCGTGAAGCAGCTGGTGGAGCTTGGTGGCGGCAAGGTGGGCGCCGAATCCGCTTCGGGGCTCACCCGTTTTTGGTTTTCGCTTCCCGCCTGACGTTCCCGTCGCGCGTCAGCGATTCACTCGCGCGTCAATGGAAGGAAAGCTCTCCGGCGCGGATCGCCACGGCGAGCCAGTTCTCCGAGGGCGGTAGCGGGCAGCGCCAGGCGTCGTTGTAGGCGCAATACGGGTTGTAGGCACGGTTGAAGTCGAGCGTGAAGCGGCCTCCGCCGAGAGGCTCGGCCTCGACATAGCGGCCCGCCCCGTAGGTCTCTTTCCCGCTCGTTGCGTCACGGAACGGGATGAAGAGCTCGTCCCCTTGCTCGTACGCGATGAGGGCGACGCGCTCGCCCGCGACATCGAACCGCACCGTGCCGACGCGCCTCAGGTGATTCGCGGACCCGTCGCTCATCTCGACTTCTTCCAGCGTCCCGCCACCGTTCGGATCGACTGTTACGTTGAAGCGATAGGCCGCGTCCTCGGCGAGGTAACGCAGACCCTTGAAGCTCGCGCGCTGCTCGACCGACAGCGGCGAGTCGTGAGCGTGCCGGAAGTAGTCGTCCTTCTCTCGGCGCAGCTCCGCGATCTCCATCTATCGGGACAACGCGCGCATCGCCGTGCGCATTCCTAGACTCGGCGTGTGATCCGCCCTCGCCTTTGGGTGAGCCCCATCCCGTATGGCCTCGGGCGAACGAAGCCCAACCACTACCTTGAGATCGCGCGAACGGTCTGGGAGAACCGCCGCGATCTGCCGTACGCCTGGCGGATTCTCTCGCGCGGGGTCTGCGATGGGTGCGCCCTAGGCGTGGCCGGCTTCCATGACTGGACGATGGACGGCATCCACCTGTGCACGACGCGCCTTGATCTTCTCAAGCTGAACACCGCGCGCGCTCTCGATCCCGCGGTCCTGGCGCACGTCGCGGCACTTCCGCGGTCGTCGGCCGCGCTGCGCGCCCTCGGCCGCCTTCCGTGCCCGATGCATCGGCGGCGCGGAGAGTCAGGCTTCCGCCGCGTGAGCTGGGATGAGGCTCTCGCTCTCGCCGCTGCGCGCATCCGCGAGAGCGCGCCGGATCGGATCGGCTTCTATCTGATGGCGCAGGCCAACGCGCTCATCGCTGGCGGTCGCCGTGACCCGGTCTCGGGAGTGCCGGACTACAACGCGACCGTCGAGCTCGCCCGGCCGTGATTGGCCTCTCGGGGATCCTTCTCGCCGGCGGCGCATCCACCCGTTTTGGCCGTGAGAAGGTGGTCGAGCCGGTCGACGGCGAGCCCCTTTTCCACCGTCCGCTACGCGCGCTTCTCGCTGCCTGCGATGAGGTCGTGATCGTCCTTGCGCCAGGCGCAGCGGAGCTTCCGCTGCCGCCGAACGCATCCCAGGCGCGTTTCGCTCGGGACGACGTCGCGCACGGCGGGCCGCTCGTCGGCGTACGCACCGGCCTCGCCGAGGTGCGCGCGCCGCTGGCGGCGATCGCCGGAGCGGACATGCCCGGCCTTCGGGCGGAATTGCTCGCGCTCATGGCCCGGCACGCCACCACATCCGGAAAAAGGGCGGTCGTCCTCGGCGACTCGGATTGGTCGCATCCGCTGCCGGCCGTCGTTAACACGAAAGCGGCAGTCGACCTTGCTGCGGCGCTCCTCGGCGGCGGCGAACGTCGCCTGCGCGCGCTCATGGGAGCCCTCGACGCGCTCGTGCTGCCGGAGCGTGTCTGGGCGAAGGTCGACCCCGACGGCGAATGGCGCCGCGACGTCGATGTGCTGGGCGACCTGCCGACCAAGCGCGGCTAGTTCGTGGGGCCCGGCTCCAGCTTGTCGAACGCCGCGTCGATGTCGCGGAGGATCTCGGCATTGAGGTCCGTGGCCAGACGGTATCGCACCACGTTGCCATTCCGGCTGGGCTGGACGATGTCGGCCTCGCGTAGCACGCGCAGGTGCTGGCTCGTCGCCGAACGGCTGCGGCCGAGGATGCGCGCGAGGTCGCTCGCCGCGAGCTGATTGTCCCGAAGCGCGCGGACGATCTTGAGGCGGGTGGCGTCGCAGAGCACGTCGAGGATGCGGCGCATCCGCCGCTCGGAGAGTGGAGACAGCTTCGTGCGCTCGGCGGTGGCGACCGCGGCAGGGTCTATGGCCTCAGGAGTGGTTGGTTCCACGGCAGGACCTCGAACGAACATGTTGTTCTTCGGACGTCCTTCTGCAGACCTCGTGCCCGCCCGCTCGGCGCTTCAATCTTGGCGAAAGTTGCGGTTCTGTTACTTCACATAACCTATGAAGTCAGCTGATGTCGAGAAGTCATCCGATGCCGAGCATCGTCGTCCTCGACGACGACCCCATCGTTCTCGAGCTCCTGCGCACGGTGCTCGAAGATGCGGGGTACGCGTCGATCTGCGGCGCGCGTCTCGAGGATGTCCCGGCGGCCGTCCGCCCCGATCTGGTGATCAGCGACCTGATCCCGCTGAAGGCGTACGGCCGTCTTGTGGCCCTGGACTGGATCTCGACGCTCCGCGAGCGGTTCGGCCCGGTGCCGATCTTGGTCGTCACCGCCCATACCGCCGCCCTCCGCGAGCCCGACGGCCTCGGCGTGGACGGGACCATCGGCAAGCCTTTCGACGTAGAGGCGCTCCTTGCGAAGGTCAAGGGGCTATTGGCTGCCGGAGGGCCGACCCCCCCGACTGTTACATCCTGAAGACGCCGTAGCGGACGTCCTCGATCGGGGCGTGTTGCGCCGCGGCAAGCCCAAGAGCGAGCACCGTGCGCGTGTCCAGCGGATCGATGATGCCGTCGTCCCAAAGTCGGGCGGTTGAGTAGTAGGGCGAACCCTGAGCCTCGTAGCGCTCGCGCGTCGTGCGTTTGAACTCCTCGCGCTCGGCGTCCCTTGGGAAGTCGCGCACCATCGAGAGCACCGTCGCGGCCTGCTCGCCCCCCATCACGCTGATCCGGGCGTTGGGCCACATCCAGAGCTGCCGGGGTGAATACGCGCGTCCGGCCATGCCGTAATTGCCCGCGCCGAAGCTGCCGCCGATGATGACCGTGAATTTCGGGACGGTGCTGCAGGCGACGGCGGTCACCATCTTCGCCCCGTCCTTGGCGATGCCGCCCGCCTCGTACTCCTTACCGACCATGAAACCGGAGATGTTCTGTAAGAAAACGAGCGGCACGCGCCGTTGATTGCAGAGCTCGATGAAGTGCGCGGCCTTCAGCGCGGACTCGCTGAAGAGGACGCCGTTGTTCGCAACGATGCCCACGCGATAGCCCTCGATGCGCGCGAAGCAGCAGACCGCCGTCGTCCCGTAAAGGGCCTTGAACTCGTGGAATCGCGAGCCGTCGACGATCCGCGCGATGACCTCGCGAACGTCGTATTGCGTGCGGATGTCTCGTGGGATGATCGCGTAGAGCTCCTGCGGGTCGCGCGCCGGCGGCTCGGGCTCGCCGCGGTCCTGGTCGCCCCAGTAGGTCCGCCGCTCGAGCAGCGCGACGATATCGCGCGCGATCTTGATCGCATGCGCATCGTCGAGCGCCAGGTGGTCGGCCACTCCGGAGACGCGGGTGTGGACGTCGGCGCCGCCGAGCTCCTCCGCGGACACGTCGACCCCCGTCGCCGCCTTCACCAGCGGCGGGCCGCCGATGAAGATCGTTCCCTGTCCCTTGACGATGACTGTCTCGTCGCTCATCGCCGGAACGTACGCGCCGCCCGCGGTGCTCGAGCCCATGACGAGCGCCAGCTGCGGAATGCCGAGCGCGGAAAGCCGTGCCTGGTTGTAGAAGATGCGACCGAAATGCTCGCGGTCGGGGAACACGTCGTCCTGCAGGTCGAGGTTCGCGCCGCCCGAGTCGACGAGGTAAAGGCACGGAAGCCGATTCTCGAGCGCGATCTCCTGCGCGCGCAGATGCTTCTTCACGGTCATCGGGTAGTACGCGCCGCCCTTCACCGTCGCGTCGTTGGCGACGATCACGCACTCGTTGCCGCTGACGCGGCCGATGCCGGTGATGATCCCGGCGCCGGGCGGATCGTCGTACATCCCGAATGCGGCGAGTGGCGAGAGCTCGAGGAACGCGATCCCGGGATCGAGAAGCCGCTCGACGCGCTCGCGCGGCAAGAGCTTCCCAGCCTTGGTGTGCCGTTCGCGCGCGCGCTCCGATCCGCCCTCGCGCGCTTTGGCGA
>VBDX01000042.1 GCA_005881885.1 Chloroflexota bacterium
GCCGTCACGTACGCCGGCCTGAAGGACTTCGCCGATCTTCAGCAGCGCCTCGTCCCCCGCGGCATGGCCGAGCTCGTCGTTGAGCGCCTTCAGGCCGTTCGCATCGAGGATCGCGACCGAAAGCGGCTGTCCGTCGTTGCGCACGAGCTCCGCTTGGAGCCGCTCGAAGAAGCTCCTGCGATTGGGCAGGCCGGTGAGCGGGTCGGTGGCCGCCGCGGTCTTCGCGGCCTGGTGCAGCTTCGCGACCCGCACGGCCGCGGCAACCTGATGCGACACGGCGGTGAGAAGGTCTTGGTCCTCCCTGCCGAAGGCCCCGGTGCGCGGGCTTTCGACGCCGAGGACGCCGATGCGCTCATCTCCGAGTTGCAGCGGGACACAGAGGACCGAACGGATCTCGGCTGGTCCGTAGAATCGCGGGTCGAGCCGACCATCGGGCACGTTCTGCAGCTCGCCATGTTCGACGACCCACCAGCTGATGCCCTGTCCACGAGGGAGGCGCTGGCCGACGTAGGAGCCGGACGGGCCGACCGCGGCACGTATCACGAGATGATCCGCGGACGAGTCGAGCGTGAGCAGGAAGCCGTTCTCGTAGCCCATCGCGTCGCACACGATGCGAAGGAGCCTCTCCGCCAGCTCGTCGATGTCCAGCACCGCGCTGATCTCCGACGCGAGCCGCTGCAGGATCGCGAGCTGACGACCGTGGGTCTGGGCACTTGCGGCGAACTGCTCGAGAAGGAGGCCGGGGCCGGGCACGTCCTCGATGTCCTCGTGAAGGATGCCGGCGATGCGGCGCAGCTGCGCGGCGCCCTGCGCGCGGTCGCGCTCGATGAGCCGTAGGAACGCGTCGACGACGGCTGGGTGGAACTGGCTGCCCCGACAGCGGAGGAGCTCGGCGCAGGCGAACTCGACGCTTTGCGCCGGCTTGTACGAACGGCGGCTCACGATGACCTCGAACGCGTCGGCGGCCGCGACGACGTAGGCCTCGACCGGCACGAGGTCGCCGCCGAGCTCATCGGGGTAACCATCGCCGTCGTAGCGCTCGTGATGCGCGCGGACGATCGGCACGAGGTCGCGGAGCGGCTCGACAGCGTTCACGATCGAGGCGCCGAGGATCGAATGGGTGCGCATGATGATCCACTCGTCCTCGGTCAGCGGGCCTGGCTTGTTCAAGATCGCGTCGGGTACTCCGATCTTGCCGATGTCGTGGAGGAGCGCGCCGAGCTGCACTCGGCGGACCTGATCGGTCGAAAGATCCATCTCCTCGGCGATGCTCCGCGCGAGCGCGGCGACGCGCGCCGAGTGGCTCCGCGTGTACGGATCGCGAGCGTCGACCGCCGCCGCGAGCGCGCGGACGGACGCGAGATACAGCTCCCGCATCCGCCCGAGCGCCTCGGCGTTCTCGAATGCGGTCGCCACGAGGTTCCCGAGGGTTTGCAGGACCGCCACGTCCTCCTCGTCGTACGCGTTCTCGCGATCCGAGCTGCTTGCGAGGACACCTACAAGCTTGCCGCGGCTCTTCATCGGGACGTGCACGTCGGTGCCGGTCCGGCGCAGCTCGCCGCTCAAGACCACCTGGCTTGTCGGATCGCTACCGAGCGCGACCCGGTCGTCGCCGGGGCCGGCGTCGGCGCCGCGCGCGGACAGGACGAACTCGAGCTCCTGCGCCTTGTCGTCGAAGCGGGCCACAGAGAACCTGTCGCGCCGGACGAGTGTCCCGGCGGCTTCGAATGCCAGCTTGGCGATCGCGAAGGGCTCGTGCACCGCCGCAAGCTGCCATGCCAGAACGTTCAGGGCGGAGAGTCGTCCGATGCGGCGCTCGCGCTCGCGGCGCTCGTTCGCCGCGCGGAGTGCGCTCCCCGCGAGCTCCGCGAAGGCGGTGAGGCCCTGCCGGTCGATGACGTCGAAGGTGCGATACGCGTCGGTCGTGGCCACCGAGAGCGCCGCGCGGACCTCGCCGTCTATGACGATCGGAGCGACCATCGTCGCGTGGATCCCGGCGGTGTGCGCGAGGATCGTGATCGGCCGTCCCTGCTCGGGTGGACGTTCCGTCAGGTAATCGCGGAGGACCACGAGCTCGCGGGTGGCGACGGCCTCGCGTAGGAGTGGTCCCATCGGCGCCCAGTCAAGGCCGCGCATCGGGGCCGCCGCTCCCAGCGCGGCGAGCGTGTGCGCCTGGCCGTCCTTCATCTCGGCAACGAAGACCCACTCCAGGTCGAACGCCGCCTTGGTCTCCTGAGCGATGCGCTCGATGACGTCCTCTGGCATAGCGCCGCTCACCTGACGCGAGAGCGCCTCGAGGCGTCGCCCCTGCTCGATGATGCGTGCGTTGCGCAGCGCGATCGCCGCATGCCCCGCAAGCCCTTCGAGGGTGCGCCGGTCGTCGGCGTCGAACGATCGGCGGTCAAGACGTCCGACCATGATCGTCGCAGCGAACTCGCCGTGAAGGAAGATGGGTACCCCGACAAGCGCGTGGAGACCGATGTCGCGCACGGCCGGCACGGCCGTGGGCTCGTCCGCGTAGTCGTCAACGGCCACCGTCGCGCGGCTACGTAGTACCGCACCGACGATGCCCACGTGGGCGGGTGCGTGGATGCCGACGACCCGCTCGCCCGTACCGGCGCCGGCCGCGATGTAAAACTCCTCGCCACGCCGGACGTTGATCGTCGCGTGGTGCGCGTCGGCGAGGAGCAGCGCGCTGCGGGCGATGCTGCGAAAGAGCGCCATCGGCTCGGTCTCCGACGCGATCTCGGTCGCGACGCGCTCGAGGCTTCGGCCCAGGCGCAGTGCACGTTCCGCGCGCGTCTGCTCCGCCCGGTAGCTGTCGACGGTGGCTGAGACGATCAGCACCGCGAGACCGACGACGATGACTTCCGCCACGAGCTGCGGCACGGGAGTCTGCTCGCCCAGCGACGTCCGAATCGCTTCCATCCCCACCCGGGCTGCGAGGTACGTCACCATCGTCGCGAGCAGGCCCGCGCGTCCGAGGCGATACATGGCAAACGCGCCGACCGCGAGGACGATCACGAACGCGATGCTTCGCGGGTTCGTCGAGCTGCCGACCATCCACACGCCCGCTGTGACGAGGTCGGCGAGGACGACCAAAGGTGGCACGTCGTTCAGCGCGATCGCCTGTCCGCGCTTACGGTCCAACCACCACACGCCAAGCGACGTGCAGATCAGGAGTACCAGCGCCGCGACGGCGATCGGAACGATCCCTTGGCCGCCAAGCGCCAACCACGCGACCGCTCCCACGCACGCGCCGAGACGTCCGATGAGTAGCGGGTCGCGGGGAAAGAAGCCCCACATCCCGCGACGAGGATAGGTAGCCTGCTTGCCAGGCAGGTATCAGATGCGTGAGGAGCACCGCACGACAATGCCACTCGCAACCGCGCTGGCGGGTCTGGTCCTCGGCGTCATCGCCGTTCCGCTGCTCGTCGGCGCCGGACCCTTTGCAGTCGTCCCCTTCGCCGCGCTTATCGCGCTCGTGGCGTTGCGCCGAGATTCACGCGCTGTGGGCGGAGGCTTCCTTGTCGCGTTCAGCAGCTGGTGGATCTACTTCATCCATGAGGCGGTCGAGCGGTGCGACGCCTTCAACAGGAGCGGGGGCAGCTGCGCCATATTTGGGACGACCGAGCAGGTGGTCCTGGCAGGCTGCGTCGCGCTCGTCGGACTCGTGCTCATCGCGGTCGCGATGCGGGATCGCCTCGTCAGGAGCGCTTAGCCATTCCATCCGTCGCGGTCTTCGGTAGATCCGTTCGTGGCGGGGCGAAGACGTCCACGACCTGCGTCGCTTCCTCGAACACGCGGGCGCCGTGCGCGGTCCCGGCGGGGACGCGGAAGCTATCACCAGGCATCAGGATCCGCTGCTCGCCGGCAATGACCATGGCGAGTGAGCCTTTGACGACGACGCCGAACTGCTCCACGTCGTGCCTATGGGTCTCCACGATCGTCTTTGGGGCGTAGTCGTACACGATCATCGTCGCCTGCTGTCCGTGGACGACGCGTCCCTTGACCCCCGGATGCGGCTCGATGAGCGGTTGGTCGCGCGGGCTCGCGTAATAGAGCTTAGGCACGAGCGAGGAGCGGCTGTGCCGCGACGAGTGAGCCCACCAGCCCTGAGCGTGTCTCCGGGCGGAGCCCGAGATCGATCAAGAGCTTTGGCACGACCGCTCTAGGAAGCGGTGGCCTCGTCTCCCTCGAGTACCTGCTGCTCGTTCTTCGAGAGGAGGAGCGGCTTCATGCGGCCCTCGATCGACTCCGCGGTGACGACGACCTTGCGGACGTCGGTCCGCGAGGGGATCTCGTACATCACATCGAGAAGCACTTCCTCGATGATCGTGCGCAGCCCGCGGGCGCCGGTCTTGCGCTTCGCGGCGCCCTTCGCGGCGGCCTGGAGAGCATCGGACGTCATCTGAAGCTCGACCTTGTCGAGGGCGAGGAACTTCTGGTACTGCTTCACGATCGCGTTCTTGGGCTCGGTGAGGATGCGCATGAGGTCGCCTTCGTCGAGCGCTTGCAGCGGCACGACGACCGGCAGACGTCCGACGAACTCCGGGATGAGCCCGTACTTCAGCAGATCGTCGGGCATGACCTGCTCCAAGATTGCGGAGGTCTCTTTGGTGTTGTCGCGGAGCGTCGCGCCGAAGCCCATCGTCTTCTTGCCTACGCGGCTTTCGACGATCTTCTCGAGACCCTCGAACGCCCCACCGCATATGAACAGGATGTTGGTCGTGTCGATCTGGATGAAGTCCTGGTGTGGGTGCTTGCGACCGCCCTGTGGCGGGACGTTCGCAACGGTGCCCTCGAGTATTTTCAGGAGAGCCTGCTGGACGCCCTCGCCGGACACGTCGCGCGTGATCGAGGGGTTATCGCCCTTCCGCGCGATCTTGTCGATCTCATCGATGTAGATGATCCCGCGCTGCGCGCGGTTCAGGTCGAAGTCAGCGGCCTGGATGAGTCGGAGCAGGATGTTCTCGACGTCCTCGCCGACGTAACCAGCCTCGGTGAGGCTTGTCGCATCCGCGATCGAGAACGGGACATCGAGGATCCGCGCGAGCGTCTGGGCGAGAAGGGTCTTGCCGCAACCCGTCGGGCCGATGAGCAGAACGTTGGATTTGCCGAGCTCGACGTCGTCGACGCGGTGCCCCGCGCCGACTCGCTTGTAGTGGTTGTAGACCGCGACCGAGAGCACGCGCTTGGCTTTGTCCTGGCCGATGACGTACTGGTCGAGGATCTCATTGATGCGCCGCGGGCTCGGGACCTTCGCGCCGAGGCTGCGAGCTTTCGGCGTCTCCATGAACTCTTCGTCGACGATCTCGCGGCACAGGGTGATGCACTCGTCGCAGATGTAGACGCCCTGGCCCGCGATGAGCTTGCGTACCTGATCCTGGCTCTTACCGCAGAAGGAACAGCGGTACGGTTTGCCGCCTTTCGCTGTCGTCGTCATCGCCTAGCGGGCCGCCACCGGTTCGCGTTCGCGCGTTTCTTCGCGCTCCTTGGCAAGCGAGATGAGCGACTCGCTGCTTACGAAGATCTCATCGATGATCCCGTATTCCTTCGCCTCTTCCGAGCTCATGAATCGGTCGCGCTCGCTGTCGCGGCGGACTTTCTCGACTTCCTGCCCAGTGTGCTTTCCGAGGAGCTTCGTGATCTTGTCGACGAGCGTCTCGAGCTCTTTCACCTGGATAAGAACGTCGGGCGTATTTCCGCGGAAGCCACCCGAGCCCTGGTGGATCATGATCCGCGAGTTCGGCAGGGCGTAACGCTTCCCCTTGCGTCCCGCGGCGAGGAGCAGCGCGGCCATCGACGCCGCCTGCCCGATGCAGATCGTGTTGATGGGGTGCTTCAGATACTGCATCGTGTCGTAGATCGCGAGTCCCGCGGTGACCACCCCACCCGGCGAGTTGATGTAGAGGAAACTATCGCGCTCGGGGTCCTCGGACTCCAGGAACAAGAGCTGGGCGATGATGAGGTTCGCCATGTTGTCCTCGATCATGTCGCCGATGAAGATGATCCGTTCCTTGAGCAGGCGCGAGAATATGTCGTAGGCACGCTCGCCACGACCGGACTGCTCGATGACCATTGGCACGTAGTTCCGCGTCGTCAAGAGTCACCCTCCTGGCCGCGCTCTGCCTGTTCAGAGAGTGTACGGCAGCGCTTTGAGCGCGCCGCGCAATTTTGCAACCAGATCGCGTAGCCGTTCGGGATCAGCCATTGCTGGCCCTTCAAAGATGCGCTCGAGATCCGAGGCCAGACGCGACGCATCAAGGTAGCCGAAGAATGCGACCGCGCCAGCGAGCGTGTGTGCCTCGCGCCGTGCGTTCTCGCGATCCGCGTGCTCGCCGGGCTGCTCCTCCGCAGGCATGTCCAGACGAGAGGCTAGCCGGTACGATGTCGCGCCAGGGCAGGAAGATGCGAAAGCTGCCGCGCTCGCTGCACTTTTACGTGGCGGCGTCGACCTTCTACGCCGCCCTCGTCTTTTTCGTCGTGCAATACATCTACACGATCCAGCTCGCCGAAAGTGGTCTCATCGTCGCGCGGCACGACACCGAAGACATTCTCGCGTCGATTCAGCTCGTCTCGTTCGTCGTCTGGCTCGGCATCAGTCTCATCGCCGCCGTGGTCATGCATCGCCTCGCGAGCGCGCTCGCCAGTGCGCGTTCCGCTGAAGAGCACAGGCAGCAGGAGCTCGGATCGATCTTCGGCCTGTCGGCCGCGCTCGCCGGGCCGCTCGATCTGGAAGACATCGGTCGTCAATTTCTGGGCGCCGTCCGAAACGCCCTCGATGCCTCTGTCACGGTCGCCCTCATCGTGTACGACGACGTGCTTGAGGCCTTCCGCACCGTCGGGGCTGAGGGCCCGGATGCCGATCAGCTGCGCGGGGAGGCGTACTCGGCCGTGACCCTCGCGGCGGCGATCCGGACCCGAGTCATCGACCACCGCCAGCCGTTGCTCGTGCCCGACACCGCGGCAAATCCCGAGACCTGGACGAAGCTCTCGCAGGAGATGCCGCAAGTGGCGCGCGCGGCCTCGTTCGCGGCGCTGCCGCTCGTCTCCCGCGACCGGCTCGTCGGCGCCCTACTGCTCATGTCTGATCGCGCCAGGGCGCTCATCGCCGACCGCGTGCAGATGCCGATGATCATGGGGCAGTACGTCGCGGGCTCGATCCACAGTGCGCTGTCGGTGTCGGAGGCCGAGGCGCGCGCCGAGCGCGAGGCGCTCGTGAACCGGGTCGCGCAGCGCGCCCGCGCCAGTCTCGATCCTGACGAGATCCTCCGCGGCACGGTCGACGAGTTGGGCCGCGTGCTCGGCGTCTCCCGCGCCATCGTTTCTTCGGGCGTGTCGGAAGATGACCTGAACGTCTCCTACGAGTGGGCCGCACCCGGGGTGATCCCCGTGGGCCGCGGGGCGCGGAGCATACCGGTGGCGCAATTCGCCGCGCGACTCGGACGGACGGTAGTGGTGACCGACATCCGCCACGATCGCCGTTTCGCCGAACCAGCGACGAAGGACCCCAGACAGCGCGGTGGCGTCGCCGTCGCCGCCACGCCGATACGCGTCGGCGGCCAGCTCAAGGGCGCGCTCGCGCTGTCGCAGATCGACCGCCCTCGCGAATGGAGCGCCAATGACGTGCGACTCATCGAAGCCGTCGCTGACGAGCTGCGCGTCGCGATCACCTCGGCCGAGGCGTTCGAGCAGCAGCGCCGTGCGGTTGCGGAGCTCGAGCGGCTGAACCGCGCGAAGAGCGACTTCGTCTCCGTCGTCAGCCACGAGTTCCGAACGCCGCTCACCGGCATTCAGGGGTTTTCTGAAATGATGACGAACGAGGACCTGACGCTCGCTGAGATGCGCGAGTACGCCGGCGACATCAACAAAGACGCACAGCGGCTCAATCGGATGATCAACGAGATGCTGGATCTCGACAAGATGGAGTCGGGCCGCATGCAGCTGCACCACGAGCCAGTCGATCTGAACACGATCGCCGCAGAGTCGGCCGATCGCGTCCGGCCGAACGCGCCCGCGCATCCGGTGACGCTCCGCCTGGACCCGGCCCTCGGCACGATCATGGGCGACCGCGACAAGCTGACGCAGGTGCTCGCGAATCTGCTGAACAACGCCGTGAAGTACTCGCCGAACGGCGGTGAGATCGTCGTCAGCACACGTGTGGAGGGCGCGGCGGCGCACCTTGTGGTCCGCGATCACGGCATGGGCATCCCGAACGAGGCGCTCGAGACGATCTTTGAACGCTACGGCCGCGTCGAATCGCGCGCGACCAGGTACATCCGTGGGACCGGCCTCGGTCTTCCGATCGTCCGCCAGATCGTCCAGCTGCACGGGGGCACGGTTTGGGCCGAGAGCACGGTGGGCGAAGGGTCTCTCTTCCACGTGACGCTGCCGCTTGCGGCTGCTGCGGAGCTGTCGGGGGTCGCGGGGGCGGCGCCCCCGCGAGTGTCGTGAGCAAAGTCGTGTTCTGCGAGGATGACCCGATGATCCGCAAGCTTGTGGAAACAGCCATGCGCGCGACGACCCACGAGGTGCACTTTGCGGAGAACGGTGCGAAGGGCCTGGCGCTCATAGATCGTGTCCGGCCTGACGTAGTCTTCAGCGACGTGGCGATGCCTGAGATGGACGGTTTCGCGATGGCCGACGCGATGCACGCGGAGCCGGCGCTTGCGCATATCCCGATCGTCTTCATCACCGCATCGGTGCAGCGCGAGCAGATCGACGAGTGCTTCCGTCACGGAGCCGTCGGGCACATCGCGAAGCCTTTCACGATGACCGAGCTTCGCGCACGCGTGGCGCAGTTCGCAAAGAGCTAGTGGCTGGCGAGCGCGTCCTTTTCGTCGACGACGAGGAGCAGATCCGCAAGCTGCTCTCGACCTGGCTCACCCGCCATGGCTACGCGGTCACCGTGGCCACCGACGGATGGGAGGCCCTCAAGGCGATCCGCGCGAAAGCGCCGGACCTGGTGATCACAGATGTGAACATGCCGAACATGAATGGGTACGAGCTGACGCGGCGCCTGCGCGCGGATCATCGCACCGCACGCATCCCGGTCGTGATGCTATCCGCGCGGAAGCAAGCCGACGACGTTCTCACCGGTTACGCCGAAGGCGCCGATGAGTACATCCCCAAGCCCGTCGAGATGGCGGTGCTCTCGGCGAAGATCGAAGTGCTGATCAAGCGCGTCCGGGCGACTCAGGGCGGCAGCGAGACCGCTCGGAAGCGCGGCGGCAACGTCGTCCTCTTCATTCACGGGAAGGGCGGGGTCGGCTGCACCACCCTAGCGGTGAACTCCGCGGTCGCGCTCGCAGCGACCACGATCTACCGCGTGACCCTGCTCGACCTCAACCTTGAGTTCGGCAACGCGCCGATGCTCCTCAACCTCACCCCGGAGCGGACCCTCGCCGATCTCGCCGAGGAGGATCACGAGGATCTCGACCAGGCCACTTTCTCACGCTATCTGATCCAGGACCGGAGTGGCGTCCGCGTGCTCGCGGGCTGCGACATCCCGGAGCGCGCGGAGCTCGTCACGGTGCCGGCCGTGCAGCAATCGATCGACCGGCTCCAGCAGGAGTCCGACTACGTCATCATCGACGCGCCCGCGAGCTTCTCGCAGCAGGTGCTGGCGGCCCTCGATGTCGCGGACGCAGTGGTGATCGTCACCGCCGCGCATCTCCCGTCTCTCAAGGCCACGAAGGAGAGCCTCGAGGTGCTCGAGAAGCTCGCCTATCCCAAGGAGCGGACGGTGCTCGTCGTCAACCGGACGAGCGAATCGGGCGTCGAGATGGACCACGTCTCGCGGTTCTTCAACCGCAGAGCCGACCTCGTGGTCCCATATACGCCGGCGTGCGATGACGCCGCCGACCGCGGACGCCCCCTCACGATGCTCCACCCCGACAGCGCTGGCGCGAAGGTGATGCGCGACCTAGCGGCGCAGATCGCCGTTGCGGCCCCCGCGGGCCGGTAGACCATCCGCGTCCGTATCTGGGGCACGCGTGGCTCGATCGCCGCCGCGGGTCCCGAGACCGCGCGCTACGGCGGGAACACCCCCTGTGTCGAGGTCCGGACCGACGCCGGCACTCTCCTGATCTTCGACTGCGGCACCGGCGCGCGAAAGCTTGGGAGCGCGCTCGCTGAGAGTGGGGAGGCGGTCCGGGCCCACCTCTTTGTCAGCCACACCCACACCGACCACATCCAGGGCCTGCCGTTCTTTCTTCCGGCGTTCGTGCCCGGAAGCCACCTGACCGTGTATGGCCCGGCGGGGATCGACCGCACCTTCCCGCGGGCCGTGGGCGGTCAGATGGACTACGCCTACTTCCCGATGCCACTCGAAGAGTTTCCCGCCCGATTCGATTTCGTCGAGGTCGGGGAGACCGAGTTCGCCGTCGACGGAGTCAGCGTTCGCACCCAGTTCCTGAATCACACCGCTCCCTGCCTGGGCTATCGGATCGCGGCCGGCGGCGCGACGTTCGTCTACGCGACCGATCACGAGGCGTACGCCGATCCGCCCTGGCATCCGGATCGTCCGCCAGCGAGCTTCGATCCGGCGTTCCTCGCCCACGCCGGCGACGCGCGACACGCGGCCTTCCTTCGCGATGCCGATCTCGTGTTGCACGACGCGCAGTACTGGTCGGCCGACTATCCCGCGAAGGCCGGATGGGGGCACAGCACGGTCGAGTACGCCGTCGACATCGCACTCGCCGCGG
>VBDX01000043.1 GCA_005881885.1 Chloroflexota bacterium
GATCGCCGGCGCGAGATCGGCACGCCCCGCGAGCGCACCGGTCCGCGCGTCGGCGAGTACGACCGGGTCCATAAGGAGGACCGGCGAGGTCACTACCGGAGCTTGCGTCGCGGTCACGGGCCTCCGGACGCGCGCTCGAGCTCGACGCTCGCCATGAGGAACGCGCCGAGGCCGCGGTGATCGTTTGTCTCGATAGGCCGGCGCACGTAGTAGTCGTACGAGCCGTCGCGATAGGTCATGTCCGGCTCGTCCGGCCGGCGACCGAGGCCGGTTCCCGCGCAGGTTCCACGCAGCGTGACGTCGCCATCCGCACTGGCGGTCACGAACTGCGCGAGGATGCCCTCGTAGCCCTTGCGCGCCGCGTCGAGGTGCGCGCGACCGAGGAGACCGAGGCGGACCCCCTTCGCGGCCGCGTAGACGAACATGCACGAGGCCGACGCCTCGAGGTAGTTGCCCTCCCTTCCGCCCTGATCGACCACCTGCCACCACACACCGGTCGCGTCGTCCTGCACGCTCTTCACCGCGTCCATCGTCTCCGCGAGGACCGGCGCGATCCGGTCACGCTGCGCTGAGTGCTCGGGCAGGAGCTCGAGAACGTCGGCGACCGCCATCACGAACCACCCGAGCGCTCGGCCCCAAGCGGACGGCGAGCGGCCTGTCGCCGGGTCGGCCCAGCGCTCGCGCCGGCTCTCGTCCCAGGCGTGCCGGAGCAGGCCGGTGCGCGCGTCGCGCGTCCGCTCGGCGATGAGCGTGATCTGTGCGGCCACGTCGTCGAGGGCCGCCTTCTCGCCGAAGAGGACGGCGAACTCGGCGTAGAACGGGCCCGCCATGTAAATGCCGTCGAGCCACATCTGGTCCGGGTAGATGCGCTTATGCCAGAAGCCACCGCTCGGTGTGCGGGGCTGGGCGCGCAGCTGCTCGCGAAGGATCGCCGCCGCCGCACGGTAGCGCTCCTCGCCCGTCTCGCGATACAGCCTGAGCAGCAGCGGACCGCCGGCGACGCCGTCCAGGTCGTAGGCCTCGCGCGCGTACGTCGCGATCCCGCCGTCCCCGACGAATCGGTCGACGTTCGACCTGATGTACTCGAGGTACCGGCGATCCGCCGTCGCTCGCCGGACCTGGTCGACGCCCTTGAGGAGCGTCGCCCACTCGTAGGCCCAGCGCGTCCCCACGACCGGTTCGCGCCGGATGACGGCGTCGGCGGCTCGGGCTGACCACGCCGTCGCCGTGGTGCGCACGTTCAGGTCACGTCCCGCAAGAGGAACGGCTCGCCGGCCTGGCCGCTGATGTCCACGCGATCCAGGCGCAGGCCGCGCATGTTCCGCGCGAAAAAGCCGGCGCGCCGCATCGGCTCGAGGCCGTCGGCATGCTCGGGTATCCCCTCGCGGGCGTCCTCCGACATGACGACCGTGACGTCGCTGAACGCGACGTCTTCGATCGGCATCTCGGGCAAGCCCCAGAGGAAGGCCGCCGCATGGTGCGCGTCGCGCGCCGTGATCTCACCAAAGCGGATCCGACGCACGCGCGGCGTTCCCTCGTCGACGGGGCGAGGTCCTCTGTCCGCGACCACAGGGTCCCCCTTCGCGTGGGCGTTGTAGTAGAGGTTCATCGTGAAGGGGACGAGGACGTCTCGCATGATGATGTTCGTCGCGCGGACGTCCTCGACGACGCCGCCGCGGCCGCGCCTGGTCTTGATGCGGATGCCGCGCTCGGTGCCGGTGAAGATGCAGTTCGCGATGACCACGTTGCGCACGTCCCCGCTCGTCTCGCTCCCGATGACGACGCCGCCGTGACCGTGCGCCATGGTGCAGTTCGAGATCGCGATGTTCTCGCACGGCCCGCGCTTGTCCGGGTCCTCGGTCTCGATGCCGGACTTCAGTGTGATGCAGTCGTCGCCGACGTCGATGTGGCAATCCGAAATTCGCACGTCGCGGCACGAGTCGGGGTTGATGCCATCCGTGTTCGGCGAGTCAGGGGGATTGAAGATCGTGACCCTCGTCACGGTGACGTTCTCGCAGCGCACCGGGTTGATGGTCCAGGCCGGCGAGTTCGTCGCGGTGATGCCCTCGACGAGGACGTTCGAGGAGTCCGAAAATGAGATGAGCCGGGGCCGCGGGTGCTCGAGCGCCTTCTCTCGGTACTTCGCCCACCACGGCGCGCCACGTCCGTCGATCGTGCCCCGCCCGGTGATCGCCACGTTCCGCAGGCCCTTGCCTCCGATGAGCGGCGCGTGCGTGACCTGGTGACGGCCCTCCCAGCGCGCCTCGACGGGCGGATACTCCCCCGGGTCCAGACTTCCGAGGAGCACAGCCCCGGCCTCTAGGTGCAGCGTGATGTCGTCGCGAAGCACGACCGACCCTGTCACGTAGCGGCCAGCAGGGATTCGCACGGTGCCGCCGCCACGCCGCGCCGTCTCGTCGATGGCCGCTTGGAGCGCGCGCGTGTCGTTCGCCAGGCCGTCGCCGACGGCCCGAAGCAGGGCGGCGCTCACTCTTTGATCGCTCCGATCATTACGCCCTTCACGAAGTACCGTTGCAGGAATGGGTAGACGAGCAGGATCGGGGCGGTCGCGACGATGATCGTCGCGTACTTGATCGTTTCACCGATGGCAAATACGTCGCCGCTCGAGACGTCGGTCGTCATGTTTTGGACGTTGCTCGAGATGAGGATCTCCCGGAGAACGAGCTGCAGCGGATAGAGCTCGCGCGTCCGGAGATACACCATCGCGGGGAAGAACGAGTTCCAGTGGGCGACGCCGTAAAAGAGGATCATCACGGCGACGACCGGCAACGAGAGCGGCAGATAGATCTTGAAGAGGATCGTCCAGTCGTTCGCGCCGTCCAGCCGTGCCGCCTCGTCGAGCGATACCGGCACCGCGTTGAAGGCGGTCCGCATGATGATGAGGTTGATGGTCGTGATGGCGCCGGGAACGATCAGCGCCCACGGGGTGTCCTGCATGTGGAGCGTCTGGCCCACCAGCAGGTACGTCGGTATGAGGCCGCCGCTGAAGAACATCGTGAAGACGATCAAGAACATGACCGGGTTCTTGAGCAGCAGGTTCCGCCGCGAGAGGGCGTACGCGCCGAGCGCGGTCATGAGGACGTTCAGCGTCGTCCCCGCGACCACGTAGAAAAGCGTGTTGCGATAGCCGGTGAGGATCATGGGGTTCTCGAACACGCGCCGATAGGCCTCGAGGCTGAGGCTGAGCGGCCCAAAGAGGAGCCCGCGGTGGCCGGCGAGCAGCGTCGGGTTGCTGAGCGACGCGAAGAGCACATAGAGGAGGGGATAGAGCGTCACCACGATGAGCGCGAGCATGAGCGCGACGTTTCCCATGCCGAACAGCCGCTCTCCCCGGCTCTCTTTCAGGCGGATGCGTCGCGCGCCTACCACAGGCTTGAATCCGTGAGCCGCCTGCTGATCCGGTTCGCGGCGAGGAGCAGGCCGAAGTTGATGACGGAGTTGAAGAGCCCGACAGCGGCACTGAACGAGAAGTCGGCCTGCAGGATCCCCCGGCGGAACACATACGTGGAGATGACATCGGCGGTCTCGTACGTGAGCGGGTTGTACATGAGGATGATCTTCTCGTAGCCGACGCTCATGATCGATCCGAGTCGCAGGATGAGGAGGATCACGATCACCGGGAGTATTCCCGGCAGCGTCACGTGACGGATGAGCTTGAAGCGGCTCGCCCCGTCGACCTTCGCGGCGTCGTAAAGCTGTGGGTCGATGTTCGCGATCGCGGCGAGATACACGATCGATCCCCAGCCGACCTGCTGCCAGATCCCTGACCCCACGAAGAGCTGGCGGAACCATTCGGGCGACTGCATGAACGCGGTCGGCGAGGCCGAGGCGATGAGGTCGTTGACGAGGCCGTCGCGCGCGAAGAAGTCGAAGAGCATCCCCACGACCACCACGACCGAGATGAAATGCGGCAGGTACGTCACCGTTTGCACGAGCCCCTTGAACGGGTTCCAGCGCAGCTCGTTCAGCAACAGGGCGAGGATGATCGGCGCGGGGAATCCGAATACGAGATCGAGGACGCTGATCGCGACGGTGTTCACCATGAGCCGTGCGAAGTACACGCTCGCGAAGAAGTCCTGGAAGTTCTGGAGCCCGATCCATTTGCTGCCGAGCACGCCCTTCACCGGGTTGAAGTCCTGGAACGCGATGACCGCGCCGTACATCGGCCCGTAGTGGAAGATCAGGTAATACAGGACGACCGGTGCGAGCATGAGATAGACGCCGCGGTTGCGGCGCAGGTCGCGCAGGAGCGTCTGCCAGGCCCCGCGCCGACGTGCGAGCGCTATCGGCGCGGCTAGGTCCAGCGAGCCGGCCGCCGTTCTCACGCTAGGACGGTCGCTTGTTGTACCGGTCGAGCGCCGCCTGCTGGATCTTCAGCGCGTCGTCGATGCCCATGCCGCGGAGTCCACGAACGAAGCCATCCCATTCGTCGAGCCCGGCCTTGCCCGACCAGACGCGGTTGAAGACCTCGTCGTAGCGCGTGTTGATGTCGGTCATGGTCGATGCGAACTTCTTGCTCTCGTCCTGTGTCACGGTGAGCGGGGGCAGCAGCTTCTCGTTCGTCGGCTGCGTCCAGACCTTGAGCGCCTCTTTCTGCTCCGGCAGCTCGTAGTACTGGGTGATGTAGCGCACGTCCTGGACGAACGGCCCGTTGAAGTTGCCGCGCGCGAAGCGCGAGATCATCTGGGCCGACGGGATCTTCGGATCGTGCATCACTGCGTCGACGTACGTCGGGACACCGTTGACAATCGTGTAGCTCGTGCCCTCGATCCCGAAGTTGAAGAGGAGCGAGCCCTCGGGGCTGTAGGCGTAGTCGAGCATCTTGACGGTCTCGACGACGTTCTTGTTCGAGATCGTGATCGCCGCGGAGCCCTGACCCGGATACGGATTGTCGCGCGCCCCCAGTTGCGGGCGCTCGCCCGCTCGGAGTGTCGGGTTCGGCGCGGCGGTGAGCTTGAAGGTTCCCTTTCCGGCCATGAGCCCGGCGTACTTCCCGATACCGTTGCCGCCCTGCATGCTCGCCGCGCCGACCTGGTTGTTCGTCACCTTGGCGTCGAAGTTCGCCTGGTTCGTGGCGAACACGTCCGGATCGATGAGCCCTTCCTTGTACCACTGCGACATGGTCGCCAGAAAGTCACGGAACTCGGCCTGAAGCGGGCCGTATTTCATGACGCCCTTCTCCTGGTACCAGTCCTGGCCGATGCCCCACGCTCCGATGAACGAGTAGCGCGCAAACGCGCCTCGCGCGCCGGATCCGCCGCCCGCCGTCGCTGCCCACGTGCTGAGCGGAAGCTCGTCGGTCTTGCCGTTCCCGTTCGGGTCGCGCTGCCTGAACGCCGCGAGCATGCCACGCCATTCGTCGAGCGTTGTCGGCATCTTGAGGTTGAGCTTGTCGAGCCAGTCCTGGCGGACCGCGAGGCCGGCCGACACCAAGAGCAGTGGGTCGCTCCGGATGAACGGAAAGGCGTAGATGTCGCCATCGTCGGTGACGATCATCTTCCGCCACTCCGGATGCTCGCCGAGCACGCGCTTCAGATTGGGCGCGTAGCGGTCGAGGAGGTCGTTGAGCCGCACGATCACGCCGTCGCGCAGGAACCGCGCCGGTCCACCCGGCGCGTTGGTCAGCCAGTTGTACTCGATAACGTCCGGGTATTTGCCCGAGGCGGCGACGAGGTTGAACTGCTCGGTCTCCTGACCAAGGGGTGGGTGCTGGAACTCGATGTGGATGCCGGTGCGCTTCTCCAGCTCGCGGTAACAGGCGATCTCGCCGAAGCTCTTCATCGTCGGGCTCACGTTAGAGCTCATCGGGGCCCAGTAGCTGAGAGTCAGCGGCTGCTTGACGATCGGCAGAGTCAGCGGCTCCGCCGATGCGCCGGCCGAGGCCGTGGGGCCCGGCTGTCCCGTCTGCGGGAGGCAGCTCGCGAGCATGGTCGCGCCGGCGCCGAGGCCGACCCGGCGCAAGAATTCGCGGCGATCGATCCGCTCGGTCATCCGTTCCACCGCCCCTGCCCTGCGAAGGCGCAAGATATGTTGCACCTTGACGTCAAGTCTGTAAGTCTTCTGGCGTCGCCGGCGGGCGACCGCGATCCGTTCCGACGAGCGTGAGCGGACTTTACATCAGCAGGAGGGGCAAAGTGGACGGCAACCGGGATCTGCCGACGAGAGCACGCGAGCTCAAGTTTGATCGCAGGCAATTCCTCATGGGCGCGGGCGCTCTCGCGCTCACCGCCGCGTGCGGCCCGGGCCGTCCGGCCGGCGGCGCGGCCACCGCGACCGCGGCGGGCTCGGCCGCCGCCGCGTCGCTACCCACCCTGCCGACGAGCGCGATCAGCTTCTCGGTCATCGACGTCGCCGGACAGCTGCAGCTTACGAAGGCCGCCATCGAGGACTACGGGAAGCAGAACTCGAAATACGTGAGCGGCATCAAGTTCGAGACCGCGACCGCGCCGGAGCTCCCGGCCAAGCTGAAGGCGCAGCAGCAGGCGAACAACGTGCAGCTCCACTTCGTGCTCACCGGATCCGACGGCCTATCCGCAGGCGTCGAGCAAGGCCTTTTCACGAAGGTCACGCCCGACTACGAAAAGAAGTTCCCGGGCCTCATGGACAACTACCTCCAGCCGAAAGCGCAGGAACTTGCGCAGGGCTACGGGATCCTCGTTGTCTACGGGAACTACGGCCCCACGTTCACGTACGATCCGAAGAAGCTCACGACCGTGCCGAAGACCGCCGACGACTTCCTCGCGTGGGCGAAAGCGAATCCGAAGCAGCTCATCTACGCGCGCCCCGCGAACTCCGGTCCAGGCCGCTCCATGCTCATGGGCCTGCCGTACGTCCTTGGTGAAGCGAACCCGCGCGACCCGAACAGCTGGACGAAGGTCTGGCCGTACTACGAGGAGCTCGGCAAGTACGTCGAGTACTACACGACCGGCACGGCCGCGACCTTCAAAGAGCTCGGTCAGGGTGCACGTACCGTCGCGCTCTCGACGATGGGCTGGGACCTCAATGTGCGCGTCCTCGGAACGGTGCCGAAGGACTTCAAGGCCGGCTCGATCGCCACACGTCTCGTCGCGGACACCCAGTACGTCTGCATCCCCAAGGGCGTCGACAACGACCACCTCGCGGTCGCGCTCGATCTCGCGGCATGGATGCTCAAGCCGGAGCAGCAGGCGAAGGCCTATGACAACGCCTTCTTCTACCCCGGTCCCGCTGTGAAGAATGTCCCCCTGTCAATGTCGCCGAAGGAGAGCCAGGACGCGGTCGGATCGGTCGTCCGGCCGGACTTCGACGAGCTCATCAAGAAGCTCCCGATCGAGACGCCGCTCGAGACGAAGGCGCTGGTCACGGCGTTCGACATCTGGGACAAGAGGGTCGGCGCCGGCAAGACGCAATGAGCCCTTCCTCGCGCGCGACGGTCACGCCGAAGCTGAAAAGCCTCCGCGTCCGCGAGCTCACCAAGAGGTTCGCGGACGCGGCGGCGGTCCGCGGGTTCGACCTCGAGGTCTCCGGAGGCGAGTTCATCAGTCTCCTCGGCCCATCGGGGTGCGGGAAGACGACGACGCTCAACTGCGTCGCGGGCCTTCTCGAGCCGGACGAGGGAGCCATCGAGATCGACGGCCGCGACATCACCCCGTTTCCGCCGGAGCGGCGCGGCTTCGGCATGGTCTTCCAGAACTACGCGCTCTTCCCGCATCTCGACGTCTCGCGCAACGTCGGTTTCGGCCTCGAGGTGCGGGGCATCGCACACTCGGAGATCGGGCGTCGCGTGGCGCGTGCGCTCGAGCTCGTGCAGCTCGGCGGGCTCGCGAAGCGCTATCCCGCGCAGCTTTCGGGCGGACAGCAGCAGCGGGTCGCCCTGGCCCGCGCGATCGTCACCGAGCCCCCACTCATCCTCATGGACGAGCCCCTCAGCAACCTCGACGCGAAGCTGCGCCTCGAGATGCGGCTCGAGATCCGTCGGCTCCACCAGTCGCTCGGCCTCACGACCCTGTACGTCACGCACGATCAGGAGGAGGCGCTCTCCCTCGCGGATCGCGTGGTGCTTATGCGCGAGGGCGTCGTCGAGCAGGCCGGCACCCCCGAGGAGCTCTACGCGCAGCCGCGCTCGCTTTACGTCGCGAACTTCCTCGGCTACCGCAACCTCGTCCCGGTCGAAGTCGGCGAGATCCGCGGCGACACGGTGTCCGTCGCGGCAAACGGCTTTCTCTTCACCGGCACGCGACGCGGCACGCTCGCTGAGGGCGGCGCCGCAGTCGCCACCATCCGACCGAAGGATGTCCAGGTCGTGGCGGCCGGATCGCCCGGCTGCATCGCGGCCGCGATCGAGCTCGCGGAGTTCGTCGGCGACGGCTTCGAGCTGAGCGCGGACGCCGGCTCGGGCCAGCGCTTCATCGCGCGCACGACCGACCGCTGGGCCGTGGGCGACCACGTCGCACTGCGCCTGCCGCCCGAGCGGCTCCTGGTGTTCCCGTCCGAGGTTCGGTGAGCGCTCCCGCCGCTCGGCGCGAGGCGGTCGACTCCCCGCCGGCACCCACGCGACGGAGGCGGCGACTCGACCCTGCCCTTCTCTTCATCGCGCCGGCGGTCGCGCTCGTGCTCGCCCTGTTCGTCTACCCGTTCGTCTACGGGCTCATCCTGTCGTTCCAACCCTACGGCGAGCATGAGGCCGACGGCGCGCTGGGCAGCTACCTCGCGTTCTTCGGTGACCCGCGCGAGCGACTCTCGATCTGGAACACACTGCGGCTCGCCGTCCCCGCGACCGTGATCGACGTCGGGCTCGCGCTCCCGCTCGCGTACCGCCTGCGGCGCCCGGTCCCGGGACAGCGGGTCATCACCGCGCTCTTCGTGATCCCCCTGACGCTCGGCACCGTCCTGATCGCGGAAGGCATGCTCCAGTTTTTCGGCCCCGCCGGGTGGGTGAACAAGACGCTGATCGCGTTCGGCCTTGTGCAGCAGCCGGTGCAGTTCCTCCACAACTACCTCGGAACGCTCATTTCGCTGCTCATTTCGGACTTCCCGGCGGTCTTCCTGCTGCTCCTTGGCTACGCCTCGAGCATCGATCCCGCCCTCGATCGCGCGGCGCGCGTCCTCGGCGCGAGCTGGTGGCAGCGCACCTGGCGCGTGACGCTTCCGATGCTGGCGCCGGGGATCGCGGTCGCGGCGGCGCTCTCGTTCGTCGCGACGTTCTCGGTGTTCCCGTCGGCCGTGCTCGTCGGCAATCCCGCGGGCGAGACGCGGGTGATCGCCTTCGCCGCGTGGCAGGCGGCGTACGAGCGCTACGACTACTCCGAGGGATCGGCGATCGCGATCGTCATGGGCGCCATCGAGCTCGCGCTCGTCGGCGCGGCACTCTCGCTGCGCGCGGGCGGCTACCGGCGCATGCGCACGGAAGGCGCGCGATGAGCGTCGCTGTTCGCCGGCTCCCGGTCCGGCGCGGCGAGATCGACCGCGGAGCGATCTTCGTATACGCGGCCGTCGCCGTGCTCGTCCTCGTCGTCGGCGGCATCCTCGTGTCCGTCGTCCTCGATGCCTTCGCCACGAGCTGGTTCGGGGGCTGGCTGCCCGACGGCTTCACGGATCGCTGGTTCCGCGCCGCGATCACCGACTTCGACCTACCGCAGATCCTCGTCGCCACGGCGTTCATCACGCTCGCGGTAGCCGCGATCGGCCTGCTCGTGGGCGTGCCCGCGGCGTACGTCCTCGCGCGCCGGCGCTTCCGCGTCAAGGGCGTCGTCCAGGTGCTGCTGCTCCTGCCGCTCCTGCTCCCGCCGATCACCTACGGGATCCCGCTCGCGACGATGCTGTACGAGTTCCGTCTCGCCGGGACCGCCGCCGGCGTGATCGTCGCGAACCTCGTTCCGGCGCTCCCCCTCGTCGTGCTCCTGCTGACGCCGTTCTTCGAGCAGATCGACCCGAACCTCGAGCGCGCCGCACGCGTGCTCGGCGCCTCACCGCTGCGGGTCTTCACCCGCGTCCTCGTGCCGCTCGCCGCACCCGGCGTACTCGCGGCCGCGCTCATCGTCATCGTCCGTGCGCTCGCGCTCTTCGAGCTCACGTTCCTCACGTCCGGCGCCGACAGCACGACCCTCGTCGTCGCCCTCTACTACGCGGCGTTCGCTCCGGGGATCCGGCCGAGCCAGCAGATCGACGCGATGGCGGTGGTGTACATGGCGACGAGCCTCGTCCTCCTTCTCGCCGCGCTCCGCTTCGTGAACCCGACGAACATGGTCGTGCGGGTCCGCCGATGAGCCGCACGCTCGTGGCCTCCGATCCCGCCGCGCTCGGCCCGCTCCTCCGAGGGGTCCTGGCGTTCCCGATCACGCCCTACGCCACCGACGGCGCGGTCGACCTCGACGCGGTGCGCGCGAACGCGCACTGGCTG
>VBDX01000044.1 GCA_005881885.1 Chloroflexota bacterium
CTTGGGATCGGAGCCTCATTCAAACGCTACCCAGGGATGTTCCACGGCTTTCTGGGCTTCCCGGGCCAGCTCCCAGAAGCTTCGCAGGCGTTCGAGGACGCCGGCGCCGCGCTTCGGGCGGCGCTCAGCTAAATGGGCGGCTCGCGCTCCAGCTCTTCGCGGACCTCTCGCACGTACTCGGCGATCGCGTCCGCGTCGGCGCCCTTCGCCGCTCGAAGCCGCTCCGCCGCGACGCCAGCGGTGTAGCTGGCGAGCGGGGCGAAGCGCCGCTCCTTCGTGTGGGCGGCCACTCGCGCGAGCTCGAGGAGCTCGAGCGCGACCTTCGCGTCCAGCTCGGGCTCCTCGATCTTCGCGCCGCGGCGCTCGGCGGCCTTGCGCCAGCGTTTGCCGAGCGAGGCGAAGAATTCATTCACCCTGCGGGAAACCTTAGCGCCGAACTTGCGTCGCGAAAACCGCCGGAGTAGAACGGATATCCGATTCCGATGAAGGAAGTCACTCGTCGTGAATTCCTGAAGCTCGGAGCCGCCGGCACCGCCGGCCTGGCGCTCGTTCCCCTTGCCAACCCCCTCGGCTTCGACATTCGTGCGGCGAAGAAGCGGGCGATCGAGATGCGCATCGCGGGCGCGAAGGAAATCCACTCGATCTGTCCGTACTGCGCCGTCGGCTGCGCGCTCATCGCCTACACGAAGCAGGTCAACGGGAAGACGCAGCTCCTCCAGATCGAGGGCGACCCCGACAGCCCGGTCAACGAAGGCCGTCTCTGCCCGAAGGGCGCGACCGCGATGCAGCTCGCGACGAGCTCGCGCCGTGTCGAAAAGCCGCTGTATCGCGCGCCGGGCAGCAGCAAGTGGGAAGAGAAGTCGTGGGACTTCGTCCTCGACAAGATCGCGCAGAACATCAAAGGGTCGCGCGACAACACCTTCGTCGCGCAGGACGCGAACGGCAACGTCGTCAACCGTACCGAGGGGGTCGCCTTTGCCGGCGGCGCCGCCTTCTCGAGCGAAGAGGGGTACTTCGCGACGAAGGTGATGCGCACGCTCGGCATCGTGCACATCGAGCAGCAAGCCCGGGTCTGACACGGCCCAACGGTGGTCAGTTTGGCCGCCACCTTCGGACGAGGAGCGATGACGAACCACTGGCGTGACATCAAGCACGCCGACCTCATACTCATCAACGGCGCGAACCCGGCGGAGGCTCACCCAGTCGGCTTCCAGTGGTTCGTGAAGGCCAAGCTCGATCCAACCAAGGGACCGGGCTCGGGCGGTGGCGCGAAGATTGTCCACGCCGACCCGCGCTACACGCGGACCTCCGCGCTCGCGGACATGTATCTGCGCATCCGCACGGGTACGGATGTCGCGTACTTCGGGGGCCTCATCAACTACGTCCTGCAGAACAAGCTCTATCACGAGGATTACGTGAAGAACTACACCAACGCGTCGTTCATCGTGAAGCAAGGCTTCGACTTCAAGGACGGGCTCTTTTCGGGCTACAACGCCTCGACCCGCAGCTACGACACGTCCACGTGGACGTACGAGACCGAGGGCGCGGCGCTCGACGGCCCCGCGGGGAGCACGCAGGCGCCGGCGAAACGGGACAAGACGCTACAGGACCCGCGCACGGTCTTCCAACTTCTGGTGAAGCACTACTCGCGCTACACGCCGGAGATGGTCTCGAGCATCACCGGGATCCCCGTCGATCAGTTCATGCAGGTCGCGAAGCTCGTCGGCGAGATGGGAAAGCCAGACAAGGTGATGACGATCGTCTACGCGGTCGGGCTGACCCATCACACCACAGGCGGCCAGCTCATCCGCTCCGCCGCGCTCCTGCAGCTGTTGCTCGGCAACATGGGACGGCCGGGGGGCGGGATGAACGCTGAGCGCGGCCACGCCAACATCCAGGGCAACACCGACCACGCCATCAGCTGGGAAATCCTTCCCGGCTACCTGCGCATCCCGGCGCCCGGGCAGAAGAACCTCGACGGGTACGTCGCCGCGAGCGCCCCGAAGAAGAGCGATCCGAACTCCTGGAACTTCTTCGGGACCAACTACCGCAATTTCATGGTGAGCCTGCTTAAGGCCTGGTACGGCGCGAAGGCCACCAAAGACAACGAGTACGCGTACGACTTCATCCCGAAGCCCGCCGTCAACTCGTCGTGGATGTCGATCTACGACCAGGCGCTCAAGGGGAAGATGGAGGGCGTGATTCTCTCCGGCATGACCGCGACCAGCATCGGACCCGACTCCAACCAGGTGCTTCAGGCGCTCACCAAGCTCAAGTGGCTGGTCGTGTTCGACGCCTTCCCGACGACGAGCTCGGAGTTCTGGCGTGCTCCGGGGATGGATGCGGCGAAGATCAACACGGAAGTCTTCATGCTGCCGGCGACGCACTGGATCGAGAAGGACGGCTCGTTCGTCAACAGCGGCCGCTGGTCGCAGTGGAAGGAGCAGGTCCTGCCGCCAGACGGCGATGCGCGGCACGACCACTGGATCACGGCCGACATCTTCGACCGCGTCAAGACCCTCTACAGGAATCAGGGCGGCAAGTTCCCCGATCCGATCATGGCTATGACGCTCGACTACAAGGACCCCAAGAAGCCGGAGCTCGACGAGATCGCGAAGGAGATCAACGGCAAGGACCTCTCGACCGGAAGCCAGATGACGAGCTTCGCCAACCTGAAGGCCGACGGAACGACGACGGCCGGCGACTGGATCTACACCGGGAGCTATCCCGACGCCGGCAACCTCATGAAGCGGCGGAACGGCGTGCAGAACATCCAGCAGAACGACCCGACGGGCATGGGATTCTTCCCCCAATGGGCCTGGAGCTGGCCGCTCAACCGCCGGGTGATGTACAACCGCGCGTCCGCAGATCTCGACGGAAAGCCCTGGGACCCCAAGCGCCCAGGCATCCAGTGGAACGGGACGACCTGGGTCGGCGACGTGCCCGACTACCCGGCGACCATGAACCCGAAGGATCCAGCGGCGTGGCTGCCCTTCATCATGAATGGCGAAGGCGTCGGGCGGCTCTTCTCAAACTCGATGCTCGACGGCCCGTTCCCCGAGCACTACGAGCCGTACGAGGCGCCCATCGCCAACCCGCTGCATCCGCAACAGTCGGAAGATCCGGTCGCGTTCCTCTACGACCAGGCCGCGGGCCGGCCGAACCGGTTCGGCAAGGTCGACAAGTACCCCTACGTCGCGACGAGCTACCGGCTCACCGAGCACGAGCACTACATCACGCAGCAGGTTCCTCTGCTGGTGGGATTGCAGCCGCAGGCGTTCGTCGAGGTCCCGCAGGAGCTCGCCGACGAGAAGGGCATCAAGAACGGCGACCGCGTGCGCGTGTCCAGCGAGCGTGGAAAGCTCGAGGTCTCGGCCCTCGTGACCAAGCGTCTCGGCCCGGTCACGCTCGCGGGGAACAAGAAGGTCTATCAGATCGGCATTCCGATCCACTGGGGGTTTATCGGCGTGTCGGCCGAGCAGAACCCGGAGCGATCGAAGTACTGGCTCGCGAACGCGCTCACGCCGATGGTCGGTGACGTGGGTGCCCGCACGCCCGAGTTCAAGGCGTTCCTGGTGAACATCGAGAAGTTCTGATGACGCTCGTTGCCGATGCCACCACCGTCTACGCCGAGCGCCGCGAGCGTGCGCGTTCACTCGGCGCGCGGTATGACTTCGCGCAGGACCCGCTGCGGCTGTACCTCGCCGTGGTCGACGCTCAGGAGCGGACGTTCGAGCGCGCGCAGCGGGATCGCCCGGCGCCTCTTGATCTCCCGGCGTACGTTGTGCGGGTCGGCCTGCCGGGCGTGATGGAGGCGTCAGTCGCCGCCGGGACCGAGACACTCCGCGAAGCAGTCCTCCTTCGCTTCCACGACGGCGACCTCGAGGGCATCGTCGAGGCGTGGATGCGGGACGAGCCGCTCAGCGGGACCGACCAGTTCCTCGCGCGCGCCAGCGCATCGCCCGTTCTCGAGGCCTTGCCGGATCTTGCCGCGACGCTTCGGGCGGCAGAGACCGACGACCGGCGCTGCCCGCGATGTGGCGGGTTGCCGCAGCTGGCGGTCTTCGGGGACAGCGGCGAGGCCCTCGTCACGGCGCAGCGCAAACTGGTCTGCAGCCGCTGCGGCACCGCGTGGGCCTACTCGCGGATGACCTGCGTCGGCTGCGGCGAGAACGCCGGCGCGAAGCTTCCGATCCTCGCGGACACGGAGAGCCTTCCACACCTGCGCGTGGACGCCTGCGAGATCTGCCGCCGCTATCTCATCACGGTCGATCAGCATCGCGAGCCGAGCGCCGTGCCCATCGTCGACGAGCTCGCCGCGATCCCGCTCGATCTGGCCGCCGCCGAGCGCGGCTACACCAAGATCGTGCGGAACCTGATGGGGTTTTAGGGAAATGGCTTGGCAGGAAAAACCGCTCGGCTTCTTCACCGACACGTCGATCTGCATCGGCTGCAAGGCCTGCGAGGTCGCGTGCAAGGAGTGGAATGAGCTTCCGGGCAACGCCGCGAAGTTCACCGCCGATTCCTTCGACAACACCGGGCAGCTCGATGCCCAGAACTGGCGGCACGTGCAATTCATCGAGCAGGTCCCCGACAACACCGGCATGGTCGTCACGCCGACGCCGATCGCGGGCGGCCAGGCCTGGCTGATGATGAGCGACGTCTGCAAGCACTGTAAGAACGCGAGCTGTCTCGAGGTCTGCCCCACGAACGCGCTCATGCGGACGGAGTTCGACACGGTGTACATCCAGAACGACGTCTGCAACGGCTGCCGCAACTGCATCTCGGCGTGCCCGTACGGAGTCATCGGCTTCAACGAGGACAAGGGCATCGCGCAGAAATGCACGCTCTGTTACGACCGGCTGCAGGGCGGGTTGCAGCCAGCCTGCGCGAAGGCCTGCCCCACCGAGTCCATCAAGTTCGGATACGTCGAAGACCTGCACGCCGTCGCGGACCAGCGGCTCGCGACGCTCAAGGCCGCCGGATATCAGAAGGCGCAGCTGTACGGCCGCGATGACAAGGTGTACGGCGGGCTCAACGCGTTCTTCCTGCTGATGGACAAGCCCGAGGTCTACAAGCTCCCGAATGAGGCGAACGCGACCCTCCCGAGTCGGAACAATCTTCCCGGCTACGTCGGCGGTGTGGCCACCGCCGTCATCGGTCTTGTCGCGGGGCTGCTTGCGTTCCGCAACGGCCGCATGAACGGGAACGGGGCGAACAACACCACCACCACGAACACCCGCTGATGCCGCCAGCCGAGCATTTCGCCGCGGCGCCGGAGTGGCAGTGGTGGATCCTCGGCTACTTCTTCTTCGGTGGGATCGCCGGGGGGAGCTACGCGCTCGGAACGCTGCTCCGCTTCGCGGGTGACCCGCGTGACGAAGGGGCGGCGCGCATCGCGTTTATCGCGAGCTTCCTCGCGCTCATCCCGTGTCCGGTCTTCCTGACGCTCGATCTAGGTCAGCCGCTCCGGTTCTGGCACATGCTCGTCGATACGAGCGAAGGGGGTGTTGCCTTCAAGCCGTGGTCTCCGATGAGCCTCGGCTCGTGGGCGCTCCTGCTGTTTGGCCTGTTCTCCTTCGTCTCGTTCCTCGCCGCGGTGGCCGACGTGGGATGGTTCCGGGCGGCGAGTCCGATCGCCCGGATTCTCCGCGGCGGAGCCGGCCTCGTATGGAGTGCCGTCGGCACGGTCTTCGGACTGTTCATCTGCGCGTACACCGGCGTCCTGCTCGCGGTGTCCAACCAGCCGGTGTGGAGCGATGGCGGCTGGGCGCTCGGCGGCATGTTCCTGGCGTCCGCGCTGTCGGGGTCGGCCGCGCTGTTGCTCCTCGTCGCGCGCTCTCGGCGTGACGTCGACGCGGATACCGCGAACCGGCTCGAGGCGGCCGACCGCTACTTCGTCATCCTCGAGGCGCTCCTCATCGCGATCTTCCTCGTGACCGTCGCGGTCGCCGGAACGATCGGCAAGGTTCTGGGCGTCTGGATCGTGCTCTGGCTCGTGGTGGCCCTCGGTCTCCTCGCACCGTTCGCGATGGCGCGCTGGGACGTCGCGCGGCGCTGGCCGCCGGTCGCCGCCCCGCTGCTCGCGCTGCTCGGCGTGCTGGCGCTGCGCGCCGTCGTGATCTTCAGCGCGCAGTCCTAGCCGGGTCAGTTCGCCGCGTTCAGCGCCTGGGTGACATCCTCGGCGTTCGCGTACTCGCGCTCGGGGAGCTTCGCGATAGCTTGCTGCACCGGCGCGGCGAGACTCGCCTGCCGCGCTTTACCCAGCATCTGGGCCTTCGTGATCGGGTAGTCCAGCCCACCGAGGAACTGCCCGGTGACCTCGCTCGCTTGCATCTCTTGCATGCCCTCCGGGCAGAGCGAGTAGCGTGCCAAGCGGTCGAGCGGCCTATCCTCGGCCCCGGTGAAGACGACTGACAGGCTCACGGATGTTCGGGCAAAAGCCTCGCTCGGCGGCGGTAAGCAGCGCATCGAGCAGCAGCACGCCAAGGGCAAGCTGACCGCGCGCGAGCGGATCGATCTGCTGCTCGATGAGGGTTCGTTCACCGAGCTCGACGCGTTCGTCCTCGCGCGACCGACGGAGCTCATCCCTGATGACGAGCGCGTGATGGGCGACGGCGTAGTGACCGGCTTTGGGCGCATCGACGGCCGGCACGTCTACGTGTTCTCGCAGGATTTCACCGTCTTCGGCGGCTCGCTCGCCGAGGCGCACGCGCAAAAGATCTGCAAGGTTATGGACCTGGCGGTGCGGAACGGCGCGCCGATCATCGGCCTCAACGACTCAGGGGGCGCTCGGATCCAGGAGGGCGTCGTCTCACTCGGCGGGTACGCGGACATCTTCCTGCGGAACGTCCTCGCCTCCGGCGTCGTGCCGCAGATCTCCGCGATCATGGGACCGTGCGCCGGCGGCGCCGTGTATTCGCCGGCGATCACCGACTTCATCGTCATGGTTCGCGACACGAGCTACATGTTCGTCACCGGTCCGAACGTCGTGAAAACCGTGACGCATGAGAACGTGACCTTCGACGAGCTAGGCGGTGCGGACGTCCACGCGCACAAGTCCGGCGTCGCCCACTTCGAAACCGACGACGAGCCCGGATGCGCGGCACTGCTCCGCCGGCTCGTCGGGTTCCTGCCGTCGAACAACCTCGATCCGGCGCCGGTCGTCGCGACGGATGACCCGCCCGACCGCGAGGCTTCGGAGCTCGACGACATCGTGCCCGACCTGACGACAAAGCCGTACGACATGAAAGAGGTCGTCCGTCGCGTGGTCGATGACGGCGAGTTTCTAGAGGTCCACGAAGGCTGGGCGCAGAACATCATCTGCGCGTTCGCCCGGCTCGATGGCCGCTCGATCGGTGTCGTCGCGCAACAGCCGATGGTCCTCGCGGGCGTCCTCGACATCGACGCCTCGGTCAAGGCCGCGCGCTTCGTCCGTTTCTGCGACGCGTTCAACATCGCCCTCGTCACCTTCGTCGATGTCCCGGGGTTCCTCCCGGGCACGGAACAGGAGCACCGCGGGATCATCCGCAACGGCGCCAAGCTCCTGTACGCATACGCCGAAGCCACGGTGCCGAAGCTCACCGTCATCACGCGCAAGGCCTACGGTGGCGCGTACGACGTCATGTCGAGCAAGCACATCCGCGGCGACTACAACGTCGCCTGGCCGTCGGCCGAGATCGCGGTGATGGGTCCCGAGGGCGCGGTGAACGTCATCCATCGCGACGAGATCGCCAAGGCCGACGATCCGGACAGGCGGAGGAGCCAGCTCGTCGGCGAGTACATCGAGCGCTTCGCGAACCCGTACGTCGCGGCGGCCCGGGGGTACCTGGACGACGTCATCGAGCCGCGCGAAACGCGGCGGAAGCTGATCGCCGCGCTACGCTCTCTCGCGGGCAAGCGGGATACCAACCCGCGGCGCAAGCACGGCAACATCCCGCTCTAGGCAGGAGATCAAGATGCCGCTCTACATGGACGTTCATTATCGGGTCGACGGGCTCACTGCGGAGGCCGTAGCCAAGGCGCACGCCGCTGACCTCGCTGTCCAGACAAAGCACAAGGTCCGTTTCCTGAACTACTGGTTCGACGAGGGAACGGGTCGCGTCTTCTGCCTGTCTGATGCCCCCAACGTCGACGCGCCGGAGCAGTGTCACCGCGACGCGCACGGGCTTCTCGCCGATGAGATCACGCAGGTATCGGAATACGCCGGAGACAATCTGGCCGCCGCGCCAGACGCTGGACTCTGCATGGACACTCACTTCCGCGTCGAGGGTCTTGCGCCGGAGGCGATCGCGCAGGCCATCCGACAACACACAAGCGTTGGGCGGAGACGCGGCGTCCGTTGGCTCAAGGCGTGGTACGACGCGAGTTCCGGGCGCCTCTTTTGCCTCTCCGAGTCACCCACGGCAGCTGCGCATGTCGCGGTCCACCAGGAAGCCGCTGGGTTGCTGGTGGACGAAGTCAACGAGGTCCGCCAGGGCATGTAGCCGGACGACCGTCAATAGAATCCGCGCATGCCACCGGGCCGACGTGAGGGCGCCGAGCCCAAGAAACGGCCGGTCACGGTCACGCGGGCGTTTCTATTCAGCGACCTCCGCGGTTATACGAATTTCGTTGAGGTCCATGGCGACCTAGCGGCCGCCGACCTCCTGCGTGACTACCGCACGCTCGTGCGCGGAGCGGTCGCGCGCCACGCAGGCGGTGAAGTCAAGACCGAAGGCGATTCCTTCTATGTCGTGTTCACTTCAGCCCTCGCGGCGCTCGACTGCGCTGTCTCGATCCTGCGCGAGGCAGAGGCACGGAACCGCCAAGACCCTGACGGCCCGCTTCACATCGGCATCGGTGTTCACGCCGGTGAGGTCGTCCCTTACGACGAGCAGTTTGTCGGCAGCGCGGTGAACATCGCCGCAAGGCTCGCGTCGAAGGCCCACGCCGGGGAGATCCTCGTGAGCGACACACTGCGGGGTCTGGTACGCACCGGGCACAGCTACTCGCTCACGGATCGCGGCCGGCTGCGGCTGAAAGGTGTCGGCGAAAGCGTGCGTGCGTGGCACGTCGATTGGGAGGTGTCACACGAGGCCGGGCCGCCCCCAAGCGGACCGGTATCGCTTCCGGGTGCGGCGATTCCACCGGGGCCATCGGGTGAGCTTGTCTGCCCGATCGTCGTGGGTCGCGAGGAAGAGCTCGCGCGTCTGGTACAGCTTCTCGCCGACGCCGCCAAAGGTGAGCGGCGCTTCGCGGTGGTCGCCGGGGAAGCCGGCGTCGGCAAGACCGCCGTGGCACGCGAAGCGGCCAAACTCGCCGTCCAGCGTGGCTTCAAACTGCTCTGGGGGGCCGCCCTCGAGTCCGAGACAGGCCTGCCCTATCGGCCGTTCGTTGCTGCGATGCGCTCGGCCGAACGTGAGGAAGGCCACAGCGCGCTCAGGCGCTTCGTCTCCCAGAACGGCCCTGACGCCACGCCGCTGTTCCCGGAGCTCGGGCGCCGCGTGGCAAGGGCGCCGGCGACGTCGCTTCTCGAGCGTCACCGGATCGCGGTCGCGTTCCAGCAGATCTTCCACGCGCTTTCCAAGGACGCGCCGCTCCTCATCGTGCTCGACGACCTCCAGTGGTCTGATGAAGCGAGCCTCGCGCTCATCGGCCTTCTCGTTGGTGAGCTGGCGCATTCGCGGATCGCCTTTCTCGGCACGTACCGTGGCGACGATGTGCAACGAGGGCATCCTCTCCTCAAGACCCTCGCTACCCTTCGACGCGATCGCCTTGTCACCGAGCTCACCCTCGATCGGCTGGGCGCAGAGGGGGTGGGTTCGCTGCTCGAGGCCATCTTCAAGCCACATGGACCGGTCGGCACGGAGTTCCGGGATGCGATCTACGAACGTGCCGAAGGCAACCCCTTCTTCACCGAAGAGCTCCTGCGCTCGCTCGCCGAATCCGGGCGTACGTTTGCCTCGGGCGACAGCTGGACCCGCAAGCCGCTCGATGCTCTGCGCATCCCCGGCTCAATTCGTGAGGTGCTCGTCTCGCGCGTCGAGCAGCTCTCGCCCGAGGCCGAGACGTCGCTCGCCGCCGCGTCGGTGATCGGAGTGCACTTCGGGTTCGATCTGCTCCGCCGAGTACGCGAGGTCACGGAGACCGACCTGGCGCGGCACATTCGTGAGTGTGTCGAACACCAGCTCGCCCTGGAGTCCGGCGACGTAAGCGCTCCGACATATGCATTCCGCCATGCCCTCACGCGCGAGGTCGTTTACGAGCGGCTCCTGCTTCCTGAGCGCCGCGTGCTGCATCTGCGGGTCGCTTCAGCCCTGCTCGAGGAACCCGACGTGCCCGCCGCCGTCCTCGCGCAGCACTGGAAGCTCGGGGGCGACCGGGCGCGTGCCGCTGAGGCGTACGAAGCAGCGGGACTCGCCGCACTCGAGGTGTATGCGCCGGCTGAGGCGGTCGCGCACTTCGAAAGCGCCATCGAATCGCGTGGCGAGACCACCGTGGACCTGTACGAGGGGCTTGCCCGGGCTTATCTGTTCTTCGATTACCCCAAGTCGCGCGTCGCCGCGGAGCGCGCACTGGCATCACTGCCCGGTGGCAGCGAACACCTGGAGCGCCGCGTCGCCCTCATGCAGATCGCGGGGCGCGCTCGTCGTCTACTCGGTGATACCGCCGGCGGCTTCGAGCTGGCTGGCAGCGCCATTGAGCTGGTCAAGGATGTGCCGGAGTCGCGAGCCGCGGCGCTGGCCTACGACTGGTTCGCCGGCGCGACGATGGCTCGCGGAGACCGCAGGGCGGCGACCGGCTGGGCGGAGAAGGCGCGACACGTCGCTGCGGCCATCGGCGATTACGGCATCGAGGCGAGCGCGCTCACGACGATCGCGACGTGCATCAGCTCCGAGCGGCCGAAGGAGGCGCTCGATTCCCTCGACCAGGCGGCCGCGAAGGCGCGTCGTGCCGGGGCGGCCGAGGTCATGGCGAGAGTTCACACGAACGGGATCGTGACGTCCTTCGCAGCTGAGCTCGAGCGGCCGCGTTTCGTTCGTATCGAACGCGCGATCGCCTTCTCCGAGCGATATCGGTACGGTCGCGAGCTGCTGGGGTCCTATCGCGCGTTCCACCGTTTCAGCGGACTCGACTGGCCGGCTGAAGGATTCGGCGTCGCCGGCGGATGGGAGACGAACCTCTTCGTTGCCTGGGTCCGCTTCCTCGAGGAGCTCGTGACCGCCTCTCGCGCGGGGCCGACTGCCGCGAGCATCGCGCAGAGCTCGGCCCTCACGGCGTTCGCGCTCCGCCAGGACGATCCTCAATGGGCGGTCCCCTGGCTGGCGTACGAGGGTCTGCTCCTGGCGTGGTCGCAAGACCTGCCAGAGGTGCGCATCCGCGTGGACCAGTTCGTGCGGATGGCTCGCCGCCTCGACAAGCCCGACCTCGAGCTCACG
>VBDX01000147.1 GCA_005881885.1 Chloroflexota bacterium
GCCGGGACGCTGACGGTGAAGGCGGTGGTGGTCACCCCGCCGGTGGGCATGACCAAGGTGAAGGTGCCGATCCCGCCACCGGCGCTAAAGGTGAAGCTGCCGCCGCCGCCATTGGTCTGCTTGGACACGGTGAGCCGCGCGATGGCCTGATTGGTGAAAGCGCAGGTGGCCATAGCGTTGCCGCCCGCGAGGACGGTGCTGCAGACGGTTGGGCCGACCGGTACAAAGCTCGAGGGCACGGTCTCACTCACCGTGAAGGTGCCGTTGGCAAGACCGGCAAAGCTGCCAGTGAGGGTGGCGGTGGCGCCGGTGGACCCACCGCTCAAGGTGAGCGAGCCGGTACTGGGGCCGCTCAGGTCGAAGCTGAAGCTGCCGCTGCCGCCCCGGACCTGCTTGGTCACCACGATCCTTCCGTTCGTCGGGGCCGCGATCGCGGCGCCTTGAATCTGGTTGTCCAAGTTGCCGAGCGACCCCTGGTCGAGCAGGTCAAGGCTGAAGTGGTACGACCCGCCGCTGATGGACGAAGAGCCCAAGCCAGCGCCCCAGGAGACACCGGTACCGTCTCCCCCGACGGCCAGATGGCCGGCCATCTCGATCAGGATTTTCGTTGACGCCGACGTCCAGGTAAGCGTGTAGTCGATGTCCGAGTCGGCGGTGTCGCTGCCAGGTCCGGAGACGCAGTTGGATCCACAGTCGTGGACCAGGGTGAGGGTCGCCGTTCCCGTGAACGCAGCGTCGCCGTAGATCTTGATCGTCCGGGGGCCGCGGAGGGCCTCGTATGCGGCGATCCGGCTAGATGTCGAGCCGTCCTTGCTAACGAACGGATCGGACGGCACGGCGGCCGTGATGAAGTTGCTACCCCCGCGAATCGTGCTGCAGTCAGTCGCCATGCTGGGCGGAGGACCGATCTCAGGGCCGCAGGGATTAAGTGCCATGGTGATGCCATTCGCCGCGGCGTCGGAGACCGCTTGGTCATACGAGACCAGCCAGTCGTAGCCGTGCTTGCCGCCTTTGGTGAAGCTGACGTGGAAGGTGAGCGTATGCCCGTTGGGGGTCGGGGTGGTCGTCGCGGGAACGTTGATGAGGATCGTCCGCTGCGGTACAGACATCCCCTCGAAGTACTTCGAGTTCGTCGTCTGAAGGATGTTGCTGATCCAGTGGCAGTTGCCGAGCCCGGTTATCGTGCTCGGGGGCTGGTCGTTCTCGGCGCACTGCCTGAAATCCTTGTTCAGCGAAACACCGACGCGGTAGGTCGGCGTCGGCCCGGGCGTTGGCGTGGGAGTCGGAAGCGGCGTCGGTTGCGGCGTGGCGGCCGTCGTCAGCGCCTTGTAGACGTTGATCCGGCCGAAGGTCTTGCCCGGTACGGGATCGGTCGTTCCGCGGATCTGGGTCGCAGCGTCCCCATTGCTCTTGCCGCTCGCGACTAGCAGCGCCGCGAGGCCCGCTGTCTCGGCGGCCGAGGGGGACGTTCCGGTGATCGCCCCGTACCCCCCACCTCGCTGTGTCGCCTGGATGCTGACGCCCGGGGCCGCCACCGCGGCACTGAAGGTGTTGCTATTCGCCGCGACCGCGTCGTTCTGATTGGTCGCTGCGACGCCGATGACGTTTGCCATCCCGGCGGGATAGGTCGGCGCGGTCGAGCCATCGTTCCCGGTAGCCGCGACGAGCACGGCGCCCTTGCTCCAGGCGTAGTTCACGGCATCCTGAAGCGACGACGAGAAGTCTGGGCTGCTGAACCCCATGAGGATGACCTTCGCGCCGTTGTCAGCCGCCCACAACACGCCCGATACGACATCGCTGTCCCACCCCGAGCCGTCGGCGCCCAAAACTCGAACAGAGGACAGGCTGGCGCCCGCATACGCGACCCCAGCGATGCCGATCATGTTGTTCACGTTCGCTGCGGCGATGCCGGCCATCGCGGTCCCATGGCCGTTCGAATCTATGTCGGGTAGTCCACCGACGAAGCTCTGCCCCGGAGAGACACGACCGAGCAGATCCGGATGCGTCGCGTCGATACCGGTGTCAAGTACCGCGATTTTTGCGGAGCCGAGGATCGGGACCACGCCATACGCCTTGTCCCACGAGATCTTCGGCAGTGCCCACTGCTGTGCATACAGGGGATCGTTCGGAGATCCCGCCTGCGTTACGCGATGCGCGGCTTCCGCCCACTCGACGGCCGGGTGCTTCTTGTAGCCAGCGAGGATCGCCTCCTTCGCGACAGCCGGCACGCGTAATACGTGGAGGCGCAATTGCGTGTGCTCGCGAACGGCCAGTCCGCCTGTCGTCTTCATGGCGGCGTCGATTTCGGACGGGGCGGTGCCCGACCTGAACTTCACGAATATGGGGACGGTGTCGTCGGTCGACGCGACCGTCGGTGTCGGTGACGTGACCGCCGAGTCCTGGGCTGATACGACGGCCATGGGAGCCGCAGAGATGAAGTTGAACAGCACGAGGAGCAGGGCTCGTGTCGTCCATCGCGCGGCCGAACGCAGAGACAGGTCCCCCATCGACCGCTGAACCTAGAAATCCGGAATTTAGAAGTCCATGGGGAGACCGTTAAGAAGACGGCACGACACCGTTACCCACGGAACAAGACTGTTACAGCCTAGGTTTGCTCCGCTCTCAGCATCACGCCGACGCCCGGGACGGTCTGAAGGAACTGGGGGTTGCTCGCGTCCTCGCCGAGCTTCCGGCGAAGCCGGTGAAGTGTCACGCGCACGACGTCACGAGCGCCGTCATCCTCGTAGCCCCACACCTCCTTCGCGAGCACGGATGTCCGGACGACGTGGCCGGCACGACACATCAGGTGCTGAAGGAGCTTGAACTCGCTCACGGTGAGATGAAGGCTCTCGCCGTCCTTCTTTACTGAATGTTCCTCGACATCAAGCGTGAGCGGGCCGGCCTTGAGCGTCCCGCCGTTGATGCGGCGCGGGTCGCGTTCCGCGCGGCCCCGGCGCACGTGAACGCGAATGCGTGCGACGAGCTCGCGGACGCTGAACGGTTTCACGATGTAGTCATCTGCGCCGAGCTCGAGGCCACGAACCCTGTCATTCTCCCCACCTCGCGCGGTGAGGATGAGGACCGGTACGTCCGTGCGGCGTCGAAGCTCGCGGAGCAGGTCGAATCCATCCGAATGCCCCAGCATCAGATCGAGAAGGACCGCGTCCGGCTGCTCCCGCTCGAAAATCTTGAGCGCGGTTGGTGGATCTTGGGCCGGGAGCGCAGCGAAGCCTGCCTCTTCCACGATCGCCGCGAGAAGCTCCAGCAGCTCGCTCTCATCGTCGACGATCAGAAGCTTTGCTCGCAGATCTCCTGACACCGCTCCCACCAAGAAGACCCCCACCGTGCGCGAGCGAGGTGCGCGCCGGAAAGCATACGCCCGCAAGGAGGGAACCGGAGCCTGCAGCCGCTGCCTTGTCCTCCCGCCCTAACGCCTAGCGACCGCCGGGAATATGTAACTCGAGCTCAACTACCCGCTGCAGCCGCAACTGCCGGACATCGCCGGGTTACGGACGAGGAACCCGGTCCCCTCGGGACCGTCCACCCACTCGATCGTCGCGCCATCGCAGTACGGCCGGCTCTGCGCATCGATCGCGACGCGGAGGCCGGAGACCTCGGTCACGGCATCGGTCTCGGCCGGCGTCTCGTCGAAGGCCAGCCCGTACATGAACGAACAACACGACCGGCCAGCGACATAGACGCGGAGGAAGGCACGCTTGGGATCGTCGGCCCGGAGCTCCAGGAGCTTCGTCACCGCCTGGGGAGTGACTTCGATCACGGTCGCGCTGCCGTCGATGGCCATCGCGCGAAGTCTAGCGTTCCTGGCCCAGCTGCGGCACGCGCAGCAAGATCGCGGCGAGCCCGGCGAAGACCACGGCGGTCGCGCCCGCGACCGCGAGCGGCGCGCCGAAGACGATCGCCGCGCCGCCGAGAAGCGGTCCGTTCAGAACGCGCATGCCCTGCGTCCCAAACGTGTACGCGCCCATGACCCGTCCGCGCAGGTTGTCCGGCGCCGACAGCTGGATCTTGGTATTCGTGAGGGACTGCGTGAGCACGGCGGCACCGCCGACGATGATCAAGAGCGCGAACGAGAGCGCATAGCTCTGCGAGAACGCGAAGACGAGAATCGCGAGCATCTCGGCCATCGCAGCACCGACGATGAAGCGCCCGCTGTGACGGCGCCCGCGGGCGTACGCCAGATAAAGCGCCGCGGCCACCGCGCCGACGCCGCTGCCAACGAGGAGGAACGAGTAGCCGAGATCGTCGACGTGCAGCACGTCGTGCGCGAAGAGCACGAGGAACGAGTTGAATGTGTGGCCGAGGAAGATTACGCCGAGCATCTCGACCCCGATGAGCGCCGCGATGAAGGGGCGACCGCGGACAAATCGCAGGCCGTCGCGGAGCGCTGCCGCGATCGGCGTTGTGGACCGCGCGCTGAGCGGGCGCACTCGGATGATCGCGAGGAACACGAGGAGCGGGACGAACGTGAAGGCGTTGATGAGGAATCCCCAGCCCGGTCCGAAGGCGACCACGATGAATCCAGCGACCGCCGGACCGATCACCTGCGAGAACTGTCGCGCGGTCGAGTTCAGGCTCACGGCCGAGAGGAGCTTTGATGGCCCGACCATCGAGTGGATAAGCGTCTGCTGTGCCGGCCCGCCGATCGCGCCCGCAAAGCCGTGCAGCAAGAGCAATCCGAAGAGCCACCACGTCGTGACGATGCCGCCGAGCGTCGCCGCAGCGATGGAGACTGCCGCGGTCATGAGCAGGAGCTGCGCGACGATCTGGACCTTCCGGTTGTCGTAACGGTCTGCGAGGACTCCGCCGTAGAGCGAGAAGAACGTGAACGGCACCCAGTGGGCGAAGACCATCATCCCCAGCCAGAAAGGCGCCGACGTTCCGGCGAGCTGGTACACGAGGACGTTGCGGATGACGTTCTCCATGCCGTCGCCCGTCGAGCTGATCCAGCTCGTTATCCAGTACCAGCGGAAGGTCGGCACGCCGAGCGCCTCGAACTGGATCCGCCGCGGAGCGACGACGCCAGCGCCCGGCTCGAGCTCCAGTGCATCGACTTTCCGTTCAGCCATCAGCGAGAGAGTACGGGCAGGAGATGCGCGGCTGCGGGTGGCACGGGGGAGCGGGGGTCGCGCGCGATGCGCGGGTGCCCCGGGGCCCCATCCGAGATGCGCTCAAGGTACGTCGCGACGAATGAGGATGGGGAGGGTGCGCGAGCGCGCGACGCCCCGACCCCGGGACAGGACCCGCAGCCGCGAGCCGCGAGCCGCGCGCTCTCTATGGTGTGATGAAAAGCTGAGTCACCATGCGACCGTAGGCGCCGGCGCTGATCACGCCGATGCCGATGCGCGTGAACTCGGGGCGGAGGATGTTCTCGCGGTGTCCGGGTGAATCCATCAATGCGCGATGCGCGACGGCGACGGACTGGGCGTACGCCAGGTTCTCGCCGGCGCGTGCGTACGTGATCCCTGCCGCTTTCAGCCGATCGAAGGGCGAGCCCGCGATCGGCGACTCGTGGCTGAAGTATTTGAGCTTGAACATCTCCTCGGAATGCGCGCGCGCGACCGGAACGAGCCGCTCGTCCCAGAGAAGATCAGGGAGGCCGCGATCCCTACGCTCGCCCTGCACTAGCTCAAACAGCTGACGCTCCGCCACCGGATCGGGCTCGAGGACGAGACCGTCAGGAAGATCGAGCCTCTCGGTCTCGTCTTCGCCGATCTTCGTAACAAGGAGCGGCGACCCGCCGAGCTGACTGGTGAGGGCCGCGATCTGGGGCTGGACGGCGGTGACCTGCTCGCCGACGATCCGCCCGCTGCGGCTCGTCTCGACCGCGGCCTTGAATTCGCTGGCGACCGGCAGCGCCTCGATCGCGAGGATCGCGACGGCGACGATGAAGATCGATCGCGCGATCGCCGGGATCACGCCCAGAGCTCGGTCAGCGCCGCTCATCGGGGTGCGCCGGATAAGGGCAACGATCGGACGTATCGCGACGTATCCGGTGATCGAGAAGAGCGCCTCGACGATGACGATGACCGCGACGAATGCGACGCTTGTCGCCACGGGCCTTGGCAGGCGAGCGAATGTCTCGACGACGCTGCTCACCGGTCCGGCGAACGCGATCGCCGCGGCGGTTGCGAGTATCCAGGAGGCGAGGCTGTAGAGGGTGGCGACGAGCCCGGCGCGGAACCCCATCCAGGTCGCAACGACGACGAGGCCGAGCACCACGGCGTCGATGGCGTTCAAAGCCAGGTCGGTCACGCGCCGACGATGCTACGGGCAAGAGGGCTCCGCCCCCTCGAACCCCCGCTACGCGATGACGCGAACCTCGCCTGTCGCGAGCAGGTCGCGCAGATAGCGGCCGGTGAACGAACGCCGCACACGAGCGACCGCTTCGGGTGTGCCCTCGGCGATGACCTCTCCGCCTGCCTTCCCCCCTTCGGGGCCCAGATCGATGACATGGTCCGCAGTCTTTACGACGTCGAGGTTGTGTTCGATCACCACGACGGTGTTTCCTGCGTCGACCAGGCGGTGGAGCACCTCAAGGAGACGCTCAACGTCGGCGAAGTGCAGGCCCGTCGTGGGCTCGTCCAGGATGTAGAGCGTCCGGCCGGTCGCGCGTCGAGAGAGCTCGGTCGCGAGCTTGATCCGTTGCGCTTCCCCACCCGATAGGGTCGTGGCCGGCTGACCGAGGTGGATGTACCCGAGGCCGACGTCGTTCAGGGTGCGCAGCTTCATCTCGCACGCCGGAACATTGGCGAAGAACCCGAGCGCTTCCTCGACGGTCATCTCGAGAACATCGGCGATCGACTTGCCTTTGTAGTGAATCTCGAGCGCCTCGCGGTTGTAGCGCTTGCCGCCGCAAACCTCGCAGGGGACGTAGACGTCCGGCAGGAACTGCATCTCGATCTTGATGATCCCGTCGCCGGCGCACGCCTCACACCGTCCGCCCTTGACGTTGAACGAGAAGCGACCCGCGGTGTAGCCGCGGAGGCGCGACTCGGGAACGGCGGCGAACAGCTCGCGGATCGGCGTGAAGAGGCCTGTATACGTCGCCGGGTTCGACCGCGGTGTCCGCCCGATCGGCGATTGATCGATATCGATGACCTTGTCGATGAACTCGACGCCCTCGATGCGGTCGTGAGCCCCAGGGCGATCCTTGGCGCGCGAGATGATCTGTGCGAGGCGGCGGTAGAGGATCTCGTTCACCAGGGTGCTTTTGCCGGAGCCCGACACCCCGGTGATGGCGACGAACATCCCGAGCGGGATGCGCACGTCGATGTCCTTCAGGTTGTGCTCGCGCGCGCCACGGACCACGATCGCCTCGGGCTTCGGTTTGCGCCGCCGCTCCGGCAAAGGGATACGCCGTCGACCGGAGAGGTACGCGCCGGTGATCGAGCGGGGTTCTTTCAGGATGTCGTCGATCGTCCCCTCGGCCACGATCTCGCCGCCGTGCTCGCCCGCACCCGGACCGATGTCCACGATCCAGTCGGCCGTGCGGATCGTCTCCTCGTCGTGCTCGACGACGAGGATGGTATTGCCGAGGTCGCGCATACCGAGGAGCGTTCGGATCAGGCGCGCGTTGTCCCGCTGATGCAAGCCGATCGAGGGCTCGTCGAGGATGTAAAGCACGCCCATCAGCCCAGAGCCGATTTGCGTCGCAAGGCGGATACGCTGGGCCTCGCCGCCGGAAAGCGTGGTCGCGGAACGGTCCACTGTTAGATAGTCGAGCCCGACGTCCACGAGGAAGCCGAGGCGAGTCCGGATCTCCTTCAGTACCTGCTTCGCGATCTTTCGCTCGCGAACCCCGAGCCCGCCACGCTCCCGTTCGAGCGCGGCGACCCACTCGAGCGCCTCGCTCACGGTGAGCGCGGTGACTTCGGCGATGTTCCGCTCTGCGACCGTGACGGCGAGTGCCTCGGGCTTGAGGCGCTTGCCCTTGCACACCGGACAAGGGCGCTCGCTCATATAGCGCTCGATGTCGGCACGGATGTAATCGGACGTCGTCTCGCGGTGCTGCCGCTCGAGCCACGGCAGCACGCCCTCCCATTCGTACTCGTACGAGCGCCGTTGGCCGCTCCGGTTCTCATACGTCAGCTTGAGCGCGTCCTCGGTGCCGTGAAGGATCGCGTCGACCGCCTTCTTGGGCAGCGTCTTCACCGGCGCGTCGAGCGAGAACTTGAAGCGGCGCGCCAGGCCTTCGAGGATGGCCATGCGGTACTGCGCGGTCCCGCTCGATTTCTGCCATGGAAGGACGCCGCCCTGATTCAGCGACAGGTCTGGGTTGCCGAGCACGAGGTCTGGGTCGGGCTCGAGCTTGGTCCCGAGGCCGGTGCAGGCCGGACATGCCCCGTGCGGCGAGTTGAAGGAGAAGGTGCGTGGCTCGATCTCGCCGATCGAGAAGTCGCCCTCGGGGCATGCGAGCCGCTCCGAGAAGAGGCGTTCCGGACCTTTCCCATCGGCGTCCGCGACCAGCGCGAGGCCCTCGCCCAGACGCAGCGCGGTCTCAACGGAGTCCGTAAGCCGCGAGCGCTCCGCCTCGGCCTCCGCTTCGCGCCGGACCACGAGTCGGTCGACGACCACCTCGACGCTGTGCTTCTTCATCTTGTCGAGCGTGATGTCCTCCGAGAGGTCGCGCACGATGCCGTCGACCCGCACACGCGCGAATCCGCCCCGGCGTGCCGTGACGAAGAGCTGCTGATGCTCGCCCTTGCGGTCGCGCACCAGCGGCCCGAGGACGAGGATGCGCGACCCTTCGGGGAGCGCCTGGATCTGGTCGACGATCTCCTGCACGGTCTGCGCGACGATCGGGACACCATGGTTGGGACAGTGCGGCACGCCCACACGCGCGAAGAGCAGGCGCATGTGGTCGTAGATCTCGGTCACCGTGCCCACGGTCGACCGCGGATTCCGCGTGGAACCCTTCTGATCGATCGAGACCGCGGGTGAGAGGCCTTCGATGAAGTCGACGTCGGGCTTCTCCATCTGACCCAGGAACTGCCGCGCGTAGGCGGAGAGCGACTCGACGTAGCGGCGCTGCCCTTCGGCGTAGATCGTGTCAAACGCGAGCGACGACTTGCCGGATCCGGAGAGGCCGGTTATCACGACCATCTTGTCGCGCGGGATGCGCACGTTGATGTTTTTCAGGTTGTGCTCCCGCGCGCCTTTGACGTAGATGTGATCGAGCGGCATGGAGATCAGGCCGCCGGAGGCGCGGGTGCCGTCCGGAGCGCGCGCATCACGAGCCAGAGATACGCGAGCCACAGCGGGAGCGCGGCGAGTCCGCCAGAAAGAGCCTCACCTGCACCGGGCCGGAATGAGAACTGCGACGCCGGGACGATGTACGAAAGGGCTTGATAGATCCCCGTGGGGAGGAGAGCGATGGTCGCGATGCCGAAGATCGCCGTGCCCAGCATCAGATAGGCGCGGTAGAGGCCGCTCCCATGCTCGTCGACCTGCGCCAGGGATCGCCGCGCGAACCAGTGCGCGCCCCAGAAGATCCCGCCGAACACGACGAAGGTCGCTCCCCGGACCAGGTCCTCGCCCTGTCTGCGGATACGGTCGTCGGGGATCACCTGCTGGGGGAACGGCGTCAGAAATGGTGGGCACGTCGCGTTCGGTGGGCACACGGGCGCGATCGCCGGCACGGGTCGAGGCTGCCCGGGGCCGTAGATGACCTCGAGACCGAACGCCGCCGCGAGCACGTACGCGAGGATGCCCGCAAGACCGACGGTGAACGCGACGACCCCGGCAAGCGAAGCGAAATAGAGATACACGCGCAGCAAGCCGCTGAGCGAGAGGTCGACGCCCTCGCGACCGCGCTGCAGGAAGAGCACGACCAGCAGCGCGATCCCGCCGAGGACCGCAAGTCCGGTGAGCACGCCGAACAGCATGGCCTAAGGTCCGTGCCGCCGACGCCGGCCGCCCGCACGCACGACGCGTGACGTCGTGCGGACCGGCTCCGCCGCCGCGTCGAGACTCTCGGGGCCTCGCTCGAGGACCAGCAGCCCGCGCAGCTCGACGACTTCATCGCGCAGCGCCGCCGCGCGCTCGAACTCCAGCTCTTTGGCGGCCTGCTTCATCTGCGACTCGAGGTCCTTGATGAGACGCGTGAGCTCGTCCTTCGGCAGCTCGCCCGCCGCGATCGGCCGCTTCGCCTTCTCCGCGATGCCTTCGACCTCGGCCACATCCCGCAGCCGCATCCCGATGTCGCGGATCGCCTTCACGATCGTCTGTGGCTCGATCCCGTGGTCGCTGTTGTACTGCACCTGGATCTCTCGCCGCCGGTCCGTCTCGTCGATCGCGGCCCTCATCGAGGCCGTGATCCGGTCGGCGTACATGATCACGCGGCCTTCGACGTGCCGCGCCGCGCGGCCGATGACCTGGATGAGCGAGCCCTCGGAACGGAGGTAGCCCTCTTTGTCGGCGTCGAGGATCGCGACGAGCGTCACCTCGGGCAGGTCGATGCCTTCACGCAGGAGGTTCACGCCCACCACCACGTCGTACACGCCGAGCCGTAGGTCGCGGAGGATCTCGACGCGCTGCAGGGTCTCGATCTCGGAGTGCAGGTAGTGGACCTTCACTCCCAACTCGCGCAGATAGTCCGCGAGGTCCTCCGCCATCTTCTTGGTGAGCGTCGTGACGATCGCGCGCTGACCCCTTTCGACGCGCAGATTGATCTCGGCGAGCAGATCGTCGATCTGGCCCTCGGTCCTGCGCACCTCGATCTCGGGGTCGATGAGACCGGTCGGGCGGATGATCTGTTCGATCACACGCGGTGAGTGCTCGAGCTCGTAGGGACCCGGTGTGGCCGAAACGTAGATCGCCTGGTCCAGGCGCTGCTCGAACTCGGCGAACGTGAGCGGCCGGTTATCGAGCGCGCTCGGCAAGCGGAACCCGTAGTCGACGAGGATCTCCTTGCGCGAGCGGTCGCCGCCGTACATGCCGCGTACCTGTGGCAGCGAGATGTGCGACTCGTCGACGAACGCCAGAAAGTCGGGGGGGAAGTAGTCGAGGAGCGTCCAAGGGCGGCTGCCCGCCGGCCGGCGCGCGAGGTGTCGCGAGTAGTTCTCGACCCCGGCGCAGGTTCCGGTCTCGCGCAGCATCTCGAGGTCGAAGTTCGTCCGCTGCCGGAGCCGCTGGGCCTCCAGGAGCCTCCCGGCGTCCTCGAGCTCCTTCACGCGGTCGACGAGCTCGGCCTCAATGTCTTTGATCGCCTCCATGAGCTTCTCGCGCGGAGTCACGAAGTGTCGCGCCGGGTAGATGTCCATCTTGTCGCGCTCGGCGAGCACCTCGCCGGTCAGTGGGTCGAGCTCCGTGATCCGCTCGACGTCATCGCCGAAGAACTCGACGCGGACCGCAAGGTCCTCGTACGCGGGCTGGATCTCGAGCGTGTCACCGCGGACGCGGAACTTGCCGCGGACGAGGTCCGTGTTGGTCCGCTCGTACTGGATGTCGACCAGATGCCGTAACACCGTGTCTCGCCGCACCCGCTCGCCTTTGTTCAGCCGGACGGTGACCGCGCCATAGTCGACCGGCGCGCCGAGACCGTAAATGCAAGACACCGAGGCGACGATGATCACGTCGCGCCGCTCGAACAGGGACCGCGTGGCCGAGTGGCGCATCTTGTCGATCTCTTCGTTGCGCGAGCTGTCCTTCTCGATGTAGGTGTCGCTCCGTGCGATGTAGGCCTCGGGCTGGTAGTAGTCGTAGTACGAGACGAAGTACTGGACCGCGTTCTCGGGAAAGAACTCCTTGAACTCGCCGTAAAGCTGAGCTGCGAGTGTCTTGTTGTGCGCGAGGACGAGCGCCGGCCGCCCAGATTCAGCGATGACCTTCGCCATCGTCACCGTCTTGCCCGAGCCCGTTACCCCGCGCAGGGTCGTGTGTCGCTCGCCGCTTCGCAGTGCGCTCAGCAACCCCGCCGACGCTCCAGGCTGGTCTCCGGCGAGACCCCAGGGGAGTACCAGCCGGAACGGTGCCTTTGCCGCCGGACGATCGAGAGGGACCTGCAGGGTGTCGCCGTGGGGCATCTTTGCCTTCAATTCTAGAACAGACGTTCTGGTACCATTTGGCTCCCCGAACCTCGTCTCATTGTCGCGCATCAACACCAGTTCGACTCCCGTTCACTTGTTACCGCTTGCTACAGTTCGCGCCCAGTCGCCCGGTAGAGGAAGGAAAGAGTGGAAGATCGTTCGCGTCGCCGTGCCCGGCTCGTGCTCATCGTGGGGATGCTGTTCGCACTAGGCGCCGGGGTGGCGACCTTCTTCTATGCCCAGACGCAGAAATCGGAAGCCCCGGCCCCGATCCCGACCACACAGGTCGTTGTCGCCGCACGTGACATTCCTCCCAAGACGCAAATCACGCCCGGCGACGTCAAGCTCGTGAAGATGAACACGGAGGCCGTGCCGGCGGCGGCCGTCTCCGACACCGCACAGGTCGTCGGCCGGATCACGCTGGTCGGTATCACGACCGGTGAGCCAATCCTGCCAACAAGACTCGCCGGTCCGAACGGGGTGGCCTTCGTCGTTATCCCGTCAGAGGCACTTGGCGCCAACGGCGCGCCCAACCCCGGCTCGCCCAACTATCGGGCGATGTCGATCACGGTCGCGGACGCCCAGGCCGCCGGCGGAGCGATCCTGCCCGGCGACATCGTGGACGTCCTCTACACACTCACTTTCGCCCCAGACAAGTTGCTCATCAATCCGAACCCGCAGAAAAACAGCTCGGACGTGTCAGCAAGGATCGTCCTCGAGCGCGTGCCGATCCTCGCACGGACGCTGTCCGTCTACGTGATCCGGACGGACGCGGCGACGGCCGAGCGCATCGGCTATCTAACCGCGTCGGGCGGGAGCATCTCGTTCCTTCTCCGCGGGCCGAAGGACGACAGGGCTACGGGCACGACCGGCGCGACGTTCCGAACCGTCCAGCCGGAAGTCAAGATCCAGATCCCGGAGAAGATCACGCAGTAGCCGGGCGGAGTTCCTTCCAGGCCTCGCGCACCCGCTCGCGCGTTCGCTCGCGGTCGCCGTCATTCACGATGACGGTATCCGCGGCCGCCCGGAAGCGTTCCTCGCTGAGCTGATTCGAAAGGCGGAGCTCCGCCTCGCGCGGACGCATACCGCGCGCCGCGAGGCGTTCGATCATCGTTTCACGCGGAGCCACGACGACCCACACGCGGTCGCAAACCTTCCGGAGATCGCCTTCGAGGAGCTTGATCGCTTCCACGACCAGCACCGCGTCGTCAGGCAGCATCGCTCTCGCCTCGAGGACGCGCGCGATCACGCGCGGGTGGAGGATTCGCTCGAGACGCTGCAGCTTCATCGGGTCGCCGAAGACCTCGGCCGCGAGCTTCGCTCGGTCGATCTCCTTCGCTTCGTCGAGGATCTTCGTTCCGAACTGCTGGACAATCGCGCTGTAGCCGACCGTCCCGCGGAGCTGCTCGTCGTGCACCAGGGCATCCGCGTCGAGCACCTTCGCGCCGAGCTCCCGGAGCATCGCGCCGACCGTCGACTTTCCCGCGCCCATCGGTCCAGTGAGGCCGACGACGAACACCGTCACTCGCTCTTCTCGCTCCCTTGCGCCCACTCGTCGTAGAGCGTCCGCAGATCGCGTTCGAGCGACGCGTATTCTTCGCTGACCCGCCGCGTCTCCATGTAATTCCCGCTCTGCGCGATCTGGCTCACTTTCTCTTGAAGCTGACGCAACTGAAGCTCCATGGCCTCGATGCGGGCCTCCAGCGCCCGCATCCCCTCGATGCGTCGAACTGCCGATGCCCTGTTGCTTCCTCGCCCTGTGGCGGCGGGGGTCCTGTCCCGGCGCCGGGATCGCTCGCTCCGCGCACCCTCCCCAGTACTCCGCGACCGCTTCGCAGTCGCGGAACTGGGTCCCCGGGGCACCCGCGCGTCGCGAGCGACTCCCTGCGCCGTGCCACCCCCGGCGCTCGGGTCGTCCAGCTTTGGCATCGGAAGCTCGACACCCGCAGAGCGCAGGCGTTGGAGGCCGGACCAGTTGCCCTCGAAGCGCTTCAGCACGCCAGCCTCGATCGGCCAGATCTCAGTCGCGAGCTTGTCGATGAAGTAGCGATCGTGGCTGACGAAGAGGATTGCGCCCTCGAATCCGCTCAGGACTGCCTCCAGCTGCTCACGAGCGACAAGATCGAGATGGTTCGTCGGTTCGTCCAGCACAAGAAGATTGGCCTGGCGTGCGGCAAGACGTGCGAGCGCGAGACGAGACCGCTCCCCACCCGACAGCACCCCCACGCTCGTGAATACGTCCTCGCCGCGGAAGAGAAAGCGCGCGAGATGATCACGAGCTTCGGCGTCACTCATTCCGCTCGCCACCTTCATCGCATCGAGCACGGTGTCGTCGCCGCCTAGCTCCAGCTGCGCCTGCGCGAGGAAACCCACGCGCGCGGTCGGCGCGGATTGAACGTAACCTTCGAGCGCGGTGAGGTCGCCGACGAGCGTGCGCACCAACGTGGTCTTCCCTGCGCCATTCGGCCCGACGACCGCGATGCGGGCATCCCGGGCGATGCGCAGCATCCCGGTGCGGACGAGCGGCTCGCCGTAACCGACCGCGAGCGGGGTGGTCTGCACCACCGTGTCACCGGCCAGATGCGCGGCCTCGAGGCGCCAGCTGTGCTGCTGCGCGCGCTCCGGAGCCTCGATGCGCTCCACGCGCGCGAGCTTCTTCGCGCGGCCACGCGCTTCTTTCGAACGCTGTCCCGCGCCGTAGCGGCGAATGAACTCCTCCGTCCGCGCGATGTCCTCGGCCTGGCGCGACGCGGCCTTCTCGGTCGCCGCCTCGCGGTCGGCGCGTTGCCGGGCATAGGAGGAATAGCCGCCGCGGTACTCGACAACGCTGTTGCGCTCGAATGAAAGTGTTCGACTCGTGACGCGATCGAGGAACCACCGGTCGTGGGAGGAGACCAAGATGGTTTCGTCCTGCTCGATCAGGAATCGCTCCAGCCATTCGAGGGCCGCGAGATCAAGATGATTCGTCGGCTCGTCGAGCAGCAAGAGATCGGGATCTTCGAGCAGGAGCCGCGCGAGACCGAGCCGCGTGCGCTCCCCACCTGAGAGCGTGCGCACTTCCCTGTCGCGCATCCCGCCGAGCCCCAGACCGGCGAGGACTCGGCCAACGGTCGCGTCGAAGTCGTACCCGCCCGCGTGATCGAAGCGGTGTTGCACGTCGGCGTACCGCTCGAGGAGATCCTGGTCACCGGTTGCCAGCCGTGGCTCCAATCCGCGCATTTCGGCTTCGAGCTCGCGGAGGTGCGCCGCCGCGCCGCGCGCATGCTCCTCGACGGTCCCGCTGGCGTCGGCGAGCACCTCCTGCTCGAGGAAGCCGATGCGCGTGCCGCGGGCGAGCGCGACATTCCCCGCATCCGCCGTGTCGAGACCCGCCGCGATCCGCAGGAGCGTCGTCTTGCCGACGCCGTTTGGGCCAACGAGACCAACGCGGTCACCGTGCGCGAGGCGGAACGAAATGTCGCTGAAGACCAGCCGCTCGCCGAACCGTTTCGCAACTGCTTGGACCGAGAGGACGCTCATGGCATCCGGGGAAGCCAACGCGGCACGCTCTCGCGGTACGACCGGTATTCGTCACCGAACGTCCGCTCGAGCGACGGCTCTTCCCACAGGATCACGAAGAGATGCCAGATCACCGCGAGGGCGGCAAGGTAACCCAGGAGCGACAGCGAGCCGAAAAGGATCGCCTCTCCGAGTACGACCGAGCCGACACCGAGATACATCGGATTCCGCACGAGGCGATATGGCCCGCTCGCGACGAAGCGGCGTGGCGCGTCCCATGGCGCGAGTGTCCCGCGACCACGCGTCGCGAACTCGAAAACGCACCATGTGAAGATCACCAGCCCGAACCCGAGCGGCAGGAGCCCGACCCAGGCAGCACCGTCCGGTCCCGACGCTGGGCCGAGGATGAGCCACGGGATGAGCACCGCGGCAACGCCGGGGAGGACGATGACCGAGACAAGCGAACGGATCACGATCTGAAGGCTCACGCGAACCGACCTAACGGCGGGGCGACCGCTGGCAGCGCGGGCAATGGAACGTGCCGCGGCCGCCCACCACGGTGCGAACGATCGCGCGGCCACACCTCGGGCAGGGCTCTCCGGCGCGAGCGTAGACCTGGAACTCGCGCTGCATCCGGCCTTCGTTGCCGCGAGCATCGACGTAGTCGCGACGCGACGCGCCGCCAAGACGGATGCCCTTCCGGAGCGCCCAGCGGATCGCCTCATGCAAACGCGCGACCTCGGCGGCGCGCAGCGACCCCGCCTTTCGGAGCGGATGGATGCGCGCACGCCATAGCGCCTCGATCGCGTAGATGTTCCCGATGCCGGCGATCGCGCGCTGATCCAGCAGCAGGACTTTGATCGCCACGCGCGGCCGGCGCCGGAGGAGCGCACGAAACCAGGCCACGGTGAAGCCGCGGGCGAGCGGTTCTTGACCCAGGGATGAGTGCAGCGGCACCCGGGGCCCGGGGGGCGAAGCGCCCCGACTCTCCAACGTCGCTGCGTCGACGACCGCCATGCGCCCGAACTTCCGCGTGTCGGAGAATCGGAGCGCGGTCCCGTCTTCGAAGAGGATCTGACCGCGCACGTAGCGCTCATCGACATCGTCGACGCCGTAGAGGAGCTTGCCGGTCATCCGGAGCGAGACAACGAGCGCCTCACCGCCGTCCAAGTCGAAAACGACGAACTTCCCGCGACGTCGCACGCTGCTGATCCGCCGGCCCCGAAGCCGCGCCGCTACGACCTCGGCCGGCTCGGGCTCGGTCAGACGGACCCAGCGGGACTCGAAGTCGCTGATCGTCCGGTCCACGACGAGCTCCCTGAGCTGGCGCGCGATCGTTTCGACCTCGGGTAGCTCAGGCACTGGCGGCGGCCACGACCTCCAGCCGTTCCATCTCATCCCAGTTCGGTCCAACGCGGACGTCGACGACGAGCGGCACCTCCAGCTGATACGCGGCGCTCATTTCATCGCATAGAAGTCGGGCCATGCGCTCGACCTCGAGTCGCGGGACTTCCGCGACGAGCTCGTCGTGCACCTGCAGCAGGACGCGCGCGTGCAGATCGCTGTCGTGGAGCGCTCGGTGCACCCGCGACATGGCGATCTTCATGATGTCCGCGGCGGTCCCCTGGATGGGCATGTTGATCGCCATGCGTTCGGCGGCGTTGCGCACGGCGTTCACCGGACTCGTCATGTCGGGGATGTAGCGCCGCCTGCCGAGCAATGTCTCGACGTAGCCCTGCTCGATACAGAAGGCCTTCGTCTCGAGGATGTACCGGCGGACCTGCGCGTAGCGCTTGAAGTACTCGTCGATGAAGCGCTGGGCTTCCTCGCGGGGCATCTGCATCCGCCACGCGAGGCCGAAGTCGCTCATTCCGTAGATGATCCCGAAGTTGAGCATCTTGGCGACGTCGCGCTGCTGACGCGTGACGTCCTTCTCCTCGACGCCGAAGCCAGCGGCCGCGGTGCGGCGATGGACATCGGCACCGGAGCGGAACGCATCGAGCAGCGCGGGATCCTGCGACACGTGCGCGAGCACACGCAGCTCGATCTGCGAGTAGTCCGCGGCCACGAGCACCATGTCCGGCGAGCCGGCGACGAACGCGTGGCGGATCCGGCGTCCGAGCGGCGTGCGGATCGGGATGTTCTGCAAGTTCGGCCCGCGGCTCGAGAGCCGTCCCGTAGCGGCGACGGTCTGGTCGAAGGTCGTGTGGACGCGCCGTGTCTCCGGATCGACCAGTCCTCCGAGCCCCTCGGCGTACGTCGAGCGGAGCTTTTCGATCTCGCGGTACTCGAGGATCTTCTCGATCACCGGATGCGCGCCGCGAAGCTCCTCGAGCACCGTCGCGTCGGTGGAAAAACCCGTCCCGGTGCGGCGACCGCGGGGCAGCTTGAGCTCTTCGAACAGGAGCGACTGCAGCTGCTTGGGCGAGTTGATGCCGAAATCGTGGCCCACGGCGTCGTAGGCCTCGCGCTCGATTCGCGCGACCTCACGCGCGAACTCCTCCCCCAGCGAGCGCAGGTACGAGAGGTCCACGGCGATCCCCGCTTCCTCCATTTCGACGAGCACGTCGACGAGAGGCAGCTCGACGTCGCGGTAGAGCCGCTCGAGGCCGAGGCGCTCGAGCTCAACAGCGAATTGTTCGCCAAGACGCGCCGCCGCCACCGCGCCCGCGCCGGCACGGGCCACCCGCTCGTCGAGCGTGGGTGTGCGCAGCGGATCTTTGCGGTCCGGCACCGGCAGGATGGGGACCTCCAGCTTCAACCGTTCGGCGGAAAGATCCTCAAGCGCGTGGTATCGGCGGCTGGCGTTGACGAGGTAGCTCGCGATCATCGTGTCCATCGCGAGTCCGGCCAGATCAGCGCCGGCGCGCCGTAGAGCGCGCCGTGCGGTCTTCGCATCGTGTGCGGTCTTCGGGATCGTGTCGTCGAGGAGCACGGCGACGATGGGCGCGGGAACGCCGTCGGGAGTCGGCAGGTACCACGCGCGATCGCCGAGAGCGAAACCGATCCCGACGAGCGCCGGATGGCGCCCGGAGATGTCGACGTCGGCGTGGAGGGCGAGAGCGCCGGCCGCCCGCACCGCGCGCGCGACGGCGTCGGCATCTGCGACGAGGGCGGTGTCCACCGGCGGCGCGACGGTGGGCGCAGCTTCGAGGCCCAGCTGAAGCTGCCCACCGCGGGCCACGGCAGGCCGCTGGCTCGGCGCTGGCGCGGCGAGGTTCTGGTCCGCCGGCGGCAGTCGCGGCACGAGGCTGCGGAACTCGAGGTCGCGGAACAGCTCGAGAACCGCGGCACGGTCATACGTTGTGCGTCTGGTGCGCTCGAGCTCGAGCGTCACAGGCAGCTCGGTCACGATCGTCGCAAGCTCCCGACTCTTGAAGACCTGGTCCTTGTTTGCCGCCAGCGCTTCACGCAGGCGCGGCGTGTACCCGCTGAGATCGGCGTATACGCCTTCGAGGTTCGTGTGCTCGCCGATTAGCTTCGCCGCGGTCTTGTCGCCCACCCCTGGGACGCCGGGGATGTTGTCGGTCGTGTCACCCTTGAGCGCTTTGAAGTCGACCATCTGGTCGGGTCGCAGCCCATACCGCTGACGGATCATCTCCTCGTCGTAGATCACGGTGTTCTGGAAGCCTTGTCGCGTGGTCATCAGCTTCACGCGTGGCGACACCAGCTGCAGAGGATCGAGATCGCCGGAGACGATGATGGTCTCGAGGCCTTTGGCTTCGGCCTGCCGCGCAAGCGCCCCGATGACATCGTCGGCTTCGTAGCCCGGCAGCGAGTACATGGGTACGCCGAATTTCTCGAGGAGCTGCTTTACCCGCTCGAACTGCGGCCGCAGCTCGTCGGGCATCGGTCGGCGCGTGGCCTTATACGTGGGCTCGCGGTCGTGCCGGAAGGTCGGAACCGGCAGATCGAACGCCGCGGCGATGTGCTGCGGCGTGGTCTGCTCGAGCGACTTCAGAAGGATCGAAGCGAAACCGAAGGTGGCGTTCGCGAGCTCGCCCTTCGTCGTCGTGAGCGGCGGCATGGCGAAGAACGCCCGGTAGATGAGGCTGTTCGAGTCGAGGAGGACAAGACGTTCGGTCACGTAACGAGTATCGCCGTTAACGCGCGCGGAGCCTCCGCTGTAGCACGAACGCGAGCGCGCCGAAGCCGACCGCGAGCACGAGCCAGATCCACGGCGACGGGCCGAGCTGCGGACGCTCCGGAGCGCTGTACGCCACGACCACCGGGCTGGTCGTGACGTTCTCTCCGCGCTGCGCGGCTGGGGCAGCGGTGCCTGTGACCGCCTTTGTCGCGTCGGTCTGAAGGGAGCGCTGCGCCTCCGGCGCCGGCACCGGCGTCGGGCTCGCGTTTACGGCGAAGCCCGCGGCGGGCGAAGCGGATGCGGTGAGACTGGTCCGCTGGTCGGCAGCTCCGGTTGGACCCGCCGCACCCGCGGGACCTGCCGGGCGTTCCCTCGAGGCATTGGACACCGGCGCGAACGCGGGCGCCGCGGCCCCACCGCCGGTGCCGAACGGCAGTGCGCTCATGACGGCTGATGCGACGAAAAGGAAGAGCGCGGCGCCGCTCGCCAGGGTCGCGAGCGTCCGCATCGGCGCGAGCCAGAACGGCGCGGACACGCGAGGCACAAGTGAGCGCGAAGGCACCGGCGCCGGGAGCGCCGCGATGAGGCGGGCCGTGTCCCGAAGCTCCGCGAGGCGGGTTCGGCACACTGCACAGCTGCCTAGGTGCGTCCCGACTGCCGCTTTCGCGGAGGAATCGAGCGCATCGTCGATGTACGCGGACAGCTCGACGAACGGATGCACGGTCCTAGCCTCCTTTCCTTACAACGTCCGCCGCGCCCGCCGGTTCCCTCATCCGGCCGGCCCCTTCCAGCCCCGGGCCACGAGCGCGTTCCGCACCGCAAGACGCCCGCGGTGGATGCGCGACTTGACCGTGCCGATCTCCACTGTGGTGATCGAGGCGATCTCTTCGTAGGCGAAGCCCTCGACATCACGCAGGAGAAGGGCCGCACGCTGCTCCGCGGGGAGAGTGGCAAGAGCCTCCTCGACGATCACCAGCGCCTCGCGGTCCGCAGCGATGTCCGTGAGATCGGGGCCGGGAGCCGCGGGTTCCGCCCATGATCGATCGTCATCATCCTCGGCCGGGGGATCAAGCGGCAGCTCGGGATGCCTACGACGCGATCGAAGACGGTCAAGCGCCCGATTTGTTGCGATACGAAAAATCCAGGCGCGAAACGAGCTGCCCTCGAAAGACGTGAGCGATCGCCACGCCGCCAGGAGCGCGTCTTGCACCACATCCTCGGCGTCGGCCTGACCGACCATCCGCACCGCATGCCGATAGAGCGGCCGTTCGACGTCTCGAGCGAGCTGCTCGAAGGCGCGCGCGTCGCCCCGACGGGCCCGCTCCACAAGCAGAGCGCTCGCCTCGGCGGAGACACCCTTCATGAGGGACCGCTCGCGGCCTCAACACCGGTTCGGTAGATTGCCCGGTGCTCATGCCAGACGACGACGTCAAAAAGAAGGTCGTCGTGATCGGCGAGGACGACGAGCCGATCGCGACGCTGCTTCGTGACTCGATCAACGACGAAGACGGATACCAGGCGGTGGTGGTGTCGGACGGCGCTCTGGTGCTCGAAACCGTCCGTCAGGTGCACGCGGACCTCCTCATCCTCGACATCATGATGCCGGGGCTGAGCGGCTTCGAGGTGTTCGATCGGGTCCGGGCCGACCCCGAGATCCGAGAGATGCCCGTCCTCTTCGTGAGCGCCGCGTCCCCGCAGTTCGAGGCGGAATTCACGGAGCGCGGCATCACGGACATTGTTTCGAAGCCGTTCGATCTCAACGATCTCCTGGATAAGGTCCGCGTACTCTGCCCGAGCGATGCTCGAGGCAAGACCTAGCCCGCGGAACCGCGCGCGTTACGCACGTCTCGCGCGAGTCGCCGCCCAGATCGTGGTCACAGTCGGAGAAGCCATTGCCGTAGAAGACACGGCGATCATCACACGCAAGCGAGGCCGCTCGAATTTCGCCACCGCGGCGGATCACGCCGCGGAAAAGGCGATCGTCGCGAAACTCGCGGACTTTGACCGGAGCATTCCTGTCCTCGCCGAGGAGAGCGTGCGCAAAGAGCTGCCCAGCGCCGAGCGCCTCTGGGTCGTCGACCCGATAGACGGAACGCTGAATTACTCGCGGGGGATTCCGTTCTATGCCGTCGTGATCGGGTATGTCGAGGATGGCCGGACCCGCGCGTCGGCGATCTGCGCTCCGCGCACGCGCGAGACATTCGTCGCGTCGGAAGGAGCGGGTGCGACCTTGAATCGAGCCCCGGTACACGTCTCAGACGTCAGGCGCCTTTCGAGCGCGCTGGCTGTCGCGGCGCTCTCGTACCGGGTCATGAAGGACCGTCGGCCGAGGACTGTGGCGCTCGCGGCGGCGTGCGCTGGAATGCGTGACGTCGGCTCCGCGGCGCTGGGGATCGCGTACGTCGCCATGGGTCGCTTCGACATCTTTGCCCACGAGTACCTCTCACCGTGGGACGTGGCCGGTCCCGCGCTTATCGCGCGCGAAGCGGGCGCGGCGGTGCTGTCGCTCAAGACCGGCCGCGACGCCGCGTGGAACGAGCGTCAGATCATCATCGCGAACCCGACCCTCGCGCGCGCGGCGATCAGCCTGCTGATGAAACCTAGAATGTGAAATGCGCCGGAGTGATGAAACTGGCAGACATTAGGGACTCAAAATCCCTTGGGCCGAAAGGTCCGTGAGGGTTCGACTCCCTCCTCCGGCACCGATCTAAAGCGGCAGTTTCACCCGCACGGTCGTTCCTTTGCCGTCACCGGCGCTCTCGAGCTGCAGCGATCCACCGTGTCCTTCGGCGACAAGACGCGCGACATAGAGACCGACCCCCATCCCTGCGAACGTCGAGGCGCGCCCGGTCCCACGGACGAACGGCTGCCCGAGATTGGGCAGATCGGCAGCGGCGATGCCGATCCCCTCGTCAGAGATCCTGATCTCGGCGGTGCCGTCGCGCCCGTCCAGTGCGACACGGACCTCGCCCCCGGACGGTGAGTACTTCACGGCGTTGCCGACGAGATTCATCAGGAGCTGCTCGAGCCGGTACTGATCGCCTCGGACGCGAAGACTCTCCGGCGCCTCGACCGTGAAACGGTGTCGGCCCTCTTCCTCCGTCGCGTCCACGTACCGCTGGACGACATCCCGCGTCGTCACGGCAAGATCGAAAGATGCCGGCTCCATGTGGAGACCGCCGCGCTCCGCACGAGAGACGGACAGCAGGTCGTTCACGAGTCCGTTCATCCGATCGACCTGACGCTCGATCGCCGCGAGATTCCGGTCCAACGACTCCAGGTCGAGCTCGGCGCCTTGCTCGCGCGATCGGCGCATCCGCGAGCGCACCAGCTGTGCGAGCGCCTTGAGCGGCGTGAGCGGCGTGCGCAGCTCGTGCGAGACAATCGAGAGGAACTCCTCTCGCTCGCGTTCGGCGGCGTGGATGTCTGTAACGTCGTGCACCGTCATCACAGCTCCGATGACTCCTCCATCATTGCCGTGGACCGGAGCGGCGTTGACGGAGAGATCGCGTCGCTGCCCCGTGCTCTTCTGTGTGATGAAGAACTCGCCGGCGCTCGTCTCACCGCGTAGTGCCCGATCGAGCGGATAGCTGCCGGCGGGCACGCTTTCCCCCGTCCGAAGCACGCGCACGTCGAGGGCATCGCGAAGCTCGGCCAGCGAGCTCATCGTGCCGATGCCAAGGATGGCCTTCGCGCCCGCGTTGGCTTCGTACCGGCCATCCGGCCACGCGATGATCACGCCTTCACCCAAAGAGTCGAGCAGATGCCGCTGCAGCTCCCGTTGTTCCAGGACGTCCGCGAAGAGCCGGGCATTGGTGATCCCGATCGTCGTCTGCGCAGCGAGGAGGTGGGCTACCTCGACGTCGTCCTCGTCGAACGAACGGTTGGCGTCCTTTGTGTAGATGGTCAGCGCACCGATCAGCTCGCCTTCACGGACAAGGGGGACGGCGAGCGCCTTCGCGAGGCCCTCCGCGCGAATCAGCGCCGCATCGCCGAGGGGTCCCTTCCGCAGGTCGAGGATGACGTGCTCGTCCGGCCCGCGGTAGGCGGCTCGGGCACGATCCATCGGGATCCGTTGCCGCGCGGCGTAGCTCTCGGAGAGGCCCTCCTGCGCGCTGATGACGAGGGCATCGCTCGTCTCGTCCCGCAACATCAGCGAGGCTGCCTCGGCCGATTCGAGACTTCGCGCCGCGCGCACGGCGGTCCGGATGCGATGGCCAACGTCGAGCGACCGCGTCATCTCCGCGGTCGCGTCGTGCAGCCTCCGCAGCCGCTCCCGACTTGCCATCTCGCTGGACGGCCGAGGCACGCCCTGTGCCACCCCTCACTGGGCGACCCGTCCGCCAAGGGCCGAGGTCAGCGCGGGAGGACGATCTCCACGACGTCGCCGCCGACCTCGCGGGCGACCGCTTCGGCCAGTTCACGCGACGGTTTCGCCCGGAAGGAAGTCTGCACCCGCCGCATCCCGCCACCACTCCGGGGAAGCTCCAGGACGACCTGAGACGTGCCGGCATACCCCGCAAGGACCACCTGGATCTTTTGGAAGAGCGCGATGGACCGGTCATAGTCCAGGACTTCCCGGAAGCGGATGAGGAGTGGAGGAGGCTCGTCCCGGGGAGGCTCTAAAGGGGACGACGACGGGGGTGGCTCCTCGGAGGAGTGCTGGACCGTCCGTAGATGAGGACGCTCCTCGTGACTGCCTGGTCCATTACTCCGACGAGGAGTCACCCCCGTCGTCGGAGGGGTCGGCCCAGGCGAGCCGTTACCGTTCCGTTGCCCAAACTTCGCCCGCTTCGCGAGGAACTGTCTCCGCTCCTCGGCTACCCGCTTGATCTCGGCGATCCCCGCGTCGTCGAACCGCGCCGCATGCTCGCAGAGCAGCTTCGGGTCCTCATCGCGCTGTTCGACGCGCGCGAGGACCAGGAGGATCTCATCGGTGTTCCAAAGGCTCGCCGTCCCCTCGTAGGTCCGCGGAAAGACCGTCACCTCGACGCTGCCGGTCAGGTCCTCGACCTGGGCGAACATCATCAGCTGCTTGTTCTTGGTGATGTGTTTGCGCGCGCTCGTCACGACGCACGCGATCGTCACGAGATCCTCGCCCGCATCGCGCAGCTCCGCGAGATACGCCGTCACGACGTCGCCCATCTTCGGGGCAAGCGCCTGGAGTGGGTGCTCGGAAAGGTAGATCCCGAGAAGCTCCTTCTCCCAGCCGAGTAGCTCCCGGCGCGGCGCTTCGCCGCCGGCGAGCGGGCCGCCCAGGACCACCGTGCCGGCGAGGTCGAAGAGGCCGACCTGACCACTCGCGCGGTCGCGCTGCTCGCGCTGGGCGGTCCCGAGCGTCGCGTCCAGATTGTTGAGCTGCGCTTGCCGCGGCCCGAAGGGGTCGCACGCGCCGCACTTGATCAGTGACTCGAGGACACGCTTGTTCGCGCGCTGCAGATCGATACGCGCACAGAGGTCGTCGAGCGAGCGGAAGCGTCCACCGGCCCGACGGGCCTCGATCAGCCCTTCGACCGCGCCCTCGCCGACGTTCTTCACCGCGCCGAGTCCGAAACGGATGCCCTTCGGCGTGATCGCGAAGTCGAGCTCCGACTCGTTCACGTCTGGCGGCAGCACAGCGAGCCCCATGCGCCGGCACTCGGCGACCGCGATCGCGATCCGCTCGGGCGTCCCCATCTCGGCGGACAGCACCGCGGTCATGTACTCCGTGGTGTAGTTGGCTTTCAGGTACGCGGTGTGGTACGCGATGATCCCGTAGATCGCCGCGTGCGCGCGGTTGAACCCGTATCGAGCGAACGGTTCGAAGTCCTTCCAAACCGCCTCGATGACGTCGGCGTGCACGCCGTTGCGGATCGCGCCCGACACGAACTTCACCTTCTGCGCGTCGAGCTTCTCGCGGATCTTCTTGCGGACGGCGTAGCAGAGGACATCGGCCTCGGCGAGCGTGAAGCCGGCGAGCGCCTGCGTCACAGCCATCACGTCCTCCTGATAGACCATGACGCCGTACGTCGATTTCAGCACCGGCTCCAGCGTGGGATGCGCGTAGGTGACCGGCTCCTCGCCGTGCTTGCGGCGGATGTACGTAGGGATGTAGTCCATCGGACCGGGCCGGAAGAGCGCGACCATGGCCATGACGTCCTCAACGCGGTCGGGCTTGAGCTCGCGGACGTACCGGCGCATCCCGGCCGACTCGAGCTGGAACATGCCGGTCGTTTCCCCGGATCCGAGGAGCTCGAATGTCTTCTTGTCATCGAGCGGGATGTCCTCGCGTTTGATCGATATGCCCCGGGTCTGCTCGATGAGGCGGAGCGCGTGTTCGAGGATCGTGAGGTTCCCGAGACCCAGGAAGTCGAATTTCAGGACGCCGAGCTTCTCGAGCTGCTTGTCCTCGTACTGCGTCTGGAGCGCATTCGCATTGCCCTTCGAGCGCTCGAGCGGCACGAGCTGGGTGATCGGCTCCCGCGAGATCACGACTCCCGCCGCGTGCGTCCCCGTCGAGCGCACTAGTCCCTCGACCTTCTCCGCCAGATCGAGGAGCCGCCCGATGTGGGCCTCCTGCTCGAGGTCGCGCAGCTCGCCCGACATCCGCCTGGAATCGGTGAGGGTCGTACCGAACGGGATCGTCTTCGCCACTCGGTCGGCCTCGCCGTACGGCATCCCGAGCACGCGCGCGACGTCGCGGACGGCCGCGCGCGCGAGCATCGTGTTGAACGTGCCGATCTGCGCGACCCGGTCGGCGCCGTACTTCTGGGTCACGTACTGGATGACCTCGTCGCGCCGGTCACCCATGAAGTCCACGTCGATATCCGGTGGTGTGAAGCGCTCGAGGTTGAGGAACCGCTCGAAGATGAGCCCGTACTTGAGCGGATCGATGTCCGTGAGATCGATCGCGTAGTTCACGAGTGAGCCACCGGCGGACCCGCGGACCGCGGTGAGGATCCCGCGCTCCTTCGCGAAGCGGATGAAGTCCTGGACGATGAGGATGTACCCCGTGTAGCCGGTCTTCGCGATGACGGCGAGCTCCTTGTCGATTCGCTCGCGCACCTCTGGCGTGAGGGCGCCGTACTTCGCGACCGCGCCGGTCTCGGCGAGCATGCGCAGCTGCTCCTCGGGCGTCTTGCCGGCCGGGACCTCGAAATGCGGGAGCCGAAGCTCACCGAGGGGTAGCCGCAGATCGATCTTTTCGGCGATGCGGACGGTGTTCTCGAGGGCTTCGGGATCGTTCGGGAAGAGCTCGGCCATCTGGGCCGCACTGCGCATGTACAGCTCAGGGTGGTCGATCATCTTCAGGCGATCTGGCGTGTCGATGGTCTTCCCACTCTGGATGCAGACCATCACGTCCTGCGCCTCGGCATCCTCCGCGCCCACGTAGTGGATGTCGTTCGTCACGACGAGCGGGATGCCCGTCCTGCGCGACACCTCGCGTACGCCGTCGTTCACCCGCTCCTGTTCGGCGATGCCATGCGACATGAGCTCGAGGTAGTAGTTGCCTTCGCCGAAGATCTCACGATGCTCCTCGGCGACGGCGCAGGCCGCGTCGACACTTTCATCCATCAGCGCGCGCGCGAGCTCGCCCTGGAGACACGCGGAGAGGGCTATCAACCCTTGACCGCGCTCGCGGAAGAGCTCCTTGTCCATGCGCGGCCGGTAGTAGTAGCCCTCGAGGTGGGCCGCGGTCACGAGCGCCACCAGGTTCTGGTAGCCGGTGAAGTCCTTGGCGAGGAGCACGAGGTGGAACGGCTTGCCGTGGCCTTCGGATCGCGCGTCGCGGTCGAAACGGCTCTTCCGCGCGACGTACGTTTCGATGCCCACGATCGGCTTGATGCCGGCGTCCCGGCAAAGCGTGTAGAAGTCAATCGCCCCGTAGAGCGCGCCGTGATCGGTGAGCGCCAGAGCGGGCATATCGAGCGCCTTCGCGCGGGCGACGAGGTCGGAGAGCCGCGACAGCCCGTCGAGCAGGCTGTACTCGCTATGGGTGTGCAGATGGACGAACTGCTTGGCGATGACCTGCCCCACGTTGCCGCTCGGGAAGCGCGGCGGTTCAGGACGAGTCTATGGTCAGAACGGCTTCAGCACCATGAGGACGAGGATGAGCCCGAAGCCGACGAGCTCGCCCCAATGCGATCGAGCGACGACGGGGTCCGCGAAGGCGGCCCTCAGGCTGGGCGTGAGGTCGCCGCGAACCGTCGCATCCTCCAGCGCCGCGCCGAAGGTCCGCCCGCGCGGAAGGAACACCGTCGGCACGAGCGCAAGGGTGGCGGCGAACAGAAGCAGTGAGACAAAGATCCATGCCGGCTCGTTCTGCAGCGGTCCGAGGAGCGGAAACCCGCCCGCGAGCGCCGTGGCGATCCCCGAGATGAGAACGGCGCTCGAGCCGGGAATGACCATGGTCGTCTCGAAGCGGCCCGCGAGATCGGCGAATGCGCGCGTAAGCCGGATCTCCGTCGCGCGAGTAGCGGCACCGAGCGCGTAAAAGCGCCGAGAAGCCCACCGAACATCCAGATCACACTTGCGACGTGAATCAGCTTTAACAATCCGAAGAGCGTCACGGCCGTGACTGCTTCGTGACGTTCACGACCACCGCACGGTGATCTGACGCGGCCAGCGCCATGACAGTGTGCGGGTTCGATCCGATGACGCCGATTCCCCAGAGATAATCGATCCGCTTGGGTGGGTCATCCATCGTCGTGGTAGGCCCCGCCGGCTCGGCGAGGTCACCAAATCCGGCCTCCCCGAGAAGTCCCATCTCCAACTCCGATGGCTCGGCGTTCATATCCCCGGCGATGATCGCTATCTTCTCACCGTCCCACTCACGGAGGATCGACCGCACCTGCTCCTGGCGGATCGCACTCGAGTCGGCGATGTCGTCGAGGTGCGTGTTGATGATGAGCACGTCGCCGATGCGCACGCCGACCGCGCCCCGAGGCTGATGCCGCAGCGAGGGCTGAGGCGCGAAATGCACGCGCTTTACGTCTGTCATTGGAAAGCGGGAGAGAATCGCGTTGCCGTAGAGGTCGCCGATGTTCGGCGCGAAGACGTACGGCATCCCAAGGCGCTCGGCGAGCACGCCGAGCGCGTCATGCTGCTCGTCGATCATCCAGCCGCGAACGACCTCCTGGAGCAGAAGGACGTCGGGCGATTCGTGCGCGATCACGTCGACGATCTGATCGAGCGACGGTGACTGCACGGCGTTGAAGCCCTGATGGATGTTGAAGGTCATGACCCGGAACGTATTGCGCGGGTCCACCGACGCGCCAGGCGCGGGCGTGAGCAGGAGCGCCGCGAGGGGCACGCCGACGACGAGCGGTACGAGCGCGATCGCGAGCATGCGCCACGGTGGCAGACCCGCCGCCGGCACGATCAGACCCGCGACGACGACGAGCGCCACCGCCGCGTATACCGCCGGAACGTACGCCCAGAACGCGTAGAAGCCGAAGGTGGTCCCCACGAAAGCGAGCCACCCGAGGGCGAAGGCGAGGGTGACCGCCAGTGGCGAGCGCGCCGGTACTACGGGCGCCGCGGGAAGAGCCGCGGAGGCCAGCAGTACGCCCGCCCCGAGCACGAGTCCGCCCACCAAAGAGATCACGGCTGCATGGACGTACCAGACAAGGGCGGCACCCAGCGCGCAGAGGATCGCGGCGACCATCCCGCGAGGAGCAGGTCGCGAGAGGATCAGCGCACCCGACGCGAGCCCGAGCGCCACGAGGACCATCCCGAGCTCCGTGCTGCGGGCGGGCTCGGGGCCGAGACCGAGCTGGCTCGCAAGGGCGACCTGGGCCCCGTTCGTGCCTCCGGTCTCCGCCACCATGAAGACCGCGGGCAAGGCGAGGAGCGCGATCGATCCGCGAAGACCGGGTCGCGTCCACGAGCGCTCGCCGCCGAGAGCCGCCACGCCCGAGGCGAAGAAGACCAGCGCGGCGACGAGCGCGAGCGGGGCCGCGACGGTGGGCGTGACGTCAACGACAGGAACGGAGTGGAACGCGGCACGGAGCGCGAGGTCGACCGCGAGGGCGACGGGAATCGCGATCGGTAGCGGCGAGGATCGATCCGGCGGCCGCGAGGAGTGAAGGAGGCCGAGCCACCACATACCGGCGGCGAGGCCCACGACCGAGAGCGCGAGGTCGGGGACGTTGCTCCGCGATAGCGTCGCGAGGAGCGTCGCAAGTCCGAGGATCGCGCCGCTGACCGCGACCGATCGTCGCGGGCCGAGGCGCCAGCCAAGGAGCGGCGCCAGGAACGCCGTAGCGAATGCGGCGATCGCCATGATGCCAAGGGTGCTGTTCGGCTGCCCGTAGAAGGTCAGCTGGAACGCGGACGCGAACGTTCGGATGTCGGCAATGAGGAAGAGGACACCGAGGACCGCGAAGGTCACCTCGCCGACCATCGGCGACCGAGTATGGGGCTAGCTGTTAGTGCGCCAAGCCTCCGTGAGTCGCGATGCGGTCTCGTCCACCAACCCACGCACCATCACGATCGTTCTGAAACCGGGCTCGTCGGCCATCGGGCCCACCACCAGCGCGCCGACGACGTCCCCGGAGACGGAGATCGGGATGATCGTCGACCGCCCGCCCTGCACGAGACGCTCGAGCGTCGCGGCCCCGTCGGCATCCCGCAGCGGGTGGACAAGCTCGTCGAGGGTGGGCGATGTCACGATGCGCCCCTCGCGGCATGCGCGCGCGATCGCGTTGTACCGGTCGGCGAGCTCGATCGTGAACCTGCCCGCCGAGATCCCGAGCGCGTAGTCGAATTCACGCGCCGCGGCCGACGTGCTGATGAGCTCACCGCGAAGCACGCCGGCGGCCGGGTCCACGCCCACCATGAAGGTGGTCGGAAGGCCGATCTCGGCGCACTTCGCGAGGAGGTCCTTGAGGATCTCGTCGGTCGTTGGGGCCTCCGGCTCTGCGGGAGTGGAGGACGGAGCCGCGGCGGCCGGCGGGAGGACGACGGCCGCCGCGGACTCCAGAGGGGAGAGACTTGGTTGGAAGCGGGTGGCACGCCGAACAGCGGCGAGCCGATCGCTCGAGACCTCGATGACGCGGAGGACGAGCCGAGTGGCGTGGTCGGAGAACCCGCTCTCGCCAAACACCTGCAGCGTCGTGACGCCGAAGACCTCGTCGGCAGCGACGAGCGGGTACTGAAGGACCGATATCTTGCGCGCCTCGACACCTTCCGGCCCGCGCATGCCGATCTCGCGGATGTACGAATGCCAGCGCCGATCGTGCCGTGCCGCATAGCAGTCCGGACCATCATCGACGGCCTGCCGGCCCATCTCGGCGGACTCGGGATCGGCCCCCACCACCTTGTACCGGTAGGCGACTTCGCGTCGCACGGCGTTGAAGAGCGTCACGGAAAAGCCGTCGACCCCCGCGATCGCGGTGACCGCGTCGCGCAGGACCCGACCGATCGATCGTGCATCGGTGAGGTCGTCGAGTGCGCGCGCGACCTCTTCGACCACCTGGCGGTCGCGCTCTTCCTGCTCATCTTTCGGATCAAGGACAGCTTCGGGGGGCAGAGCCCCCCGGCCACCGAAGTCCGGTTGGGATTCCGGCTCGGGCTCGGGCTCGTTGGGCACCACCACGAGACGCCGCGGCTGCTCCGGTTGGGCGGTCGTCGCGAACGTCGCGAGCGAATCGCTTCCCACCGCCGCGGCGATGAGCTCGCATGAAAGATCGAGCGCCTCGCGAGCCTGCGCCGTGACCACTTCGCGCGTGATGAGCGTGCCGAGGAGCACGCCGACCGTGCGCTCGCGAGCGACGAGGCGCGAGATGAGGAGTCGCGGCGGTATCCCCACCCACTCGGCTTGGTAGGGCACCGGCCAGTCGAGAAGGATGGCGCGGTTCGCCGGGAGTGTGTCGTCGGGAAGCTGCAGATTCAGCAGCCGACGGTCGTGCAGCCAGGGCATACGGCCTACCTGTGCTTCGACCGAATCGCCGGCCGCGGGCTGCCGGACCACCGCCGCCCCGATGAGATAGGGGACGCTGTTCAAAAGAATGCGAAGCGTCGCCTCGATCGGCGGCGTCATCGGGACGATGGACAACGGAGGAAGGTCGAGCCGAGGCGATTCGGCCGCCTGCTCCATCGGAGCCGCGGTCGGGGTCGCCTGCATCGACACTCGCCGTGCGCCTCCCATGTCTCCTCCCGTTGTTGCTGATCGATTTGTAGGACGGCGCGCGCTCTCTCCCATCACCCGACGGGACTATCTCGACCGCGGGGGAGTACTGACGTACCGGGCGGGGGATGTCGGGTTTGACGGCGCCGGGGGCCTGAGGGGGCCAGAGCCCCTTACTCGCTAGTGAGCCCCGGTCCCGCCGTCGACCAGCAACAGCTGGCCGGTCACGAACCCGGCTTCGGTAGACGCGAAGTACACGACCGCCGCGGCGACGTCCTCGGGCGTTCCGAGCCGGCCGAGCGGCGTGCGGGCGACCTCCCGCTCCCGGAAGCTCGGGTCGCGACTCATGCGCTCTCGGGTCAGGTCGGTCTCGATAAGGCTCGGACCAACCGCGTTCACGGTGATGGCCCGCGGTGCGAGCTCGAGCGCGAGCGACTTCGTGAGCGTGACCACGCCACCCTTCGCGGCGCTGTACGCCACGCGCTCGACGCGGCCGAGCACGCCGTAGATCGACGCGACGTTGACGATGCGGCCGCCGTCCGAGAGGAGCGGAAGCGCCGCCTGCGTCACGAAGGCCACCCCTTTGAGATCGGTATCGACGACCGTGTCCCAGCTCGACTCGTCGAGCGACTCAAGGTCTGTCGGGATGTTCGTTCCGGCGTTGTTGACCAGAATGTCGAGGCTTCCCCACTCACGCCCCAGACGCTCGAAGCAGACGCGGATCGAAGGAGCGTTGCGAACCTCCAGCAGCAGCGCGAGCGAGCGGCGCCCCTTCGCGCGGATTTCGCGCGCGACCGGCTCGGCATCGTCGCCCTTCCGCGATGTGATAGCGACGTCAGCGCCCGCGTCGGCCAGCGCGAATGCGATCGCGCGCCCGATGCCGCGGGATCCGCCCGTCACGAGGGCGCGCTTGCCCCCGAGGTCGAATGGTCCTGCCACTCCCGCGTGGCAGGATACGAGGCGATGCGGACGGCCTCCGTGCAGATCAACGCGCCATCGGGCCAGGCCTTCCCGGAGATCCTGACACCCGAGGCGCTCGATTTCCTCGCGCGGCTTCACCGTGAGGTCGAGCCGGTCCGGGTGGGGCTTCTCCAAGATCGCGCGGGAGTCGCGGAGCGTCTTCGGTCCGGCGGGACGTTCGAATTCCGCGCCGACACCCGTCAGGTCCGTGAGGGCGACTGGAAGGTCGCAGAGGTGCCGCCAGATCTCCGCGTCCGTAAGGTCGAGATCACCGGGCCAACGGATCGAAAGATGGTGATCAACGCCCTCAACTCCGGTGCCTCCGTGTATATGGCGGATTTCGAGGATGCGAACACGCCGACGTGGTCGAACCTCATGGAGGGCCAGCAGAATCTCATCGACGCGATCGAACGGACCATCTCGTTCCAGAACCCCGACGGAAAGAAGTACTCGCTGGCCGAGAAGACCGCGACACTCGTCGTCCGGCCGCGCGGATGGCATCTGGTGGAGAAGCACCTCCACGCCGAGGGCGTATCGATCGCGGGCGCCGTCGTCGACTTCGGCTTGTACGTGTTCCACAACGCCCGCCGCCTGCTCGAGCGCGGGACCGCGCCGTACTTCTATCTGCCAAAGCTCGAGAGCCATCGCGAGGCGCGTCTCTGGGATCAGATCTTCAGCTGGACCGAGGACCAGCTCAAGCTCGACCACGGAACGATCAAGGCGACCGTACTGGTCGAGGTGCTGCCTCTGGCGTTCGAGATGGAGGAGGTCCTGAGCGAGCTCCGCGATCACAGCGCGGGTCTCAACGCCGGCCGCTGGGACTACATGTTCAGCATCATCAAGAAGTTCGGCGACCGCAGGGAATTCATCCTGCCCGATCGCGCCCAGGTCACGATGACCGTCCCGTTCATGCGCGCGTACACCGAGCTGCTCGTCAAGACCTGCCACAAGCGCGGTGCGTTCGCGCTCGGCGGGATGGCGGCGTTCATTCCCAACAGGAGGGACCCAGCGGTCACCGAAACGGCGCTCGCGAAAGTGCGCGACGACAAGACGCGGGAGGCGAACGACGGTTTCGATGGGACGTGGGTCGCGCATCCCGATCTCGTCGAGACCGCGATGACGGAATTCGATCGCGTCCTTGGCGCGAAGGAAAACCAGCTCAGCCGCCAGCGCCCGGAGGTCAATACGACGGCGAAGCAGCTGCTCGACGTACGGATCCCCGGTGGGACGATCACCGATGCCGGTCTGCGGACGAACGTGAGCGTGGGCATCCAGTACATCGCGTCGTGGCTCCGAGGAACCGGGGCCGCCGCGATCAACAACCTCATGGAGGACGCCGCGACCGCCGAGATCTCACGCTCGCAGGTCTGGCAGTGGATCCACCACGGCGTCTCGCTTTCCGAGGGACCGCGCGTGACGCCGAAGCTCGTTCGCGATGTTGAGCGCGAGGAGCTCGAAAAGATCAAGAACGCCGTCGGCGCGGACCTCTTCGCGAAGGGTCGTTATGAAGACGCGCGGAAGATCTTCGAAGAGGTCGCGCTGTCAGACGAGTTCCACGACTTCCTGACGATCCCCGCGTACGAGTTCATCGATTGATCACGCGCGCCGCGTCAAGCCACTGTGGCCGCTAAGGTCTCTCAGCCGATCGTTCCAGGATGATCCGGCGGATCACCGCGCCGCTCGCCTTTCCCTTCATGCGACCCATCACCGGACCGATAAGCCCGTCCAGCGCGCGCTCGTTCCCTTTCCGGTAGTCCGCGATCACCTTCGGATTCGCCTTGATGACCTCGTCCACGGCCGCCGCGATCGCGCCTTCGTCGCTCGTCTGCGCCAGGCCGAGCGTGTTCACGATCGCCTCTGGATCGCCGCCGCTCTTCCACATCTCCCCGAAGACCTGCCTCGCGGCGGTGGCGCTGACTTTCTCGGTGGAAACGAGCCGCACGAGCACCGCCAGCTGTTCCGGCGCGACACGCGCGCCCTTCGCGTTGCCACCGTCCCGCTTCAGCGCGGCGGTGAGCTCGCCGGTGACCCAGTTCGCGACAGCCTTCGCGCTGGTAGGTTCGACGCCGACCGCCGCTTCGAAATAGTCGGCGAGGGCGCGGTCCGAGACGAGGATCCGCGCGGCGTATTCAGAAAGCCCGAACTTCTCAATGAACCGAGCGCGGCGCTCGGTCGGCATTTCGGGGAGCGCGGCGCGGAGCTCGGCGACCCGTTCGGCCTTCGGCTGGAGCGCGACGAGATCGGGCTCGGGGAAATAGCGGTAGTCCTCGACCTCTTCTTTGCTCCGCTGCAGGTACGTGCGGCCGCGCTCGGGGCTCCACCCCACGGTCACCTTGCCCGTCCGCGTCCGGATCTCCCCCCCGCTTTGCCACTCCTGCCAGAGACGGTCCGACTCGTACGCGACGGCGCCACGAAGGGCCTCGTAGCTGTTCAGGTTCTTGATCTCGCTCTGCGGCGGCCAGAGCGTCTTGCCGCCTTCCTGAAAGCGGATCGACACGTTGACGTCGAAGCGGCCCGCGCCCTGCTCGAGCCGCATCTCGGAGACGCCGGAGTAGACGAGGATGTCGCGCAGGGTGCGAACGTAGTGCTCGGCTTCGTCGGCGGAGCTCATGTCCGGATCGGTGACGATCTCGAGGAGCGGGACGCCGGAGCGGTTGAAGTCCACGAGCGTGTAGCGCCGTCCGGCATCCTCCCCATGCTTCAGCGTTCCGGTGTCTTCCTCGAGATGCGCGCGCCGGATGCCCACACGCTTCCCGCTCTCCAGCTTCAGCCAGCCGTTCACCGTCAGGGGCAGGTCGTACTGCGAGATCTGATAACCCTTCGGCAGATCGGGATACATATAGTTCTTGCGGTCGAACTTGGTGTGATCGGGCGTCTCGCAGTGCAGCGCGAGCCCCGCCGTGATCGCGAGCTCGATCGCGCGGCGGTTCGGCACGGGCAGCGCGCCGGGAAGCCCGAGGCAGACCGGGCAGACGAGCGTGTTCGGCGGCGCACCGAACCAGCGCGCCTTGCAGCCACAGAACATCTTCGACTCGGTGTTGAGCTCGACGTGGGTCTCGACCCCGATGACGAGCTCGTACGGTGTGGGGCTCACGGCACTGCCGGCGCCGAGGTGCGCTCGGGGGAGACGATGAGGCGGCTCAGGTTGACGATCACGCGGTCCTCGCTCACCGACACAAGATATCGGTCGAGGCCGCGGGAAGCTCCGTCGCTCGAGTTGCCGCGCGTGTCGAACGTAAAGAACAGTCCGCGGCCGGCCTGCGTGCAAACCGCCTGGTAGCCGACCTTTCCGTTCACGATGGCGTCCCGGATCAGGCACTCCGGCTGACCAGGCTGGGGGGACCAGCGCGCGCGGACGGCGATCACTTCGGCGCGGTCGACGCGCACGAGTAAGAAGCTGCGCGCCTCGTCGATCAGAGGCGGACCGATACGATTCGGCGGCGCTCCCGCCCCGCCGACGTACGGGGGCAACACGCTGAGCGGCAGCACCAGGCGATCGCCGGGAACGAGCGCCGGCGGCTTCGCGATCTGCGGCGCGACCTCGAACGCCGCGACCACGCCGACCAGCACCAGGCCGAAGAAGAGGAAGAGCCCGATCAACGCGAACTGCTTCCACACCGGCGTGGGATCGAGCGACTCGGGGCCGGCCCATAGCTCAGGCGGCTGGTCCTCGTAGATCGTTCCCATCTACGCGACCAGCGTTCGAACGCGACGCTGGGCGGCGCGGACCGCGCCGCGCACGAACGGCCGCTCGTCCGTGGCAAGAAACTCGAGGATGTCGGGGGCGCGTAGAGCGAGGCGCGCGCCGCTCGCGGCCGAGAACGTCATCGCGACGTTCCAGCGCACGTTCTCGTCCTCATCCTTCATCCACGTCCGGAGCCGTGCGAGCGTCGCATCGGGATACGAGCGCACGAACTGATCGCCGAGCGCGAACGGCCCGAGGTTCTTGCGCACGTACTCCTCATGGTCGCGAAGGGCGGGCTCGATCAGCCCGAGCAGCGGCTCGGCCCACTCCTGACGCCGCGTCCGTGCCGCGTACTTGGCAGCCACCACCACCGCGCGCCTGAGGCGGCTGTCCGGCCCGCTCACCCACTCGCGGGCCAGAGGAAGCGTGTCCTCCCACGACTCGACGAGGAGGCGGCCCAGGAGCGCTGCGGCGGTCTCGCGCACCCCCCAGTCGTCGTCGCGCGCAAGGCGGTAGGCCATTCGCATGAGGTCGCGCGAATGACCCTGAATGAGCGGCGCGGCGATCAGCGCGGCGAGCTCCTTATCGACGCGCCGGGGATGGGCGATGAGGCGCTCAGCCCAGTTCAGCCGGACGATCGGCGCCGGTCCGATCCGGTCGATGATCTCGACCGCGCGGTCGAAGTTGTCCTTGCGGACCCAGCCGTTGATGCCGGACTTGCGAAGGGCGTCGGACGCTCCCAGCGGATCTCCCACTGCGAGAGAACGCTCGAACCGCTCCACCCACACCTCGTCCGGCGGCGGGTTCTCGGGGGCAGGGGCAGGGGTCCGTGGGCGCGAAGCGCTCGCCCCTCGGATCTGGGTCACGCTCGTCCGACGAAGCGTGCGATCCGGTCGCACGCCTCCTCGATCTTCTCGAGGCTGGTCGCATAACAGGCGCGCACGTGCCCTCGTCCCCGCTCCCCGAACGCGTTGCCGGGAACGGTGACGACCTTCTCTTCGACGAGGAGGCGCTCCGCGAACTCGTCGTCGCTCATGCCCGTCGAGGTGATGTTCGGGAAGCAGTAGAACGCGCCACGCGGCTCGAAGCATTGGAGGCCCATCTCATTGAACCGGCGCCACATCACCTTGCGGCGGCGGTCGTACTCGCCGACCATCCGTCGGACCTCGTCCTCGCCCGTCCGCAGCGCCTCGAGCGCCGCGTACTGCCCGGCGGTGGGCACGCACATCACCGTGTACTGGTGGACCTTCATCATCTGCTCGATGACCTCGGCCGGCGCGCAGGCATAGCCGACCCGCCAGCCCGTCATCGCGTACGACTTCGAGAAGCCCGCGAGGTAGACGGTGCGCTCACGCATTCCCGGCAGCGAGATGATCGAGCGGTGCTCGCCGCCGTACACCAGGCGGTCGTAGATCTCATCCGCGTAGACGAGGAGGTCGTGCTCCTCGGCGAGCCGGGCCAGTCCGTGCACATCGTCGTCGGTCAGCACGCCGCCGGTGGGGTTGTTCGGGAACCCGAGCAGGATCGCGCGCGTCCGCGGTGTGATCGCGCGCTCGACGTCCTCCGGGCGTAGCCGGAACTCGTGCTCCTCCTCCGTCGCTACCGGCACCGGAACGCCCCCGGCGAGCACGATCCCTGGCACGTACGCGACATACGAGGGGTCCGCGATGATCACCTCTTCGCCGTCATTCAGCGTCGCACGTAGCGCGAGGTCCACAGCCTCCGACACGCCGACGGTCACGAGGATTTCGCGGTCGGGGTCGTACGTGACGCCGCGAAGCCGCGCGGTGTGCTCGCTGATCGCCTGGCGCAGCGGCTGGATGCCGTAATTCGACGTGTACTTGGTCCGGCCCTCTTTGATCGAGCGGATCGCGGCCTCGCGGAAGCGCTCGGGAGTGACGAAGTCCGGTTCGCCGACCCCGAGCGAGATCACGCCCTCGACCCCCGACACAAGGTCGAAGAAGCGGCGGATACCGCTGGCCGGTATGCGCTCGACCTTCCTGTTGGTCAGCGGACGTCCGGTGGCCTTCATGCCGCCTTCACCTCCGGTCGCGCGAGATGGTGTGGCGTGGCGCGCTCGTACGCCGCGGCGACGCGGAACATCGTGCGCTCCTGGTACGAGTTGGCGATGACTTGGAGGCCGACCGGTAATCCCTCGGAGAGCCCGCACGGTAGGGAGATGCCGGGGAGACCCGAGATGTTCACCGGGAGGGTGAAGATGTCGTTCAGGTACATCGCGAGCGGATCATTCACTTTCGCGCCGATTGCGAACGCAACGGTCGGCGACGTCGGCGTGACGAGCGCGTCAACCTCTTCGAAGACGCGGTCGTACTCCGCCTTGATCAGCGTGCGGACCTTCTGCGCCTTCACGTAGTACGCGTCGTAGTAGCCCGCCGAAAGCGCATACGTGCCGAGGATCATGCGGCGCTTCACCTCGGCCCCGAAGCCCTTGCCGCGCGTGCGTTTATAGGTCTCGAGGAGATTCGGCCCCTCGACGCGCAGGCCGTAGCGGACGCCGTCGTACCGTGCGAGGTTCGACGATGCTTCCGCCGGCTGGATGATGTAGTAGACGGCGAGGCCGTGGTCGGTGAGCGAGAGCGAAACCTCCTCGAGCTTGGCGCCCTCGCGCTCGAGCACCGCGAGGGCCTCGCGGACCGCCCGCTCGACGCCCGGCTCCATGCCTTTGATGGAGAAGTACTCCTTCGGCACGCCGAGGCGCAGACCCTTCACGCCCTTCTCCAGATCGGTGCGCAGGTCATCGTTCGGGAAATCAGCGACCATCGTCGTGTCGTTCGGGTCCTTACCGAATATCGCCTCGCAGACGATGGCAGCGTCTTCGACCGTGTTCGTGAACGGTCCGACCTGATCGAGCGACGACGCGAAAGCGACGACGCCCCAGCGCGGCACGCGCCCGTACGTCGGCTTCATACCGACGACGCCGCAGAGCGCGGCCGGTTGCCGGATCGAGCCACCGGTATCGGTGCCCAGCGCAAAGAGCACCTCGCCGGCCGCGACGGCGACCGCCGAACCGCCGGACGACCCGCCCGGTACGCGTTCGAGGCGCCAGGGGTTCTTGACCGGCCCGAAAGCGGAGTTCTCATTGGACGAACCCATCGCGAATTCGTCGAGGTTGGTCTTCCCGATCATGACCGCGCCCCGCGAGTCGAGACGCTCCACGACCGTCGCGGAGTAGGGCGGAACGTACTGCTCAAGGATCCGTGAGCCCGCGGTCGTCGGGATCGCCTTCGTCCCGATGATGTCTTTGCACGCCCACGGGATGCCGGTCAAGACGGGTGCACCGCCGGACTTGAGCATCCCGTCCGCGGCGCCCGCCTGCGTGCGCGCGTGCTCGTCGCAGAGGTGCAGCCACGCGTTGTGGCGATCGGCGTGCGCGCGCGCGAGCGCGGCCTCGGCCAGCTCGACCGCGCTCGCCCGGCGTGAGCGCAGCAGCTCCGCCGCGTCGCGGATCGAACGCGGCAGCTCCATCAAGGCCTTTCCTGATCAATCTCGCGGCCAGGGGCAGGGGCCCCTGGGCGCGTAGCGACCCGCGGAGACACGCCTGCGGCCGCGAGGACTCGCTCGTCGCGGGTGAACCGCTCCTCGCTCAAGGCCTTTCCTCGAGCACCTGCTGCACGCGGAAGAACTCACCATCGCGGCCGCCGCGCGGCGCGTTGGCGAGGGCTTCGTCCACGGTGAGCCCCGGACGAGCTTCATCTTCGCGCATAACATCCAAAACGGGCAGGACGGACGCGGTCGGCGACACCTTCTCCGTGTCGACGTCCTTCAGTCGCTCGACCGCCTGCAGCACGACCGACAGCTGCCCGGTGAAACGCTCGACCTCTTCGGGAGTCAGCGCGATGCGCGCCAGTCCGGCGGCCTTTTCGACGACGGAACGATCGATGGCCATGAGCGAAGTCTAGGGGCCGAAGAAACGAGCGACGAGCCGCGGACCGAGCAGGAAAAGGCCGATCGCGACCGACGCGATCGCGCCGACGAGCACGCTCGCGGCGGCGACATCCTTGGCCGCCTTCGCGAGAGGATGCTCATCGGGCGATGCGAGCGCGACGGTGATCTCGACGGCGGTGTTCATCCATTCGAGGCCGATGACCAGCCCCATCGTCAGGGCGAGCACCGCCCATTCGATCGGGCCAAGCCCGAGCCAGATCCCGACGACCGCTGCCGCGGCGGCGACCACCAGCTGAATCCGAGCGTTGCGCTCGCTGCGGATGACGTAGATCGCGCCTTCGAACGCGAAGCGGAACGCGCGAACGAGCGCCACACTCGTAGTGTGCGGGACCCAGGGATCCTAGCCGTCGACTCGGTCGCGAGACGCATCAACCGCGAGAGCTTTCTGCTTCTCGGGGGGACTGCCGCGCTCCTCATGCAGGTCGCGCATCCGCTCGTCGCCGCCGGCGTGGATCAGCACTCGGATTTCAGGCGCGCGCCGCTGCCACGCCTGATCCGCACCGTGGACTCCACTCTCGCGATCGTCTTCGGCGACCGCGCGCGTGCCGACCGCGCGCTGCGTCGCATCGACCGCGTGCACGCGCACATTCGCGGGAAAGCCCAAGACGGCAGGGCCTATGTGGCTCGCGACCCTCGACTGATGTTGTGGGTGCAGACGACCCTTGTTCTGACATCGCTGCGCTGGTACGAGATGGTCATGGGTCCGTTCTCAGACCGTGAGCGGGAGTCCTACTGGGAGGAAGGGAAGTTCTTCGCGGGTGAGCTTGGGGTTCCCCATGATCTCTTCCCGTCTACGCTCGCCGATCTGATCCGGTACGAGAAGCTCATGTTGCGGACCGAGGTCGTGCCGGACGCCACGGCGATTGGCGTCGCTCGCGATGTCATCCGGCCATTCGGCTGGCTTCCGAATCTCGCGTACTGGCCCAACGACGCCATCACCGCGGGTCTGCTTCCGGACAGCCTTCGGTCCGCGTTCGGCCTCCGTTTTGGACCGGCCGAGCGGCGATGCTTGAGAGCCGTGACGGTTGCGGTCCGTGCGGCCCGACCCGCGCTACCTCGGTGGATCACGGTGGTGCCGCAGGCACGCCGCTACGAGGAGGCTTTCGCGCCGCGGTGAAGATCGCGTTCACGGTCGCCCTGGCGATCCTCGTCGGAAGCTGCGGCGGCACCGCGGCGTCGACCCCTACGCCGAGCGCCGCTTCCAAGGTTCCGTGTGGACCGACCGAGGTGTTCACGCGCCACGAGCACGCTCATCTCACCATCGTGGTGCGCGGCCAGCTGCGCGTGGTGCCAGCGTTCATCGGGATCACCGCCACGTCGATCTGCTGGCTGCATACCCACGACACGAGCGGGATCATCCACATCGAGGCCGGCGACAATCGGCAGCTCACTCTCGGCGACTTCTTCTCCGTGTGGGGCAAGCCGCTCAGCAAGACCGTGGTCGCCGACGATCGCGTCTCAGACGGCGAGTCCGTTCAGGCAACGCTAAACCAGAAGCCGTACGCCGATGCGCCGGAGTCGATCGTCCTTCACGACCACGACGACATCGACCTCGAGCTGGGCCCGCCGCTCCCGACCGTCGCGCCGTACGTCTGGCCGCCGGGGTATTAGCGCGGAGTTCGATGCAGCGGGCGGCTCGCGCTCTGGGGTTACGCCCCCGCGAGGTTGCCGCCCGGGTCGAGCGAGACGAAGTAGCTGTCGCAGGCCATTTCGATGAGGTCCGGCGTGAGCTGCGCCGGCCGCCCCAGGAACCGCGCGGTGTCGATCAGCTGCTCGACGATGTCGCGCGGGTGGCAGCTCCGGAGCCCCAGGTTCTTCTTGCGGTAGTGCGCCAGGATCTGGCTCATCGCCTCGGTCTTGTACTCGATCCCCTTGCGCGTGCAGATGCGCTTGAAGATCTCGTCGTACTGCTCGACGGACGGCGCCTCGATCCCGATCTTGTAGCGGATGCGGCGGAGGAAGGCCTCGTCGACCAGGTCCGCCGGGTCGAGGTTCGTCGAGAAGATGATCAGCATGTCGAACGGGATCTCGATCTTCTTGCCGGTGTGAAGCGTCAGGTAGTCGACGCGCTTCTCGAGCGGGACGATCCATCGGTTCAGCAGGTCCTTCGGACTGACGCGCTGCCGTCCGAAGTCGTCGACCATGAAGATGCCCCCGTTCGCCTTCATCTGGAATGGCGCCTCGTAGAACTTCGACGTCTCGTCATAGATGAGGTCGAGCGTCTCGAGGGTGAGCTCGCCGCCGGTCATGACAATGGGCCGCTTCGAGACGACCCAGCGGTGATCAAAGCGGAGCCGCTCGGCGACGACCGGGTCGAGCGCGACGCGGTGATAGACCTGGTCGTAGACCTTGACGACCTGCTGGTCGACCTCGACCGCGTATGGCAGCACCACGTCGCCCTTCATGAGCGATGCGAGCACTTCCGCGATCGTCGTCTTCCCGTTGCCCGGCGGGCCGAACAGGAAGATCGACTTGCCGGAGTTCACGGCGGGGCCGAGCTGGGCGAGCGTCTCGCGCGGGATGACCATGTGCGAGAACGCTCGGATCATGTCGTCCTGGGTCACATGCAGGTTCGCGATCGATTGACGCTGTACGGCTTGGACGTACATCGAGAGCGGGACCGGCGCCTTGCCGACGTACTGACTGCGGGCCAGCGCTTCCTGCGCTTTCTCGGAGCCCCGGTCGATGATGACGAACTGGTAATTCGCTGACGAAAGCCCCGCGCCGCCACGGATCTCGACGAGACGCTCGCTCTTGAGGAACTCCATGACGCGATCGGTGACGTTGGCGATGGGCAGCCCAAGCGAGCTCGCGATCTCGGCCATCGTCATCTGGCCACGCAGGTAGAGCGTCTTCAGCGCGAGGTCGGAGAGGAATCCGAGCGTCAGCCCGGTCTGATCGATGGAGCCGGGCTCCGGTGGGAGCGGGATCTCCGGCGCGGGCGGCTGCGCGGCGCCTACTTGCGCCACGAGCGGCCGCGTCTGCGTCGGCGTTTGATACATGTGCCCCTTCCCTTCCCTGGGTGCTAACGCAGCATACCGTCGAAGGTCTCCTCGTCTACCACTTTGACACCCAAGGACTTCGCTTTCTCCAGCTTTGATCCCGCACCCGGACCTGCGACAAGGAGATCGGTCTTCGCGCTAATGGACCCGGTCGTCTTTCCGCCGAGAGATCGCACGAGACCTTCGGCCTCTTCGCGTGATCGACGCTCGAGCGTCCCCGTGAACACGACCGTCTTCCCCGCGAATGGACCCTCGTCTCTCGCCTCTCGCGGCGCCGGCATCACCGGCTGGATCCCGGCGCGCACGAGCTTGTCGAGGAAGGGCCGCTCGCTCTCGCTCGCGAAGTACTCACCCAGGCTTTCCGCGACCACGGGCCCGATCCCCTCGATCGATTGCAGCTCCTCGACGCTCGCGTTGCCAAGTGTGTCGAAGATGACGCCGAGATCCGCGCCTTTCGGAAGGCGCCGCGCCAGCCACTGCGCGAGGTCGTCGGCGGTCGAGTCGCCGACGTGTCTTATGCCGAGCGCCAACAGGATGCGCGAGAGCGGGCGTTGCTTCGCGGACTGGATGCGCTCGTAGATATTCGTCGCGCTCTTCTCCGCGAACCGGTCGAGGTCGAGCAACTGCTCTTTCGTGATGAAGAAGAGGTCGGCCGGATCGCGCACCAGCCCGCGCTCCTGGAGCTGTGAGACGAGCGCCCAGCCCACGCCTTCGATGTCCATGCCGCCCCGCGACACGAAGTGACCGATTCGCTGTCCACTCTTCGCCGGGCACGACGGATTGCCGCAGTAGTACGCGACCTCGCCCTCGGGGTGGATGACCTCGCCGGCGCAGACCGGGCACCGCTCGGGCATGTCGAACTCGGGGTAGTCCTTTCCGTTCTCGCGCGCGTCGACCTCCACGCGAACGACCTCGGGGATGACGTCGCCCGCGCGCTGGATGACGACGCGATCGCCCTTGCGCACATCGAGACGGCGCACCTCGTCGAGGTTGTGGAGCGTCGCGCGACGGACGGTCGTCCCTCCGACGAGCACCGGCGCGAGCGCAGCCACCGGCGTGAGCGTGCCCATCCGGCCGACGTAGACGAGGATGTCTTCGATGGTCGTCGTGGCTTGCTCCGCGGGGAACTTGAAAGCCACCGCCCAGCGCGGGCTGCGCGCGACGTAGCCGAGGCGCTCCTGGTCGGCGATCTGATCGACCTTCACCACGACCCCGTCGGTGCCGTAGTCGAGCGAGTGGCGCTTCTCATTCCATTCCTCGATGAACGCCAGAACTTCTTCCATCGTCGACGCGCGCCGCCAGTGCGGATTCACGCGGACCCCGAGGGCCTGGAGCCGCTCCAGCAGCTCGCGCTGCGATCGCACCTCGAGGCCGGCCGCGCTGTACGCCCACATCGCGAGATTCCGACTCGCGGTCGCCTTCGGGTCGAGCTGACGCACCGCACCCGCGGCCGCATTGCGCGGGTTCGCGAAGAGCGCCTCGCCGCGTTCCGCCCGCTCTTTGTTCGTCGCTTCGAAGGACGCCTTGGGTAGATAGACCTCACCACGCACGTCGACGCGGCCTTTCATCGTCGTACGGAAGGTCAACGGGATCGACCGGATCGTGCGCAGGTTCGCCGTGACGTCCTCGCCGACGAGACCATCGCCTCGCGTCGCGCCCTGGATGAATTTCCCGTCGGCGTAGGTGAGGTTGATCGCGAGGCCGTCGATCTTCAGCTCGCAGACGTAACCCACCGCGTCGCGACCGAGCAGCTTGCGCACGCGCTGGTCGAACGCGCGGAGCTCCTCCTCATCGAAGGCGTTGGACAGCGAGAGCATCGGCGCGGAGTGCTGGACGGGGGCGAACCGCGCCGCGGCCGGGGCGCCGACGCGCTGCGTCGGCGACTCCGGGGTGACGAGCTCCGGATGCGCCTCCTCGAGCGACTGCAGCTCCCGCATGAGGGCGTCGTAGGCCTCGTCGCTGATCGTCGGTCGATCGAGGACGTGGTACTCGTAGTTCGCCTTCTCGATCTTCTGACGAAGGTCAGCGGCGCGCTTTTCGACGGACGACGCGGGCATGTTGAAATTGTCTCCGAAGCGCGTGTCCGCGTGGCGCTTCTCGCGCTGACGGCCTTCGCGGCCGCGTGCTCGTCGAACATCGCTGCCCCGACCCTTTCACCAGCCCCGACCGCGATCGCGACGTCGCCTGCCACACCGAGCGCATCGTCGACGCCCGGGCTCACGTCGCCCCCACTTGCCGGCCAGGTCACCGCGTTCGATGTCCTCACCGAGCTTGTCGGCTGGGTCGCCCTACGCGACGACGCCGGGGCGACGCTCGCGAAGACGAGCGACGCGGGCCGGACCTGGTAGCGTGTCGGCCCGGCGCGGATCGCCGGCGTCAGCTCGCTCGACGAGCTGCACTTCATCGACGAGCGGCATGCGTTCGCGGTGGCCTTCGATGAGCAAGCGACGCCACGCAAGGGGATCGTTCTCGCGACGGATGACGCTGGCGCGACGTGGACGGAGCGTCTGGTCGCCGGCGCACCGAGCGGGATGCCCGGTCCCAATCCGCTGCGCGGGCTCACCGCGGTCGACGAACGGCGTGTATGGGTGATCATCACGACCGGGCCCTGCGACCCGGAAGGCTGCGTCACCGAGCTGCACGCGACCGCGGATGCCCGCGTGTCATGGTCGACCTCCTACCGGCCGACCGGTGCGACGATCGGCGTCGCCACGTTCGCGGACGGCGCGCGCGGCTGGCTCACCGAATCGGCCGCGGTGCGTCGGGGGCAACACCTGCTCGGGACATCCGATGGCGGAGGGTCGTGGCAGGTCTCGGTCGCCGCCGACATGCTTCAGCCGACCGAAGCATTCATCGGTCTGAGCGCACCGACGCCACGGGACGTCTGGGCCGTCAGCTTCGACACCGCGTCATGCACGGGCGATGGCTGCGAGCGATACGCGCTACGCGTATCCCACGACGGTGGTCTGACCTGGAGGACGGCGCGTGCACTCGACGCTGATGCGAGCTGGTGGCGGAAGGAGGGATGCGGTGGTTTCCTGGGCGCGCCGGTCTTCGTCGATGCGTCCCACGGGCTGATCCCGTTCGGTCAAGGCGTTGGTGGGCGATCACCCGAGAATCCCGGCGGCCTGCTCGTCACCGACGACGGAGGCAACACGTTCCGCTGCGTTCGGGTGACATCCGTGAAGGCATCCGTGGAGGTCCGCTTCGCGAACGCGAAAGTCGGTTGGGCGATCGCGTTCACGATCGACAACAAGCGCTCCGGGTACCGTACCGTCGACGGCGGCGCAACTTGGCAGCAGATGGCGTTGCCCGGGCGGTGATGGCTACGGGTGGCCGGTCGCGCCTCCCACTCGAATGACGGACGTCGTGTCCGGCGCGTAGGTCATCGGGTCGACGAGCACGCCGTTCGTTCGCGCTTCCCAGTGCACGTGCGGACCGCTCGTGACACCGGTCAGGCCAACAGCTGCGATCTGCTGTCCGGCCACGACGCGCTCGCCGAGCTCCACATTGACCGCCGAGGTGTGGTAGTCGCACGTCTCGAGGCCCCAGTCATGATAGATGCATACCGCCAGACCGCCGGGTCCGCGCACGCCGACAGCGCTCACCGTTCCCGCGTCGCTCGCGACGATCGGCGAGCCGTACGGCGCCGCGATGTCGATGCCGGTGTGGCCGGGCGAGAAAAGCTGCGTCACCACGCCTTCGGTCGGCCAGCGCAGTCTCGGGGCGAACACGCGCGGGGCGTCGCTCACTCGAAGACGGAAGCCCGGGTAGCGCCCGTCGGGCACGGGCAGCAGGAGCACGCGGCCCGGAGTTACGTCGGCCGGCTCGTACGCGACGCGGTTCAGTGCACGGACCGCGTCCGGATCGACATTGAAGCGCGCCGCGACTTGCGCGAGCGTCTCGCCGTCTTGCACGACATGTATCGCGGCGTCGAGCGGCGGCACGACGAGAGGTTGCCCGGGACGCACCTCCGCCGTATCGGCGAGAGCGTTGTTGTACGCGAGCGTCTGCGGGGTGACGCCGTAGTGCGCCGCGATGGAGAAGAGCGTTTCGCCGGGCGCGACCACATGCGCTCGGAGCGCCGGCGGTTCCCGACGGACCTCCGTGACGAGCGAGCGGCGCGCGCGCACGACCGCCCGTGGGACGGCCACATAATTCGACGCGTCGAGCGCCGTCGGATGCCGCGCGGGAACGGCGAGCGCGCCGATGCGCTCGAGGTCTGGAGCCGCCGTCACGGTCGCGATGGGCACCACGACGGCGAGGACGCAGCACCCGGCGATCATGGTGGCCCGCGCCCACCGGCGCGTCGTTCCCAATGAACGGCGTCGTCTGCGTGGCGTCGACAAAGAGATACCGAAAACGATCTCAGTCCTCGCCGTCAGAGGTAGGCGGACCTGAACACGGCGGCGCGCGGGCCGACTCGCTCCCCTTGCCTGCACGTGCGCTTCCCTGGCAAGCGGCGTGCCGGTCGTGACTCGACCGGCCTGACTGACCAGCGCTCGACGGACTCCCGCTAGGCGCGACCGAGCTTCGCGAAGCTCGCCATGAGCTTCTTCACTCCTTTGTCGGGGAATGCGACAGTCACCTCTTCATCGTCGTCCCGCGCCACGCTCGAGACGACCATGCCCTCGCCGAGGACCGGGTGGCGCACCTTGTCCCCGGGGCGGAACCGCGTTTCGGTCGGAGTAGCGGTCCGTGCCCGCGTCGCACGACCGGTCCAGGCCGACGGAAGGCCCACGAGCATCTCGTCGCGCCGCGCCTGTTTCCGCTCCTCGTATCGCACCCGGTCGCGCTCCCAATCGAGCTCCGCCCAGGTGTCGCGCTCTTCGGTCTCGATGCCGCCGCGGAGCTGAACGCCCTCGCTCGGAAGCTCCATGAGGAACCGCGACGGCGGATTCATGTTGGTGCGGCCGAAGAGCGATCGGCGCCGGGCGTATGTGAGGTACGCGCGATCTTTGGCGCGGGTGATGCCGACGTAACAGAGGCGACGCTCCTCTTCGAGCTCGGCCTCGCTGCCGCTCTCGATCGCGCGCGCGTGGGGAAAGACACCTTCCTCCATACCGGTCATGAAAACGATGGGGAACTCGAGGCCCTTCACCGCGTGCATCGTGATGAGCGTCGCCGAGGGTTTCGCGTCCTGGTATTCGTCGACGTCCGACACGAGCGCGATCTGCTCGAGGAAACTCGGCAGCTGCTCGTCCTGAGGAACGGTGATGAACTCTTCGGCGAGCGTCCGGAGCTCCTGGACGTTCGCCCAGCGCTCCTCTCCTTCTTCGGTGCCGTCCTTGAGGTATGCCTCGTATCCCGTGAGAGCGGTGACCTCGTCGAGCAGCCGCGGCAGCGCGAGCTGCTCCGCCGCGCCGCGAAGCTTCGTCATGACCTTTCCGAAGGCGACGAGCGCGTCCTGCTGCCGTTTGGGGATGGACGTGATGAGGTCCGCCTTCGCGAGCGCGTCACCGACGCTCATGTCGTGCTCGCGTGCGGTCGCGAGCAAGGCGGCGCGCGTCTTGTCGCCCAGGCCGCGCGGCGGCGTGTTCAGGACGCGCGCGAGCGCGAAGGCGTCGTGCGGATTCCGGATCAACCTCAGGTAGGCCAGCGTGTCCTTCACCTCGCGGCGCTGATAGAACGACACCCCGCCGACGATCTGATACGCGAGTCCGAACGCGCGGAACTTGTCCTCGATCGCGCGCGATTGCGCGTTCGTCCGGTACAGAACGGCGACGTCCCGCGTCCCGTGCGCCTCGCCCTCACGCTGCAGCCGTTCGATCTCACGCGCGACGAGCTCGGCCTCATGCGACTCGTCGTACGCCTGCATCACGACCACCTCGGCGCCGCCCTGCCGCTCGGTCCAGAGCTTCTTCTCTTTGCGCGCGGCGTTGTTCCGCACCACCGAGTGCGCCGCATCGAGGATCCGCTGCGTCGAGCGGTAGTTCTGCTCGAGCTTGACGACCTTGGCGTTCGGATAGTCGCGCTCGAAATCTAGGATGTTCCGCACGTCGGCGCCGCGCCAGCTGAAGACCGACTGATCGTCGTCGCCGACGACGGCCAGGTTCTGCCTGAAGCCGGCGAGGTATCGCAGGAGCACGTACTGGGCGCGGTTGGTGTCCTGGTACTCGTCGACGAGGATGTGTTGGTAGCGGTCCTGCCACTTCTCGAGCGCGCGGTCGCTCGTCTCGAACAGGCGGCAGGCGAGGAGCAGCAGGTCGTCGAAGTCGACTGCGTTGTTCTCACGCAGAAGCTCGTCGTAGCGCTTCCAGACGATGGCGGCGATGCGGTCCAGCTGTCCCTTCGGGCTCGCGGCCAGATCCGCAGGTCCTTTGAGCTCGTTCTTCGCGCCGGAGATGACCGCGGCGATGGCACCGGGGTGGAAGATGCGCTCGCTCGCGTTCGTGTTGGTCATCGCCTGACGGAGGACGGCGCGCTGGTCGGCCTCGTCGTAGATGGCGAACGAACGATCGATCCCGACCGTCGGACCCTCGCGGCGGAGGAGGCGAGCACAAAAGGCGTGGAACGTCCCGACGGTGAGCTCGGCGAGGCGCTCCTTCCCGACGAGACGGTCGAGCCGCTCCCGCATTTCCCGAGCCGCCTTGTTGGTGAAGGTGACGGCCAGGATCGCGCTCGCCGGCACCGCGAGATCTCTGATCAGATACGCGATCCGGTGCGTCAGGACCCGGGTCTTGCCGGATCCGGCGCCGGCGAGGATCAACAGCGGGCCATCACCGTGGGTCACGGCGGCGCGCTGCTCGGGATTTAGAGGATCGAGGATGGGATCGATCACCAATTTCGGATGGTATGGGGGTCCGAGGGGGCGCAGCCCCTCGAAGGCGGCTGGCGGAACGTGGACGAGCGGTGGAAAAAGCGGCGCAACTCGTGGAAAGAGTTGCCCCCTCCCAAGGCGATTTTGTGGATAACCGCATTGCCGCGGCGAAGCTGCGACCGCTAGATTTCCCCCCGTCCCGAGGGGTCTGCTAAAGGGAACGGGTCCGAGATTCCATCAAGGGCACCGGTCCCCGGGAGCGCAACCGGAGATAGCATCAAAGGCGGTCCGAGAGGATATCGAGGATCGGCTCCACGGCCAGGCCGCAGAACTTTGAAGCTGCGGTAGGGCACGGAGGCAGGTCGCTCGGGACGCTTCTTTGTCTGGTTTCATCCAGGCCTGTGCTCCCACCGTACAGTTTTCGGAGTGCCTGACCAGCAGCCGTCCGACGACGCGCTCCTGAGCTCCCTGGCCGCCCGGGATTTGGGCGCGCTCGCCGCGCTCTATGACCGCTACGGACGCCTGGCGTACTCCCTGGCCTACCGGATCCTCGGGGAGAGCGAGGGCGCCGAGGACGTCGTACAGGATGCCTTCCTCTCCGCCTGGCGCGGCGCGCCGGGCTATCGCCGCGAGCGCGGGAATCCCCGGGCCTGGCTCCTCTCGATCGTCCATCACCGTGCCGTCGACATCCTTCGTCGCAAGACGACGTTCCGGCCCGCGCCGCTCGAGGTGGCGGAGCTTCAGCCCGGTGACGAGGACACCGCACTCGCGGCCGAGAAGAACGTCGAGGGCCGCACGGTCCGCGCGGCCCTCGAGGCGCTCCCGCAGGCACAACGGCGCACGATCGAGCTCGCGTATTTCGGTGGATACACCCATGTCGAGCTCTCCGAGCTCATGGGCGTGCCGCTCGGGACCGTGAAAGGGCGGATGCGGATCGGCCTTCAGAAGATGCGCCGCGCGCTGGAGCGTTCACGATGAACGATCACGTCCTCGACGATCTGGAGGCCTACGCGCTCGGCGCTCTGGATCAGGCCGACGCGCAGCGCCTCGCGACGCACCTCGCGACATGCGGAACGTGCCGCGCAGAGGCCGCGGCTCTCGCCGAAGTGGTCGGCACGCTGCCCGATGCTGTGACGCTCCGCGAACCCCGGCCCGCCCTCCGCGAGCGCGTCCTCGGTGCCGCGCGCGCCGATCTCAAGCCGGCGACGGGAGGAGATCGGCGTCGCTGGTCGCCCGGCCCGATCAGGCTATCGCGCATCGCCTTCGCGGGGCTGACCGCGGCGGTGCTCGTTCTCGCCGCGGTCGACGTGGATGCATACCGTCGCCTCTCGCGCACGACGGCGGAGCGCAACGAATACAGCGCCATCGTGGAATCGCTGCGGCAAGGCGCGCGCGTGTGGTACATGACTGGCAAAGACGACTTCGCCGGATCGGGCGGCACCCTCTTCGATCCGCGGGCCAACGGCAAGCAGCCGTTCGTGCTGTTCCACGATCTGCCGCCGATCCCGCAGGACAAGGTCCTGACGATCTGGTTTGTCAGCCCGGACAGCACGTGGGCTCGCGCAGCGACTTTCCGGCCGAATGGCCAGGACATTCAGTCGGTGCAGATCGCGGCAGAGGTCGCGGGCTTCGACCGGTGCGCGGTGACCCTTGATGACTCCCCCTGGGGCAGGCACGGGCCGATCGTCATGGAGTCGCGCATCGCCCCGCCGGCGACCACGCAGTAACAAAGATCGGCCGCTCGTTTTCCTAGGCCGAGCGGCCGATCTAGAGTCCCGACGACGATCGCCGCTACATCGCCTTTGCCGGCATGCTCATGCGACCGCCCATGAAAGCCGCCGCGAGAGCCCAGACGCCGACGACGAGATGGAGAATGTCGTCCGCCGGGCTCTCGAGGTTCGCGATCCCGAACGTGTTCGGTGAGGCGTTGCCCCCGACCACGAACCCGTACACGGTGAAGAAGAGTGCCAGGACGCCCACCGCGATGACGAGCCACCTTTGGAGATTCGCGTCCTTGAGTACGTACGCCGCCGCGATCGCGACGATCCCGAGGACTGTGTGCGCGACGTTCTCCGCGTTATCCAGATAGAAGAAGCTGTTCATCTGGCTGAACAGACCCGCGAAGCCGACCAGACCCAGCGCCAAAAGAACGATGCCGCCGATGAGCAGGAACTGCTTGGGATTCAAAGAACCCTCCTCTCGGCCGCATCTACGAAGCAAAGGAGCCCGGCGGTTCATCCCGCCGGGCTCCGCGCCTAGTACCGGGCTGGTAATGCCCGCGCCGAGCTAGTAGTCCATCCCGCCGCCACCGGGCATTGCCGGGGCCTTGTCCTTCTCGGGAAGGTCGGTGATGAGCGCCTCGGTCGTGAGGATCATCGCGGCGATCGAAGCGCCGTTCTCGACCGCTGACCGGACGACCTTGACCGGGTCGATGATCCCGGCCTTGGGCAGGTCGACGATCTGTCCCGAGATGACCTCGTAGCCCCAGTTCTGGGACTTCGTCTCGGCCTGCTTGCGGCGGACCGCGTCGAGGACGACCTCGCCGCCTTCGCCGGCGTTCACGACGAGCTGACGGAAGGGCTCCTCGAGCGCGCGGCGGAGGATGTTCACGCCGGTCTGCTCGTCGCCCGCGGTGGCCTTGACCTTGTCGAGGGCCTTGATCGCGTTGATGAGCGTGATCTCACCGCCGGGGACCATGCCCTCTTCGACGCCCGCGCGGGCTGCCGAGAGCGCGTCCTCGACGCGGTGCTTCTTCTCCTTGAGCTCCACCTCGGTGGCCGCGCCGACCTTGACGACGGCGACGCCGCCGGCGAGCTTCGCGAGACGCTCCTGGAGCTTCTCCTTGTCGAAGTCGCTGGTGGTCTCTTCGATCTGCGACTTGATCTGCTTGACGCGGGCCATGATCTGGTCCTGCTTCCCGTGGCCCTCGACGAACGTTGTCTCGTCCTTGTTCGCCGTGACCCGGCGTGCGCGACCCAGGTCCTGGATCGTGGTCGCATCGAGCTTGCGGCCGGCCTCTTCGGTGATGACCTGACCGCCGGTCAGGATCGCGATGTCCTCGAGCATGGCCTTGCGGCGGTCGCCGAAGCCCGGCGCCTTCACGCCAAGGACGTTGAGCGTGCCGCGGAGCTTGTTCACGACGAGCGTCGCGAGCGCCTCGCCGTCGATGTCCTCGGCGATGATCACGAGGTTCTTGGTGGTCTGCACGAGCTTCTCGAGCACCGGCAGGATGTCGGTGATCGCCGAGATCTTCTTGTCGGTGATGAGGATGTACGGCTCTTCGATGACCGCTTCCATGCGGTCGGCGTTGGTGACGAAGTAGGCCGAGATGTAGCCGCGGTCGATCTGCATGCCTTCGACGTACTCGGTCTCGAACTGCAGGCCCTTGGACTCCTCGACCGTGATCACGCCCTCTTTGCCGACCTTGTCCATGACCTCGGCGATGAGGTCACCGATTTGCTTGTCGGCCGCGGAGATGGTGGCGATCTGCGCGATCTGCTCCTTGCCGTCGACCTTCGTGGACTGGGCCTTGATCTCTTCGATCACGGCCGCAACGCCCTTCTCGAGACCGCGCTTCAGGAGCATCGGGTTGGCGCCGGCGGCGATGTTCTTCATACCTTCGTGGACGATGGCCTGCGCGAGCACGACCGAGGTGGTCGTCCCGTCACCGGCGATGTCGTTGGTCTTGGTCGCGGCCTCTTTGAGAAGCTGCGCGCCCATGTTCTCGAACGGATCCTCGAGCTCGACCTCGCGCGCGACGGTCACGCCATCGTGGGTGACGGTCGGGGCGCCGAATTTCTTGTCTACCGCGACGTTGCGGCCCTTCGGGCCGAGCGTGGTCTTGACGGCGTTGGCCATGGTGTCGATGCCCTGCTTGAGCTTCTTGCGTGCGTCCTCTGTGAAGACGAGCTGTTTTGCCATTTCTTCTCGATACCCTCCCTTCTAGTTGTCGATCTTGGCGAGGACGTCCTTCTCACTCAGGATGAGAAGCTCCTCGTCGTCGAGCTTGAATTCGGTTCCGGCGTACTTCTGGAAGAGGACGCGGTCGCCTTCCTTGAGCTCCACCGGGATGCGCTGGCCGGTGTCGGGGTGCCGGTCGCCCGGTCCGACGGCCAGGACCTTGCCCTCCTGAGGCTTCTCCTTGGCGGTGTCCGGCAAGACGATCCCGCTCTTCGTGATCTCCTCGCGCTCGAGGGCCTTGACCACGACGCGGGAGCCGAGCGGCTTGAGCTTGAGCTTCTGCGCGGGCTTGGGTGCTGTTGCGACTGCCACTGCTCTCCCCTCCGTTTTTATGGGTTTTTGGGCGCGGCGAGGCCCGCCTGAGGCGGACGTATCTGGATTAGCACTCGCCGGGCTTGACTGCTAAGACTCTAGGGAGGGCCCGAAACGGTGTCAAGCGCCGGA
>VBDX01000045.1 GCA_005881885.1 Chloroflexota bacterium
TGCGCCTTGAACCGAGCCACGTTCCCCGCGGACGCTACGGATTGCAACGTCCTCAACTTCATCCCAACGGAGGTCGGCTACCAGGGCGGCGCCTGGAACCTGCAGATCTTCCATTGGTCCCAAGGCCAGTCGATCGTGCCCCTCACGAAGGACGACGACATCACCGCAGCGGCTGCCGCGGGGCTAGGTCGGATCGAGGTGACCAACATCCTCGTCCGCTGCCCCCTCGTGAACTTCTCGGCGCTTCGCTAGCACGATGAGGTCGGGAGGTCCTCACCTCGAGTGGGGCCTCCCGACCTCGAGACCGCGCCGCTGACACGCCGCTCGCGGTCGATTGCCAGAACCCTGCTAGTGAGGCTCGTGACTAGTCCGTCCAGGCGACTGTCGTGACGTCTGTAAGGGGCGTTCAACCGGAACCTGAGCCTGATCAGAGATCGCTCGCTGGACCTGTGATCGCCTCGATTGTCTCGCCAGAGTCATCCGACCAGCGACCCGGTCTCGTAGTGGCGCCTGACAACTACGCCCATAAAGAGGGAGGAGCCACATGCGCATCGCACGATTTGTCCAACTCGGAGCCGGGTTCGCGGCGGCCGCGGCCATCGCCGTCGTTGCCACAGCGCCGCTCGGTTCCCGCGCGGCAGACCATCTCGACGCACCGAACCTTGCAGCCCGCGAAGACGCCGACATCAATGACGTCTACGTCTTCCAGGCAAGCGCTCCCGGACGCACGGCGATCGCCGTCACGACCAGTCCGGCCGCCGGCGTCATCGGACCGATCGACTACGCCACAAATGTGCGTTACAAGATCAACATCGACCGTAACGGTGACGCGGTTGAGGATCTCGCCTACGTACTGGACTTCTCCGCACCCGCAAGTGGGTCGCAGTCATACACGGTCACGCGGTACACCGGCGCGAACGCCCGCAGCCTTGGCCAGGGCGTCACGCTCGGCGGCGGACAGCGTGGTGTCGCCAACTCGCTCAAGGGCGATGGCCTCGTGTTCGCCGGGCTCCGCGCGGACCCATTCTTCTTCGACCTCGCCGCCTTTAAGCATGTGGTCCTGGGCCAGGCCAACGGCCGTACCGGCTTCTGCGATCAACCCGGCCCGGCCGGCATCGACTTCTTCGCGAGCTTCAACACCAACGCGATCGTGCTCGACCTCCCGAACGAATCCCTGAGCGATAGCGGCGGAGCGATCGGCGTGTGGGCGACGACCCTCGACCGCGCGACCGGAACCATGATCGACCAGATGGGCCGGCCTGCCATCAACACGGTCTTCAACCACACCGTCGCCGACAAGGAGGCGTTCAACGCGACGCCGCCGTCACAACAGCCCACGAGCGGCAACTTCCGCAACAACATCATCACGACCCTCGAGACCCTGGGCGGGTACAGCCCTGCGACCGCGGGAGCGATCGCGGACATCCTCCTGCCCGACGTGCTCAGCTACACCGTCGGCACCGCTGCGGCGGGACCGCTCAACGGCCGCGCTCCGGCGGACGACGTCATCGACGTCGAGCTCGGTCTGGTCACCCAAGGCGGGATCACGACGGACTGCGTCGGCCCGCACACCTATCTCAGCACGTTCCCGTACCTCAACGTCCCGCACAAGTAATTCGGAGTGGCCGTGGGGCGGTCGTCGCCCCACGGCACACCTCGCGCGAGGGGAAGATGCGGCACCGACAATGAAGATCCGAGCATTCGCGCTCTGCCTGGCAGCGATCGTCGTCGCATCCGTGACGCACCTCGACCGGACCCCCGCCTCCGTGGCCTCGGGCGCACCGGCACCGGTGTCTCTGTCGGCGGAGGCTGTCCAGACGGCAGCCTCGGCGGCCGAGCTCGCGCGCCTCATCAGTGTGTTCGAGGCTCGAGTCAAGGAACACACCGACGAGCTGGATTACCTGTTCCTAGGAAAGCTTTATCTCCAACGCGCTCGATCGACAGGCGACGTGGGTTCGTATACGCAGGCCGAGGCCGCGCTCGACCGGGCGCTGACGCTCTACCCGGACGACCCGGACGCTCGTGCCTCAATGGCACGGCTGCGGTACGCGACACATGACTTCGCCGGCACGGAGCAGATGGCCGCCGCGATCCTGGCCGCCGATCCGATGGATCCTGGGGCGAGGGCGATCCTCGGCGACGCGGCTCTCGAGCTCGGCGATTACGCGGCTGCGAGCGACCGATTCACAGAGCTCGCGAATCGCTTCCCGAATGCCGCCGCGGTCGATGCTCGGTTAGCCCGGCTTGTTTTCCTACGCGGCGACAGCGGTGGGGCGCGCGAGCTCGCCGACCGAGCCGAGACCGAAGCTCGCGCCGAAGGCGTGTTCGGCGTGGATCTCGCCTGGTATGCGCATCTGTGCGCGCAGATCAACTTCGACCGCGGCGAGTACGAACTCGCGGCAGCCCGTGAAAAGGAAGCCCTCGCGATCGCTCCGGCTTACTACGTCGCGGAGGCGGGCCTCGCGCGGGCCAGTGCGGCCCAGGGGCGGATCGACGACGCGATCGCGCAATACGAAAGAGCCGTCGCCGCGGTGCCCCAGCCCGAATACCTCGCCGCCCTGGGGGACTTGTACAACCTCCGCGGCGATACATCGCTCGCGAGACGTGCATACGACACGGTTGAGATCATCGCGAACCTCAGTCCTCTAAACCAGCGGCTGTATGACCGCCAGTTCGCTCTTTTCTACCTCGACCACGATCGGGATCTCGAGCGGGCGCTCACCGTCGCCGAGGGATCGCTGGCGCGGCGCCCGGATGTCTACGGCTATGACATCTACGCTTGGGCGCTCTACAAGGCCGGCCGCTACGCGGAGGCGGCTGCGGCATCCGGCCGCGCGCTCGTCATGGGCACCCCCGATGCGCGCTTCCACTATCACGCCGGGCTGATCGCGCTTGCGCTTGGCGAGACAGGTCGGGGAAAAGCGGAGCTCCGCCGCGCGCTCGCGACGGGGCCAGCCTTCGACCCGCTGCTCGCCGCACGAGCCCGCGAGACTCTGGTGGTGCTCAGAGTTCGCGAATGAGACGGTCCGTGTTTATCGCGTTGGCCAGCGCCGCCTTCCTCGGCACCGGAACCGGTGTCGCGTCAGCTCACCCACTCGGAAACTTCACCATCAATCATTACGCCGGCTTGGCCGTGCGGCCGGACACGGTGAACGTCGATTACGTCATTGACATGGCCGAGATCCCTGCGTTTCAGGAGCGCGCCGACATCGACCGCGATGGTGACGGCGTGCTCTCAGGTGCTGAGCTGGCCACATACGCTGCGGCCCGTTGTGACGCTCTCCGGTCCGGCCTGTCGCTGCGCGTTGATGGGCGCGCCTTGGCGCTCTCGGTGGCCAGCGCGACCACTGCGTTGCCACTGGGACAGGCCGGCCTCAGCACGCTACGCCTGGAGTGCGAGTACCGCTCCGCGCTCGACGCTGGCGCCGATGCGCGCTCGCGCCTGCTTGAGTTCGCCGATGTGAATTACGCCGACCGCATCGGCTGGCGTGAGGTCACCGCGCGCGGCGATGGCATTCGTCTGGAGACCACGCTCCCGAGCGAGAGCGCGAGCGCGCGCCTCACCGCCTATCCGCAGGATCTGCTGTCATCGCCGCTCGACATCCGGGGCGGCAGCATCCGATTCACCGCCGGGGCGCCGATCGTTGAGCCCGAGGCAATCGCCCCGCCTGCCGCGGCGCCGGCGACAGACGGGCGGCCGACGGACGTCCTCGCGGCGCTCATCGGTCAGCGTGAGCTCTCTCTTATCGGAATGCTCGCGGCGCTCCTCATCGCGCTCGGCCTGGGCGTCCTGCACGCGCTCAGCCCGGGGCACGGCAAGACGGTCATGGCGGCGTACCTCGTGGGTACGCGAGGCACGCGGCGGCAAGCGCTCGTCCTCGGGCCGGTCGTCGCGCTTTCGCATACGGCAGGGGTGCTCTTGCTCGGCGCGGTGACGATCGCAGCATCGCGGCTGATTGCGCCCGAACGGCTCTACCCGTACCTCTCGATGGCTGCGGGCGTGATCGTGCTGGGCATCGGGCTTGCTCTCATCCAGCGGCGCATCCGCGTGCGCGGCCACGGTCACGACCACCAGCATCACCACGAAGAGACGGCTGCGCCCCTTGGATGGCGGCCACTCGTCGCGCTCGGTCTCTCCGGAGGGATCGTGCCCTCCGCATCTGCTCTGCTATTGCTCCTCGGCGCGATCCACTTCGACCGGATCGGGTTCGGCATGGTGCTCATCCTTGCCTTCGGTCTCGGCATGGCGGTGACACTCGTGGGAGTCGGGCTCGTGCTGGTCGGCGCACGCCGCCTTACACAGAGCGCCGCGAACGGGCACCGCCTCATTCGCCGCGGCCTTCGTTGGATGCCAGAACTCACTGCACTCCTCGTCGTCCTGTTCGGCCTCGGGATGACCGCCCAGGCTCTCGCCACGATCTTGTAGCCAACGATCGCGCGCCGCCACTTCGCGTAGATCGGCCTTTCGGTCCCGAGGTACGAGGAATGGCTGCGCTGCTACGCCATCCGGATCGGTCTGGAAGGCATCGCCTACAACGCGTTCAAAGGCCGTCGGATGACATCGCCCGGCACGCGGCGCGGACGCTCGAGTTTGCTAGGGCGCGTTAAGCACCGGCTCACGCTGACCTCGCGATAGATCAGGCGGCCTGATCCTGCGGGCAAGCGGCCCAAGACTCGTCAGCTCGTTGTTTGGATCGGACAGCAATCAAGTAGCGGCGCGGTGTAAATCGATGCTGCTCGGGGTCTTCGAAGGAAGAACGTTCGGTTCGGGGCCTTTACCGGACGGCCCTCGGGCAAGAGACTTGTCGCAGGTCGTCTCGATCACGGATTCACTGTTTCGCGGAGGGTGGGTTGGAACGCAAGCGCGTCCTGGGTCTCGCACTCGCTGGCGCGTTAGTAGCCTGTTCGTCGGGCAACTTCGGGCGCGCCACAGGCGAAGGCGGCGGCGCTTCCCCGAGCCCGACGATAGCAGCGTCGTCCGAGCAGGAGGCCATCGAAGCGCGAGAGACGCCGACGCCCGCACCGTCGGCAAGCCCGCCACCGATCGCCGCCCCGGCGCCGAACTGGAACGATCTGCCGGTCGCCGCAAACGACGCCGCCGGCCTATCCCAACAACTCGTCATGCTTGAGACGGCGATCCACGACCCGAACGTGATCGGCCCGCAGCTCGCGTGGATGGGACACCTCCAGCAGCTCGCGTACAGCCGACTTCAGGATTACCCCGAATGGAAGGACAGCGTGCTCGCCGCGCTCCCCGACCAAACGCGTGCGGCGGTGAACGGCAGCCTCGAGGCGGGCAAGCAGTTGCGCATGCTGAGCGGCCCGGTCCCGAAGACGCTTCCTGATTGGAAGATCGTCGCGCCGGCCTCGATCGACGATCTGCTGAGCTACTACAAAGAGGCGGAGACCGAGTTCGGCGTGTCGTGGTACTACCTCGCGGCGATCCACCTCGTCGAGACGCGCATGGGCCGGATCCGCGGCCTATCGAGCGCCGGTGCTCAGGGCCCGATGCAGTTCATGCCGGCCACGTGGGCGATGTACGGAAAGGGCGACATCAACAACGACCAGGACGCGATCCTTGGCGCGGCGCGCTACCTCAAAGCCGCAGGGGCGCCGGCGAACATGCAGAAGGCGCTCTTTGCCTACAACCACTCACAGGCATACGTGAACGCGCTGATTCTGTACGCAGAGGTCATGAAGACGGACCCCGCGGCGTACCGGGGGTACCACGGCTGGCAGGTGTACTACCCGACCAAAGACGGACCTGTTCTTCTGCCGGTCGGCTGGGTCAAGGAGTAGCTCGGCTCAGTCGAGATTGAACGTGTCCCAGGCGATGCTGTCCCAGGCCACACTGTCCCACGCGATGCTGTCCCAGGCGATGCTGTCCCAGGCCACGCTGTCCCATGCGATGCTGTCCCAGGCGATGCTGTCCCAGTCGAAGTTGTCCCAGGCGATGCTGTCCCAGGCCACGCTGTCCCAGGTAAGCGTTTGCCAAGCGATGCCGCCGAGCGTCGGGTCCTTCCAGCGGAGCGGCAAGCCATAGAGGACTCGGAAGAGCGTGCGAGCGAATGCGTTCGCGGGCCGGAGCGCGCGGTTGGCGGGAGCGAGACCGTTTGTGGGTGGAAGCCCGGTGAGCGAGCCCGTTCCGCTGGGCGATCCACCAGTCATCCCGCTCGAGCTGGCGGCGAGCGCGTCGAGCATCCCGCTGCCCCCCGCTCGCGGATCGGGTAGGGCCACGCCGGTGTCCTGACCGTACGGTTGGGTGGTCCCGACGAGGATCGCCTTGACCTGGTCCGGGCTGAGGTTGGGCTGGCGCTCGAGCAGAAGCGCGGCGGCCCCCGAGACGACGGGAGTAGCCATCGACGTTCCGCTGAGGCGCATATACGTGGATCCGTTCCGCGCCGTCACGACGCGGTTGGGGAAGAGCATGTCGAGCGCGCTTCCCGGCACGCGGATCGAAACGATGCGCCGCCCAGGTGCGACGAGATCGGGCTTGGCGTTCGAGTCGGCGGTGCCCCAGGCGGAGAACCAGGCGAGCGTGTCGTCACGTCGGCTGACGGTTCCCTGATCGTCCGACGCGCCGACGGTGATGGCGTACGGATCGATACCCGGCGATACGACCGTGTCGCGCCCCGGTCCGCCGTTCCCCGAAGCGGCAACGACGACCAGACCAAGGCGCCACGCGATCTCAATGGCCGCCGACATCGGGTCCGTGCGGTAGGAAACGACCGCTGGCGCGCCAAAGGAAAGGCTGATGATGCGGATGTTGTAGGCGGAGCGGTGGGCGATGACCCACTCGATCCCCCGGATCACCGACGAGATCCGACCGCTCCCGGTGCGGCCGAGCACCCTGACGTCGACGATGTTGGCTTGCGGTGCGATGCCGACGAACTCGCCCGCGGAGCGGCTGCCGTTCCCCGCGATGATCCCCGCAACATGCGTCCCGTGCCCGCCCGGGTCGCTTGAGAGGCGCTGATCCGCGAAGTTGACCGACGCGAGGATTCGGTTCGTCGGCTGGATGAGATCGGGATCCGCCGCCACCCCCGAGTCGAGGACCGCGACCGTCACGCCTCTTCCGGTCGTCCCTTGCGACCAGACCTGGTCCGCGTTCACCACCTGTGGATAGACGGCTGCGGCCTGAGTTGACGTTGTCGTCGGCGGTGGCGTCGGCGCCGGGGTGGGCGTTGGCGCGGGAGTCGGACTCGGGGTGGGCGTGGGGCTCGCCGTCGGTGCCGAGGCGGGACTCGTGGTCGGAGTCGGCGTTGGCGTCGCGTCTGCGGCGGGCGTTGCGCTGGCGGTCGACGTCGGAATCGGAGTCGGCGCTGGCGTCGGTGTCGCCGTTGGGGTCGGGATCGGCGTCGGAGTGGGTGTCGGTGTCGGCGCTGGCGTCGGTGTCGGCGGCGTAGGCGTCGGAGTCGGTGTCGGCGTGGGAGTCGGGATCGGAGTCGGAGTCGGAGTGGGTGTTGGAGCCGGCGTCGGGGTCAGGGTCTGTGTCGGAAGAGGCGGTGGAGTCAAAGTGGGTAGCGGCGTCGGCGTCGGCAGCGGATCGAGCGTGAAATCACGCGGCCCGTCCGACGGGGCGACTGACGGAACCACTGTCGCGTCGTAATGGATGTACGCCACAGTGGGTACGAGGCTTATCGCGTTAACGCCGGCGGCGTTCGCGAAGCCGGCAGCGCTGTCGATGAGGGCAAGCCCGGCGACCGGAGTGCCGTTCAGGCGGAGCAGGTCGAGGGCTTCGTTGGCACGATTCACGTTTGCCACGCCGGTGAACGGGGGACTCGGGGGCTGCATCTCCACGATGACGGGGAAGAGCGTCAACGGGCGGGCGCTCATCAACGACTGCAGCGCGGGATCGATCTTGTCCAGCGCGGCTGAGTCCGCGCGCGCCGGTGGCGCCATCGGCACGAGCGCGAACGCGAGCACGACGAGCACGCAGCTGATGCCGATCAGCCGACTGCGCCTCATGCGGGTCGCTCCACGGACCCATCGGCGCTCTGCTCCGCGCGCAGCGGCAGTGTGAAGCAGAAGGTGCTGCCTTGACCATGGCCGTCCGACTCTGCCCACATGCGGCCGCCGTGCTTGACCACCAAGCCGTGGGCGAAGTAGAGGCCGAGCCCGTCTCCCTTGACGCGTCGCGCCGTTTCGGCCCGATATCCACGGCGGAACACCTGCGCGAGCTCGCTGGCATCCAGGCCGATCCCCTCGTCGCGGACGCTGACCGTCGCGCTCTGGGCGTCGGCGGCCACCGACACCGTCACGGTCGAGCCCTCGGGCGAGTACTTCAGGGCGTTCGAGAGAAGGTTCACGATCACCTGGCGGATCCGTCGCTCGTCCCACTCGCCCACAGCGCTCAGTTCGGCGGATACCTCGATGTTGTGGCGAGCGGTGAGGCGGACGCCTTCCGACACCTCGCGAGTAAGAGCGGCGAGATCCGTGGGCCACGGCGAGAGGGCGAGAAGACCCGCCTCGAGGCAGTGCACGTCAAAGAGTGTCGTGAGCAGCTCTGCGAGACGGTCGGCGTGCTTGACGATCGACGCGGCAGCCGCCGTCGTGCCCATGGGGTCGCCCTCCCCCGAGGAAAGCTTGCGGAGGAGGATCTCCGCGTGACCTCTGATGAGCGTGAGGGGCGTCCCCATGTCGTGCCATGCCATCGCGAAGATGTCTTCCCGGAGCCGCTCGAGGTCACGCTGCTCCGTGATGTCACGGAGCACGACCACGCCGCCCTGCAGGGGCCCTCTGGACGACCGAAGCGCAGACGCGCCCACGCTCAGGACACGGCGTTCGCCCGAACGAAGCTCGAGCTCCAGGCCATCGACGTTCGTGCCCGAGCGAAGGGAATCGATGACCGGCACGAGCGCTGCGGCGATCTCGCGCGCCGTTATTGGCCACTGCTCGACCCGCTGCCGCTCGAGGGGCTGGCCCAGGACGAGGCTCGCGCTATCGAGGCGGAGAAGCTCTCGGGCCGCCCGGTTGAATCTCACGATCGCGCCCCGTGCATCGACGATGAGGAGCGCGTCGTTCATGCCTGCAAGGACGGCCTCCAGCTGCAGAGCATGTCGTTCGTGCTCAAGGGCCAGCTGCTCCGTCGCCCGAAGGCGTTTGATAGTGATCGCAGCCTGCGCAGCGATGGCGCCCAGACTGAGGACATCCGCATCTTCGTAGGCTTCGGGGCGATAGCTCTGGACAGAGAGCACCCCGAGCACCCGATCGCCGGAAAGGATCGGAACCACCAGGCCCGACTGGGGTGCGACCAGCTTCCCCGCCTCGGTCCCGTACAGAACGCGGACCGGTGGTCCCTCGGCGGACCATCGACGGATGACCTTTGGTAATCTCGTTCGAATGACCTCGCTCGTGAAACCCTTGCCCAGCGGGAACGAACCGCCCTCGTGTTCTTCGCCGCGGTCGATCTGACGGATGACCTCGACGGTCTCGCTCGCCTCGTCGTACAGGGCAAAGAGGAAGACCGTCGCGTCCACCACGCGCGCGGTCTCCTCGTAGAGAGCGCGGAACAGCTCGGCCAGGTCGCGCGCCTCGGCACCGAGCGCTCCGAGGCGACGCGCAGACTCCAGTCGCGCGCGCAGCTGCTCATCTGCCGTTCGCGAGTGCAGCATGTCCCCCACCGCCGCCGACGCGGCACTGAACTCTTGTGTCTTGGGGCGAAGAATATCGGAGACGCCGAGCCCACGAACCGTTTTCGTCGCGTCCGCGCGGAGCTGCGCGGTGCGTGAGTCAGGCTGGACCATCGACTCACTCCCCCCAGCGGCAGCGACAGGGCGACTCAAACTCTTGGGCACAGCGTTGCTTGCACGATGGGTCTGCAGTCTTGGGGCCAAGGTTCGATCGGTATTGAGGTCTTGTGAAATTTCACAGTGCTGCCCCGGAGGCGGCGCGGTTGCGCGACCTCGGACGTCCGAGCAAGCGCTACTTCGACTACAAACCCACTCCTTGTAGCCTTCGCCGATGGAGTCAGGGTCGCGCAGGCCGCTTCTTTCGGCGCCCCGCGGTTTTCGCGACATCCTCCCGACGGAGGCGCGCGAGCTCCGCGTCATCGAACAGGCGCTGACCGAAACGTTCGCCGCGTCCGGCTACATGCCGCTCGAGCCGCCGATGATCGAGTACAGCGCGGCGCAACCCACCCAGGAGCGGCTCATTCAGTTCCTGGACACCGACCGCTCGCTCGTCGCCTTGCGTCCGGACCTCACGACGGCCGTAGCGCGGCTCGTCGCCCAGCGCTACCGCGAAACCGCCGGTGCGCTGCGCCTCTCGTACTTCGCCCCTGTCTTCCGCGAGGAACCCGCGATGACCGCCGGCGAGCGCGAGGTCGTGCAGGCCGGTGTCGAGCTCATCGGCGCGTCCGGTCCGATCGCCGACGCGGAGGTCCTCGCCCTGCTCGTCGAGTCGCTCGAACGCTGCGGACTCCGGCTCGATGGCGCGACGATCCAGGTCGGGCACGTCGGGATCGTGCGGCGGCTCTTCGCCCCGCTCGCAGAGGAACCGAGATCCGCAGTGCTGAGCGCGCTTCGCGCCGGCGATCTCGTGGGCGCGCTCCGTCGCGCGCACGAGGCGGGGATGCCGAGCGAGGACGTGACACGCGCGCGAGCCGCGCTCGGCGTCATCGGGCGCGGCATCGAGCAGCTCGACGGGGACGACGTCAGCGAGCTCCGTCAGGTCGTCCACCTCGCCCGCGAACGCTGGCCCGGCAGCGTCAAGCTCTGGGGTCTTCCGAACATCGGGCTCGTTCCAGCGCTCCCTTACTACACGGCAATCGTGTTCGAGGCGCTGCATCCTGACGTCGGCGTCATCGCCTCGGGTGGCCGCTACGACCTACTGATCGGTGCGTACGGCGCCCCGCGACCTGCGACCGGCTTTGCGATCGACGTCCTGCGTCTGCATCGCGCGCTCTTCGCTGAAGGCTGGCGGCCCGCGGACGCGAGGCCCCTCGTGACACTTCACTCCGGCGGTGACGAGCGCGCCACGATGCGGTGCGCGGCGTCGCTCCGTGCAGCGGGACTCAGTGTCGCGATCGGCGACGTCGCGGAGACCGCCGGCATCGCGCTCATCGCGGCGGAGGTCGTCGACGAGCGACGGGTGAAGCTCGGCGACGGACGGACCATCGACGCCGCGACGCTCGCGCGCGAGCTCGCGAGGTGAGACCGTTGCGATTCGCGCTCGCACAGGGTTTGCTGCTGAACGACGCGCTCGCGGCCCTGCGCGCGATCGCGCTCGACGTATCGCGCGTCACGCCGGGCGGCCGGCGCCTCGTCGTCGACGGCGGCGGCAACGTCGAGTTCGTGCTGGCGCGCCCGAGCGACATCGCCACGTACGTCGAGCGCGGCGCCGCCGACCTCGGCATCGTTGGCAAGGATGTCCTCATGGAGTCCGCGGCACGGGTGCTCGAGCTCGTCGACCTCCACTTCGGCGCGTGCCGCTTCGTCGTCGCCGCGCCGCGAGGCGCGCTGGAGCGCTCGCTCGACGAATACCGCCACCTCGGAAGCCTGGAGGTCGCGACGAAGTACCCCCGCGTGGCGGAGGCGCATTTTCGCGCACGCGGCCTCGAAGTCGAGATCGTGAAGGTCGCGGGGTCGGCCGAGGTCGCTCCGCAGGTCGGCCTCGCGGACTGGATCGTCGACCTCGTCGCGACCGGCGGGACGTTGCGCGCGAACGATCTCGCGATCGTCGAGGAGATCGCGGCGTGCAGCGCGAGACTCATCGCCAACCCAGCCTCGTATCACTATCGACGCGCGGAGATCGCGCCGCTGGTCGAGAAGCTCGCGGACTGGGCGTCGAGATCCAGATCGGGCGCGAACCAATGAACGCACGTCCGCTCTCGAGAATGACGCGGGACCTCGCACGCGTGCGGCACGGCGGCGCGTTCTCCGAGGTGGAGCGCGACGCGGCAGCGGGCATCGTCGCGGCGGTCCGGCGGGACGGTGACGCGGCCGTCCTCCGCGCGGTGCGGCGCTTCGATCGGCCCCGGGCCGCAATGCGCGAGCTGGTCGCCGACGCGGTCGACCTGCGGCGCGCCGCGCGGGGATGTCCGCGCGACGTTCGCGCTGCGGTGGGTATCGCGTACTCGCGGATCCGGGCGTTCCACGAGCGGCAGCGGCCGCGCGAGATCCGCCACCGGGACGCGAACGGGGACGTTCGGCTGGTCCCAGCGCCGCTCGATCGCGTTGGCGCCCTCGTTCCGCGCGGCCTGTCGGCCTACCCCTCCACCGTGCTGATGACCGGCGTGCCCGCGCAGGTCGCGGGCGTACGCGAGCTGGTCGCCGCCTCACCGATGCCGCGCGATGGATCGCTCGACCCCGTGCTCGCATACGCGCTCACGCTCGTCGGCGCGGCGGTGCTCTACCGCGCCGGTGGCGCGGCCGCGGTCGCGGCGCTCGCGTACGGAACAAGGAGCGTCCCGCGTGTCGACCGGATCGTCGGTCCGGGGAATGCGTATGCGGCGGCGGCGAAGTGGCTCGTTTCGGCCGACGTAGGGATCGACGCGCTCCAAGGACCGAGCGAGCTCATCGCCATAGCGTCCGCCGACGCCGACCCGCGCGCGCTGGCGCTCGATCTCCTCGCCCAGGCGGAGCACGGCGCCGGCGCCTTCGCGGTGCTCATCACCGACAGCGGCGCGCTGCTGCGCGACGTCGCCGCCGGCCTGGAAAAGACACCGCCGCGCGTCCTTCTCTATCACGCCCCGGGCCTGCTCGCGGCCGCGCGCGCCGCGGACTCGGCGGCGCCGGAGCACGTCTTGCTCGCCGGCCGTCGCGCCGCCGCTCTCGCGGACAGAATCCATCACGCCGGGGCGGTCTTCGTCGGCTCGTCGTCGGCCGTTGCGTTCGGCGATTACGTCGCCGGAGCGAATCACGCCCTACCCACCGGGGGGACCGCGCGCTGGTCCTCGGCGCTCCGCGTCGAGGACTTCGTACGCTGGACGAGCCGCGTCGAGCTGCGCGGCGGCCTCGTCCGCCTTGCGCGGGCCGGCGCCGCCATAGCGCGGCACGAGGGCATGCGCTATCACGCAGCGTCAATGGAGGCGCGGGTCTGATGCCGGCGGCACGACGAGGGCGACGGGCGCGACGCACGAAGGAGACCGACATCCAGGTCCGCTTCGCGCTCGACGGCTCGGGAAAAGCCGCGGTCGATACGGGATTGCCGTTCCTCGACCACATGCTCGAGCTCGTCGCCGTGCACGGTCTCTTCGACCTCACGGTGAAGGCGAAGGGCGACCTCGACGTGGACCAGCACCACACCGTGGAAGACCTCGGCCTCGTGCTCGGCGGCACGATCGATGAAGCGCTCGGCGATCGCAAGCGCATCGTGCGCTACGCCTCGGTCACCGTGCCGATGGACGAGTGCCTCGTCGCCGTCTCCGTGGATCTCGGCGGCCGACCGTACTTCGTGCACGACCTGCGGCCGAAGGCCCGGATCGTCGGCTCGTTCGACTCGACGCTCGTTCCCGATTTCTTCGTCGCCTTCGCGCAGGCGGCCCGCTGCACGATCCACGTTTCGCAGCTGCGCGGTGGAAATACCCATCATCTGCTCGAGGCGACCTTCAAGGCGCTCGGGCGCGCGCTCGACGCGGCGTCGCAGCGCGATGCGCGCCGCGCGGGCGTCCCGAGCACGAAAGGCCGCATCGGGTGATCGCGATCGTCGATTACGGCGTCGGCAACCTCGCCAACGTGGAGCGCGGGTTACAGCGCGCCGGCGCGACCGCGGTGCGGGTCACCCGGAGCGAGGACGAGATCCTTTCCGCTCGCGCGGTGGTCCTCCCCGGCGTCGGACACTTCGGCCACTGCGCTCGCGAGCTTCGCCGCTTTGGTCTCGACGCGACGGTGCGGACCGCCGGCGAGCGCGGCATTCCGCTGCTCGGTCTCTGTGTTGGGATGCAGCTCCTGTTCGAGGGCAGCGATGAGGACCCGGAGACGCCGGGTCTCGGCCTATACCGAGGACGGGTCCGCAGGCTGCGCGGTCCGGTGCGCGTTCCCCACACCGGATGGAATCGCCTTCGCTTCGTGCGCGCGCACCCCTGGCTCGCGGAGGTCCCGGACGCCGCCTACTTCTACTTCGTGCACGCGTTCGCCGCCGAGCCGGAGGACCAGAACGCCGTCGTCGGAACGGTCGAGCACGGCGGGTGGGTCACCGCCGCGGTCGGCGGCCCGAACATCCTCGGACTCCAATTCCATCCCGAGAAGAGCGGCGCGATGGGCGTGCGCGCCCTGGCCGGCTTCGTGCGCGCGACGGCGGCGTGAGCCATGCTCGCGAAGCGGATCATCCCCTGCCTCGACGTGAAGGATGGCCGCGTGGTCAAAGGCAGACGCTTCGTCGATCTCCGGGATGCCGGAGACCCAGTCGCACTCGCCGCTCGTTATGACCGTGAGGGTGCCGACGAGCTCGTCTTTCTCGACATCACCGCGTCGGCGGAGCGCCGCGGCACAGTCGTCGACCTCGCCGCACGCGTCGCGGAGGCCCTCTCCATTCCGTTTTGCGTCGGCGGCGGGATCGATTCGGCCTTCGACGCGGCGGCCATCCTCCGCGCCGGCGCGGACAAGGTCGCCATGAACACCGCGGCCGTGCGACGGCCGGAGCTTCTCGGCGAGATCGCCGCGCGCGCGGGCGCGCAGGCGGCTGTGCTCGCCATCGACGCGCGGCGCCGGGACGACGGCTCGTACGAGGTCGTGATCGAGGGTGGGCGAACACCGACCGGCCTCGACGCGGTCGAGTGGGCGCGTCGAGGCGTCGAGCACGGCGCGGGCGAGATCCTGCTTACGTCGATGGATCGGGATGGGACGCGCGACGGCTTCGATCTCGAGCTCACCGCGCTCATCGCCGACGCGGTGCGCGTGCCGATAATCGCCTCGGGCGGAGCGGGCGAGGCCGCGCACTTCGTCGACCTGTTCGCCCGGACCGGCGCCGAAGCCGGGCTCGCCGCTTCGATCTTCCACTCCGGAGAGATCGCGGTCGGCGTCCTCAAGCAGGACCTCGCCGCACGAGGCGTCCCGGTGCGCCCGAGCGCCGAAGCGAGATGAAGGACATCGCGTTCGACGAGCGTGGCCTCGTCCCCACGATCGTGCAGGACGCCGCGACCGGCGCGGTGCTGATGCTCGCCTACATGGACCGCGAAGCGCTGGACGCCACGCTGCGCACGCGCGAGGTGCACTTCCACAGCCGCTCGCGGGGCCGGCTCTGGAAGAAGGGAGAGACGAGCGGCAACGTCATGCATCTCGTCAGCCTCGTGCCGGACTGCGACGCCGATGCCCTCCTCGTAAAGGTGCACCCCGCTGGACCGGCGTGTCACACCGGTGATGCGACATGCTTCGGTCCGCTGAACGACCGCGACCTCGGACGCTTCCTTTCGGAGCTCGCCGCGGTTCTGCGGCAGCGGAGGCGCGATCTCCCCGAGGGCTCCTACTCGGCTGAGCTGTTCAAGGGCGGCGCGGACGTGATCGCGGCGAAGCTCGTCGAGGAAACGAACGAGACGGCCGCTGCCCTGCGCACGGAGGGACGCGAGCGTGCGCTCAGCGAGCTCACCGACCTTTTGTACGTGATGCTCGTGGCCGCGACGCACCTCGAGCTGACCGCGGACGAGGTGCGGGCGAGCCTGGAGCAGAAGCGGCGGGAGGCGCCAGCGCGGCGAGCGCAGCGGGAAGCTCGCTGAGGGATTCGACCCGCGCGTCGGGTGCGGGTCCTTTCTCGCCAGGCTGGAGGTGTCGGTCGATCCAGATCGCGCGGATGCCGGCAGCGTGCGCGCCCGCGACATCGCGTGCTAGCGAGTCGCCAACCATGACGGTCTCGTCTGCGTCCGCGCCGATCCGCTCGAGCGCGATCTCGAAGATCCGCGGATCGGGCTTTCCGACCCCGACCTCGCAGGAGATGACGATCGCGCCGAAGTAGCGCGCAAGTGCGGTGCCCGCGAGCTTCTCGCGTTGGACGTCCGGCGCGCCGTTCGAGACCAGCGCGAGTCGATGGTCTCGGGCGAGCGCGCCGAGGATCGGCTCGGCTTCGGCATCGACGAGCTGTCGCGCACGCCGCGCCATCCGGTACGTCTCGGCCAGCTCCGCCGCTAGCGCCTCGTCTGAGATTTCCACGGCGGCGAGCGCCTCACGCCACACGGCCAGACGGAAGTCCGGCACGAAATCGCGCAGCGCGCGCAGCTCCGAGGCTTCACCCCGAAACTCTCCCCACAGGCCCTCGCCCCACCAGATGCCCATCCGATCCGCGTAGGCAAGAGCCGTCGACCCCTTCCACAGCTTCTCCGCTACGCGGGGCAGCGTGGCGTACAACGCATCGGCGTTCGCACCGGCTCGACTCGAGGCGACCGCGCAGGTAGACCGCACCGCGCCGAAGGTCGCCGCGTCCTCCATGACGAGGGTGTTGTCGAGATCGAAGAGCACCGCTCGCTGGCGCATCGGATCGCTAGCGACGCGCCGGAAATGGTCCGAACACGCTACCGAGCGCCGCGATGAAGCGATCGTTCTCCTCCGGAGTGCCGATCGAGGCGCGGAGGCACCGCTCGCAGCCGGGCCAATTCGAGACGTCGCGAATGAGCACGCCCTGCTTCAGGAAGCGCGCATGCACGTCCGCGGTCATACCTTCGCGCAAACGAAAGAGGAGGAAGTTCGCGACCGAGGGAAAAACTTCGATCGCGGCAACGGCTCGCAGCGCCTGATATACGCGTTCCCGCTCGGAGGCGACGAGCGCGAGCCGGCGCTCGACCGACGCTTCGTCGCGCGCGATTCGGACGGCGACGGCCAGGGTCAGCGCGCTCATGTTGTACGGGAGCTGCGCCGCGGTGAAGTACCCCGCGAGCTCGGGGTGCACGACGAGGACGCCGACTCGCAGCCCGGCGGCCGCGCGCACTTTCGAGAACGTTTTCGACACGACCACGTTCGGGTTGTGCTCGATCTGTGGAACGAGCGTCGTGCCCGCGAAGTCGGCGTAGGCCTCGTCGACCAGCACCGGGGTGTCGGGATGGGCCTCCGCGACCGCAAGGATCACCTCTTCATCGATCACGTTGCCGGTCGGATTGTTGGGCGACGTGAATACGACGACCTCGGGACGGACGCGGTCCATCGCGTCGAGCGCCCGATCCTTTCGCAGATCGTATGGAAGACCGATCATCTCGTTGATCGCCTCACCGCCGGCGATCACGGAGAGTCGCGCGTGCATCGAGTAGGTCGGCTGGAACAAGAGCGTCCTGCGC
>VBDX01000199.1 GCA_005881885.1 Chloroflexota bacterium
AGGCGGGTACCGGTCACAGTCGGGTCACAATTTTCCGGGAGCTTGTGAGTTGCTTGGTCGCGTGCTGGGAGGGATCCGCGGTAGGACGACGTCCTAATCGCCATTGTGGCCGGTTGTGCGGAGCCCCTTCCTGCAGCCGCCAGCGCCGATCGCGCTAGCGCGTCACGTCCTGATCCGAGAGGACGCCGGCGACCCTACAATGCCAGCGATGGCCCAGAGCAATCACGAGATCGTCGACACCCTTTTCAAGGCGTTGAACGCTCGTGATTTGGACAGCATCGCGAAATTCGTCGACGACGACTACGTCTGGGAGATGCCGCAGTCGGGTGAGCGTGTTCGCGGCATATCTAACAACCGGGAGATGAACGAGAACTACCCGGGCCCGCCTACGAGCGAGGTGCGAAGGATTACCGGCAGCGCGGACCGGTGGGTAACCACACCGAGCTGGACGCTGCTCAGGGTCACCGGTACTGGCGACGACTACACGGCCGAGTCCACAGTCACCTACCCCGACGGCAGCGTATGGAAGGCGGTCGACATGTTTCACTTCCGCGCCGGCAAGATCATCCAACAGACCTCCTACTACGCGCCCACTCTGGAGCCGGCCGAATGGCGCGCGCGATGGGTGGAGCGCTTTTAGCCGGACGACTCGCACCCCATCTCGTCCAGGTCTGCGTCATTGCTCACAGCCCGAGCAGGAGACTCGTCGCCGCGACTGGCCGCGGATACCGTGCTGCTCCCGCGCCAAGTTCGGCCGTTCGCAGCTCGCGTGGCTGGAATGCGACGTTCGAGTGGGTACGAGCGGAGCGTCGGCAGGTTCCCAAATCAGCGAGGGGACCGACCCGCTCAGTCTCCTCGCCCCTTCAGGGGGCAGGTTTGCCTATGGAGTGGGCAAAGATGGAGGCAGATAATGCCCGGCACGATGGAACGCGGGACCACCGAGCGGCGGTCGGGAGCGGATCGTCGCCGCGCCGAACGGAGGTCTGGTACAGAGCGTCGAGTCGGTCTAACGCGCAGCGACGCAGTCGATGCCAAAGAGCGGAGAACAGCGCTGCGTCGCAAGGAATATCGCCGCAGTTTGTTTAAGCGTCGCGCGGCGACATAGGCGGCCGGACCCTCAGGCCACGCGCGGCCGTCCTGATCGCTCTTGTGATGGGTTGTGCGCGGTGCCGCCCTTCCGCCACTGGGCGCCGATCGCCCCGCGCGAAGACATCCACCGGAGTGGCCTTCGCTCGTTAGCCCTGACGATTCCGAACCGGGATCACATCGCCAGTCGGCTACACGATACTGCTGTCGTTCGGTGGCTCCTCAGTCTTCCGTCGATGCAGGAGAGGATTTAGCCAACCCTTCCGATGTTGGTTGGAGGCGACGGGTGGGCCGGACGCCCCCACCCGGACCTTATGCCGGCGATCTCGGCCCCGACAGTCCGACCCGGTAACTAAAACCGACATGGACCATCACTTACTCAAAACCGCCCACGACGAACCTCGCAGGTTTGGCGCCGCTTGGACACAATGGCACCGTGACCCGCGATGGTTTCGTGGCTGCGCTCGAGCTGCGGGCTGGAGAAACCCGATGAGAGCCGCCTTTTGCACGGCGTATGGGCCGCCCGAGGTGCTCCAGATCAGGACTGTGCCCGACCCGCGTCCCAGGGATAAGGAAGTGTGCATCCGGCTCTTCGCGACCGCGGTTACAGCCAGCGACTGCATCGTGAGAGGCCTCAAGATGCGCGGCGTCTACCGGCTCTTCTTGCGAGCGGCGTTCGGCATCAGGGCGCCGCGGAAGGGGATCATCGGCATGATCGCGGCCGGTGAGATCGAGTCGGTCGGCCGCGACGTAACCTCCTTCAAGCCAGGCGACCAGGTGTTCGGAATGGACGGTTTCCGCGCCGGTACATACGCCGAGAAGGTGTGCTGGCCGAGCTCGGCGCTCGCTCTCCGACCTGCCAATCTCACCTACGAGGAATCCGCCGCCCTACCCTACGGAGGGCTGATCGCCTCGTTCTTCGTTCGTCGTCTCAAGATTCAGAAGGGCCAGCGGGTGCTGGTCTATGGTGCCTCGGGGGCGATCGGCACGTCCGCGGTGCAGCTGGCGAGGCATCTCGGTGCTGTGGTGACCGGCGTCTGCAGCACCGCCAACCTGGACCTTGTGAGGTCGCTGGGTGCGACATCGGTGATCGACTACACGAAGGACGACTTCACGCAGAGCGGCAAGCGCTACGACGTCATCTTCGACGCCGTTGGCAAACGGAAGAGTGCGAAGGCAATGCTCAACGCCGGCGCGGCACTCGCATCGGGCGGAGTGTCGACGTCCGTCGACGACGCGTTCCCGAGGACCAAGAAGTCAGACCTATTGGTGCTGAAGGAACTCGCCGAGAGCGGCGCGTTTCGGCCGGTGATCGACCGTCGCTACACGCTGGATGA
>VBDX01000046.1:0-10564 GCA_005881885.1 Chloroflexota bacterium
AGGGCATCGGGCTCGCCGGCAGCGCTTACATCTCCGGCGCGGGGCTGCCCATCTACTGGAACGAGATGCCGCACTCGGGCGCCGAGATCCGGATTGATCGCGGCGGCGGGGTCACCGTGATGTGCGGGACGGCGGAGATCGGGCAGGGCTCCGACAACATGCTCGCGTCCGTCGCGGCGGAGGCGCTCGGCATCCTGCCTTCCGACGTGCACGTGGTCTCCGGCGACACCTCGCTCGCTCCCGTCGACCTCGGAAGCTACTCGAGCCGCGTGACTTTCATGGCCGGCAACGCGGTTAAGGACGCCGCGATGAAGCTACGCGCGCTGCTCTTCGCCGCCGCATCGGAGAAGCTCGGCACCCCAGTAGCGCAACTGCTCGCGGCGTACGGCCGCATCTACGACCGCCATGACCCGGAGCAGTTCGTCACGTTCGCCGATGCCGCGGTGCTCGCGGAGTCGAAGCACGGCACGCTCGTCGCGGCCGGCGGCTACAAGCCGCCCAAGGGCATCGGTGGGTCGTTCAAGGGCGCGGGAGTCGGCCCGACGCCCGCCTATTCGTACCAGGCCGCTGTCGCGGAGGTGAGCGTCGATCTCGAGACAGGCACGCTCACCGTCGACAAAGTCACGACCGCCCACGACTGCGGGCGCGCGCTCAACCCCGCGAACGTCGAAGGCCAGATCGAGGGCTCGGCGTACATGGGATACGGCGAGATCATCGCGGAGGAGCAGATCTTCCGCGGCGGTCTGCACAAGAAGCCGTCGCTCCTCGACTACAAGCTGCCGACCTCGCTCGACACGCCCGCGCTCGAGGCGATCGTGGTCGAGAGCGTCGACGCGGAGGGACCGTTCGGTGCGAAAGAGGCCGGCGAGGGTCCGCTCAATCCGGTGATCCCGGCGATCGCGAACGCGGTCTACGACGCGATCGGCGTGCGCTTCGACGAGACGCCGATCACACCGGAGAAGATCCTGGACGCGCTCGGCAAGCGCGACAACCGGGGCGTGCCCAAGTCGCGTATCGGACCGGACGGTCTTGCGGAGCGGAATGGCGATCCCAAGCGCGCGCAGCGCCGGCTCGGTGCGTCGACCGAAGGGCGCGAGCGCAAGCGCACTCCGCCGGCCGGGTCCCGCTGATGCTCCGCCTGCCGCGATTCCGCGTGCTGTCACCCCGCACTTACGGTGAGGCGGCGAAGCTCCTCGACGATCACGGTGCCGGCGAGCTCGACCGCTCGCGCGGTACGCCCTCGCTCCGCGTGATGCTGGTGGCCGGTGGGACGGATCTCTTCCCCAACATGAAGCGCCGCCAATTCGCGCCGGAGATCCTCGTGTCGCTGGCGCATGTCCGGGACGCGGCCGGCGTGCAGGAGAACGGTGAGCTCGTGATCAGCGCGGGAACCACGCTGACGGCGCTCGCCGGGGATCCCCGCATCCGCGAGCGATACACGGCGCTCGCCGAGGCGGCCGAGGTCGTGAGCACTCCGCAGCTCCGCAACATGGGCACGGTCGGCGGGAACATCTGCCTCGACACGCGGTGCAACTGGTACGACCAGTCGCTCTTCTGGCGGACCGCGGAGGGCTACTGCATGAAGACGAATCCCGAGGTCGTGTGCCGTGTCGCGACATCGAGCCCCCGCTGCCTCGCCGTGGCTAGCGCGGACACGGTCCCAGCACTCATGGTCCTCGGCGCGACCGTTCACTTCGAGGATGCCCGCGGAGCTCGCGACGTCCGGCTCGCGGAGTTCTACCGCGAAGACGGCATGTCCCCCTCGACCATCCGCTCCGACGAGGTGCTCACCGACGTGACGATCCCGCGCGAGGACGGTTGGCGCAGCACCTACGTGAAGCTGCGCGATCGTGGCTCGTTCGACTTTCCGATCGCGGCGGTCGCCGCGGCCGTACGCTGGGATGGCCGAGCGATAGCCGACGCGCGTGTCGCGATCACCGCGCTCTCGTCTCGGCCGATCATCATCGATGCGGCGCGCGCGGCGCTCATCGGCACGCGGCTCGAAGATGAGGCCATTGCGGCGGCCGCGGACGCGGTGCACAAGACCGCACGACCGATGGACAACACGTCGGGCACGATCTCGCAGCGCAAACGCGCATCGCGCGTCCTCACCGAGCGCGCGCTGCGCGCTCTTCGTCCGGCATAACGCGTGCGCGCCGTCGCCGTGGTTACCGCCGCGGGTTCGGCGGAGCGCTTCGGCGGCAGGAAGCTTCTCACGCCGATCGACGGCGAACCGCTCCTCGACCACACGATCCGCGCGCTGCTCGAGGGAGGGGCAGCGGAGGTCATCGTCGTCGTGGGCCGCGATGCGCGCGCGGAGCTGGAGCGCGACGTCAATGCGATGCTCGACCCGCGAGTTCGCCCTGTGGAGAACCCCGACCCGTCGCGCGGTATGTTCAGCTCGATTCAGGAAGGCATCGCACAGGCGCAGGGTGACGCGATCCTGGTGATGCCTGGAGACATGCCCTTCGTCTCCGCCGATACCGTGCGCTTGGTCATCGAGACGTTCGAGCGCAGGCCGGCGATCGTGTCGCCGCGCTACCGCGGCAAGCGCGGTCATCCCATCGCCATGCCGCCGTCGCTGCGCGACGAGATCCGTGCGGCCGATCCACGCACGACGCTGCACGACGTCATTCACCGGCACACGGAGATGCGCGTGGACGTGGAGGTCGAGGACCAGGGGATCGTGCGCGACGTGGATACCGCCGCCGATCTCCGCGCGCCCGGGCGCTGAACAAACGTTTGCGAGTACGTAAATTGACGTCCGCACCGAGGGTCGTTACCTTGCCGACGAGGGTCCGCCGTCCCCCTGGGGAGGCCTACTAAAGCGCAGAGGTGCGTTGCGGATGAACGCAGGACCGGGCGATCAGGACGGACAGCCGGCGGATCAGGCGGATCTCTCCCGCCGCGATTTCCTTCGCCGCGGCGCCGCTCCGGTCGTGGCGTTCATCGCCCTCGAGGCGATTGGCGGCCTCGGCCTGGTGACCGGCACCGCACCGAAAGAAACCAAGCTCTCGAGCGGCGTCATCTTCCCCGATCCGAGCCTGTGCATCGGGTGTCTCACCTGCGAGGTGATCTGCTCGCAGGAGCACAAGCGCGAAGGTCTTGCCGCGGTCCCCCGTATCCGCATCTTCAACGACCCTTCGACGCAGGTCGCTCAGGTCATCAAGGATGCCTACCCGGATCGGGGCCAGTTCCACCAAGAGCCATGCCTCCAGTGCCCCACCGCGGAGTGCCTCTACGTGTGCCCGGTGGACGCGCTGCAGGTCGAGCCGCGGACCGGAGCGCGCTTCATCCGCGAGGACACGTGCGTTTCCTGCGGCCGGTGCGCGGAGGCATGCCCGTTCCCGATCAGCGATGAGTCGCAGGCGACGCACCCTGAGCCCGAGCTCGCACAGAAATCGCGCATCTCGTACGACAAGGAGGCCGACACCTTCGCCAAGTGCGACCTCTGCTACTGGCGGAACGGCGGGCCGGCGTGCGTCGAGCGCTGCCCCGTGAACGTCCGCATCCGGCAGGGGATCATCAAGAGCGACCATCTATGCCTCGACGCGCCCGCCGGCGATCGCGCGACCTGGGCGAGGCTCCGCGAGTTCCAGACGTTCGGCGACAGCCCGGCCAAGGGAAAGGCCTAGCCGGTGGGGGTGGCCGTGCGCTGGCTGCTCGTGCTCGCGGGCATCGCGATCGCGGCGGCCGGCGGGTACGTGAGCCTCGCGCAGGCGGGCTCGGGTGCGCAGCCCTGGGATCCCGAGCTCTCCGACAACTTCGTCTTCATGCGCGCGCTCCCGTTCGCGCTGGGGCTCGGTGCCGTCGTGGGTCTCTTCCGCGCCGGCGGGTGGAAGCCCGCGGTGCGCCGCGGCGATCAGATCCGCCGATTCAGCCCGGGCACGGTCATCGGCCACTGGATCGCGACGATCGGCTTCGTCATCGCGCTGCCGACCGGTCTCTGGCAGTACCTAGGCGGCATCCTTTCGCAGGACGTTCCCGCGCCGGGAGGACAGCTGCTGTTGGACCTCTTCCATCCGGTCCCGCTTTATTGGTTCTACCGCCTGCACTACATCGGCGCGGCGTTCGTCCTCTTCTCGGTCGCCAATTTCGGAGCGTACTGGTGGGTCAACCGGGATCGCGCGCTCTTGGTCCCGCGCGGTGAGTGGCGCCTGCACCTCACCGGGTTCGCCCTCGAGGTGCCACGCATGTTTGGCGCGCGCCTCGCCGCGCCGCTGAAGCTCGACCTCACCCAGCGCCTGCCGCAACCACGGCCGTTCACCTACTACGAGACCGCGTTCTCCTTCCCCACCTGGACGTTTGCACTCGCGCTCATCACGATCACCGGCTTGCTCAAAGCGATGCGCTACATCTATCCGATCCCGGGCCCGGTCCTGTACTGGGCGTCGACGCTCCACGTGGCCGCAATGCTGCTGCTAGTGCTCAAAGTGCTCGACCACCTCCGCTACACGCTCGCCCGTTGGCCGCTCATGGTCGCGATGACGAGGGGCTGGGTCAGCGAGGGCGCGCTCCGTGGCGTCCTCGACACCATCGCGCGACCCGAACCTTGGCACCCTGAGCCCACACTCCCGGCAAGCGCGCCGGCGGGCGTCGCTGGAGGGAGCGAGCGCTGAAGCGTCTGGTCGCTATCTTGGCACTCCTCTGGGCGGCGCTGAATGTGGTGATCGCATATCTCTTCGTCACGAACGCATTTGTCGCCAAGACGGCGATCAAGGAGGGCCTGCCAGCGCAGGCAGCGCTCTTGCTTGGTGGAGCGCTCATTGCGGTATTCGCGGTCGCGCTGGCCAGGCAGTCGCTTCGGATACTTCGCGCGCCGGGCGCGGCCGAGGGATGAAATGACGGGGAGCAAGCTCGTCGTGCTCCGGGCGCTGTACCTCGCGGCGTTCCTGGCACTAGTCACCGCGTATGTGAGCGAGGCCGCGTCACCGATCCGGCAGCTGACGAACACCACGGCCTCGAACCTTCGGCCGGCGTGGAGCCCCGACGGGAAGCGCATCGCGTTCCAGAGCAACCGTGAGGGGCCGTACCACATCTACGTGATGGACTCGGACGGCGGCAATGTCAGCCAGCTCACGAACGGCGACTCTGACGACCGCCATCCGGCGTGGAGTCCCGATGGCAAGTACCTCGCGGTGGACTCCGGCGATACGGCGAAGCGTGAGATCTGGACGATCGAAGTCTCGTCCAAGCGCCGTACGCAGGTTACCAAGCTCGGCGCCATTGCGAGCTTCCCGAGCTGGAGCCCCGACGGGAAGCACCTCGGCTTCTACGTCTATCAAGACGCGAGCATGGACGTCTGGACCGTAGCCTCCGAAGGCGGGAACCAGACCCGCCTGACGAGAGACCTCGCCAGTGAGGGCAACAACCAATGCACGTTCGCCTGCCATGCGGTGGCGTGGTCCCCCGACGGCAGCCGCATCGCCGTGGCCGATGGCGATCAGGCGCGGGTGCTGCTGCTCGCCGCGACGAACGGGAGCGCGTCCGCACCCATCACGCCCATCGATGAGCGGAGCCACTTCCCGGTCTATCTGCCGGACGGCCGCCTCGTGTATGTCTCGGAGCACGTGACCATCGATCAGAGCTGGACCGACCTCTGGATGGTCGACCCGAACGCCGCGAATACGATCGACGCGCGCACCGCCGTCGCTGGCCAGATTCAGGCGCAGGGCCCCTTCGGGCTCAGCAACGACGTCCGCCAACTCCTCTTCGCGTCACCACGCAGCGGGAACTTCGAGATCTACTCGGTCACGCTGGACGCCGCGGGGAAAGCGGCCCTCGCCGCAAAGCCCGAGCGGATCAGCCCCGACCTGAGCTCCGCCGAGAGCAAGGCGGTCGACAAAGGCTTCCGCCTTCCGGACACACCGGAGCCGTACGTCCTCGCCGCCGGTCTACTCGCCTTCGCAGTGGTCGGGGTGGAATCGATCGTCCGCGCACGGCGGCGCTCGCGGGCGAAAGCGAAGCCCTAAGACTCCTCGTCGCGGCCGCGAAGAAGCTCGCGGCGCGACATCGGCCGCTGCTTGCGCTCCTCTTCGGCAAGCCACTTCGCGCGCTTCGGGGAAGCGGCGGCAGGGTCGGAAGCGCTGTCGGGCTGTTGCACTGTCGGCTCCTGCGTCGAAGTGACCTCGCCCGCGATGTCGCTCAGCTCGTCGAGGATGATCTGCAGCTCGTTGGCGTGCAGCTCCTTGAACGCGCGGATCTGCTGTTCCAGCCGCCGGAGGCGCTCGAGGAGGCGATCCTGCGTCACAGCTCCTCCGTACCCCGGAGGGTGACCACCTTGGGATCGTTCGGTTTGGTCTCGTCCGCGTAGATCGACCGGCCGCTCCGGAGGTCCCGAACGAGGTCGTCCGCGGCCGCCGCCGCGAGCTCGCGTGTCGCGCTCACGATGCGAGCGTCTGTCCGAAGCGCCTCCGCGCGCTCGCGCAGCTCGGGCGAGACGACGAGCACCTCGAAGGTGTCCGGCAGGTCGTCAAGCGGGAGAAGGCGAACGCGCACGCCCAGGCGAGCCTTGGCGAGTGCGCGCTCGAAGCGCCGGAACACTTGCAGCCACGCCGTCGGGAGCTCCTCTGAATATGCGCACACCACCGTCCGCACGAGCCGGGCTCCGGGGTCACGCGATGTGCTCAAGTTTGACCGCTCTACCACGCCTGATTAGCGTCGGCCACCAGTGAGACCACGAGGGCGACCCGATGGATGACGGACAGTCGCTGGATATCGCCACGAGGGCCGCGTTCCGCGCCGGAAGGCTGGCGCTCGCACGAACGGGAAACCCGGGCTACCTGCAATGGAAAGGCCATCGCGACGTCGTCTCCGGAGCCTCGCTCGAAGTGCAGGACGCCATCGTGTCGATGCTACAGAACGAGTGTGCCGGTGATGCCATTCTCGTCGAAGAAGGACCCGAGGATGACCCGCTGCCGGTCGGTGCGGAGCGCCTCTGGATCGTTGATCCGATCTGTGGAAGCCTGAACTTCGTTCAGGGGATTCCCTTCTTCGCGGTCTCGATCGCGCTACGGGTCGAGGGGCAGCTGCGTGTAGGAGTGGTCTACGACCCCACGCGGGACGAGACGTTCGCGGCGAGGTTCGGCGAGCCCGCGACGCTGAACAACCGCCCGATCACCGTTTTGAACACCGCCCTGGGACCCGAGTTCTGGGAGCAGGCCTGGGTCGCGACCGACTTTCCGCACAGCGGACCCCGCCGCGAGGAAGCCTTGCGCGTTTTCAATCTCTTTTCCAAAGAGGTGCTGGCGCAGAACGTAATGGGCTCCCCCGCGCTCGGTATGTGTTATGTGGCGGCAGGCCGGCTCCATGCCTACTGGACACTCGATGCGAAGCCTTGGGACGTCGCGGCGGCTTGCGTGATCCTGGCGCAGGCCGGCGCGCAGATCACCGACGCGGAGGGCGGACCGTGGGTGCATTCCGACGGCGGGTACCTCGCGGCGAATCCCGCGTCCCATCAGTGGGCGCTCCGGGGCCTCAAGTTCGTGGTGGAGCAGTCCCGCCAGCCGTAATACGCAAAAGAAAGAGGCGGCAGCCCCACGGCTGCCGCCCCTCGCGCCCCTCGCGCCCCTCGCGAGCGCCGGATCAGTTCCCGAGCGCGTCGAGCACCGTCCGCTCGATCAAACCCGCAGCGATGTCCACCTTGTACGCGTTGAGGCTCATCGGGCGGGCAACGGTGCGGATCTGAGCCGCGGCTTGCTTGATGTTGCCCTTGATGTCCTTGCCCTTGAGGGCGTCCTCGACGACCTTGGCCCGGTATGGCACCGGCGAGACGCCGCCGAGGGTGATGCGGCCGTCCTTCCAGTTGTTGCCGTCCATCGTGAAGGCCACCGCGACCGAGGTGAGCGCGAAGTCGTAGACCTGGCGATCCTTCAGCTTGTTCCAGGCCATCTTCGTGCCCGACGCCGGGTTCGGGATCTCGACGTGGGTCATGAACTCGTCTTTCTTGAGCACGTTCTCGCGGAGCACGTCCTCGCGGGGACCGATGAAGTAGCTGTCGAACGCGACGTCACGGCTCCCGCCGACGCCCGCGATCTTCGCCTTGGCGTTGAGGGCGAGGAGCGCGGTGGCGGTGTCCGACGGGTGAACGATGTAGCAGAGCTCGCCGCCGATGATGGCGTGGTAGCGGTTGTCACCCGTTACGGCGTAGCAGAAGTCGCCACCCTTCTTGTAGCAGTTGAAGTCTTCACCGCGGAAGAACCAGCAGCGCGGACGCTGGTTGACGTTTCCTCCAAGGGTTCCGAAGTTACGGATGAGCGGCGAGGCCACGCTCTGCGCGGCCGCGACGAGCAGCGGGAACTTGTCCTGGAGACCTTTGCTATCGGTGACGTCGCTCAGAGTCACCGCCGCGCCGATGCTGGTGGTGTCTCCAACCGAGATGCTGGTCAGGTCCTTGATGGTGGTCAGGTCGATGAGCACGTCGGGGAACGGCAATCCCTTGCCGTGGACCCAGTCCTTCATCATCCCGCCGATGAGATCGCTCCCGCCTCCCACCACCTTGACCGCCCGGTCGGAGTTCTTGCGGAGTAGCTCGACCGCACCCTCGACGGTCGTCGCGTCGTAGAGCTCGAATGCCCTCATTTCTTCCTCCCTCCTAACCGGCCTTGATCGCGGCGAGCAGCTTGTCACGCGTGAGCGGCATCTCGGTCACCCACACGCCCACCGCGTTGTAGACGGCGTTGACGATCGCCGGCGCCGGCGGTGCCATCGGCGGCTCGCCGAGGCCGTGGGCGCCGAAGACCCCATAAGCCTTCGGCTTCTCGACGATGATCACGTCCGCCAGCGGCGCGTCCTTGATGCTGAGCGGCTTGTAGTCGAGCAGGTTCGGGTTGAGAGGCAGCCCGGTGGCCTTGTCGACCAGCAGCTCCTCGGTGAGAACGGCTCCGGTGGCCATGACGACGCCACCTTCGATCTGCTGCTTGGCGGCGAACGGGTTGATCGCTTTCCCGAGGTCGTGAGCCGCCACGTACTTGGTGATCTTCACGGAGCCGGTGACAGTGTCGACCTCGACCTCGGCGGCGTGCGCCGCCCAGGCGAGACGCTCCCAGATGGTGTCCTGGATGTACTCGGACTTGCCGTGGATCGGCCCGCCCTTGAACTGGACGACGTCCGCCAGGCTCGACTTTGTGGAGGGGGTGCTCTTCAGGAACACCACGCCGTCCACCAGGTCGACGTCCGCGGCAGTGATATCGAGAGTCTGGTTCTTCTTCTTCGCGTCATCGATGAACTTGCGAGCGGCCCAGTCGAGCACCTGCTTGCGCGCGTCCTGCCCGGCCTCGTACATACCGCGCCCGCCGTTGTTGGTCTGCTGGCTGCCTGCGGTGGTGCCGGTGTCGGTCGTGTTGTCCGTGTCGACGTAGGCCGTGATGGTCATCGTGCTGAGCGGAACGCCGAGCGACTCGGCGGCGATCATGATCATCTCGGTGCGCTGGCCGCCGCCCACGTCGTTGGAGGCGGAGACGGCCTGCACGCTGCCGTCGTTGTTGATGATGATCTGCCCCGTCGACGGGTTTCCGCCGGCGCCGTGGCTGCAGGTGTGGGCCGCCAAGCCGATACCGTGGAAGACGCCGGGGCGTACCTGCTTCGCCTTGGGCGCGTGCCACTTGTCCTTCCAGCCGATCCCGTCCCGTGCCGCCACGATGACGTCGCGGCTACCGGGGTTGCTGAAGGGCTTCTTGGTGTCGGGGTTTCCGACCTCGTTCAGGTTCTTCAGTCGGAACTCGACGGGGTCCATGCCGATCGCGTACGCCGCCTTCTCCATCGTGATTTCGAGGGCGAAGGTGCCGTTTGGGTGGCTCACGCAGCGGTACGGGCCGGACTTGTAGCTGTTGGTCATCACGTCGACCGCCTCGAGCCGCAAGTTCGGGATCTTGTAATGGTCCTGCATGTTGATCCATGAGCCGTTGGCCGCGCCGGCGCGCTGCGCGCCGACGTTGGCGATGACCTTGAACTGGCCGAACTGGATGGTCCCGTCCCGGTTGACGCCCATCTTCATCTCGTCCTGGAACTGCGGGCGGTGGGTGCGGGTCACGAAGTCCTCGTACCGCGTGTAGTTGTTCTTGATCGGGCGTCCGGTGAGCTTCGACAGGATCGCGGCGTGGACCTCGGAGAGGTCGATGCCACTTCGGTAGCCGTAGCCGGAGCCCATGTACCCCTGCTGCACCACGCGCACCTTGTTCTGCGGGATCTTGAGGGCCTGCGCGAGGCCCGAGCGCGTGCCGTGCGCGTGCTGCGCGGTGTAGTGCATGTTCAGCTTGTCGTTGTCCCACCAGGCGAGGGAGTTCGTCAGTTCGAGTGCGACGTGCTGCTCGGTGGACTTCTTCGCCAGCACGTCGACCGTCACATCGGCCGTCGTCTTGTTCGGGTCGCCGCGGACGAGCGGCGGGGTCGTCGCGATGATCGTGCCGACCTCCTTGGTCTCGAACTGCTTGGCCGTCGAGGACTTCATGCCCTCGATCATGTCGAGGACCGCGGGAAGCACCTGGTACTGCACATCGATGAGGCGGAGGGCCTCGTCGGCGATGTGCTCGCTGTCGGCCGCGACGACGGCAATCGGGGATCCCAC
>VBDX01000046.1:10805-16614 GCA_005881885.1 Chloroflexota bacterium
ACCGCGATGACGGAGGACACCATTTCCGACTGCTCGGCGACGAGCTCCTGCCAGGTAGGGTCCTGTGCGAGCTGCTGCCAGTCGGCGTCGCTCAGGCTCGCGGCGTACGCCGCATCTTGCGCGACACGGACCGCTTCTAGGTGAGCCATCTCTTATCTCCCTCCCTACCGGACCGCGTGGCCCAGGCTCGCGAGGAGATCGCGGACCTGCTGCTCATTGAGCTTGCCTGGATCCCACGTGACGGTGATGGTGCGCTCGCTGCCGCTGATGTTGACGATGCCATCGCGCTTCTTGAGCGGCTCCACGAACGTGTCGAAGTCCTCGATCGTCGCGAACGGCGTGGCGAACGTGAACTCCTTTGACGTGCCGGTGGCCGTCGGCGCCGTCGCCGTCGCGGTGACAATCGCTAGCACCGGCGCCGCGAGGTGGGTAACTTTCTCGCCGCGCATCTCGGCGGCGGCGGTCTGGACGGAGGTGAAGACCTTCTTGTAGGCGCCACACCGGCAGATGTTTCCGGCGAGGCCCTCAGCGATCTGCACATCGGTCGGCTTCGGGATCGCAGTGAGGAGCGCGACGCTCGACATGATGAAGCCGCGCGTGCAGATGCCACATTGGAAGCCGCCGTCGAGCCAGAAGGCTCGCTGCACCGGGTGGAGACCTGCGACGCCGGGTCCGGTCGCGAGACCGGCGACGGTGGTGATCTTCTGTCCGCGGCCGAGCCGCGAGCTCAGGACGGTGCAGCTGTTCACAGCCTTACCGTCAACGAGCACCGCGCACGCGCCGCACTGCGCTCGATCGCACCCGAGGTTCGAGTTGGAGAGACCAAGCTGGAAGTTCATGGTCTCCCAGAGACTTTCGCGGTTGTCCACGACCAGATCGCGACCGACGCCGTCGATGTTGAGCGCGACGCGGCGCATCGTCGCGGGCAGTGGACCTTGACCGACCGCGGTGGTCGTCGTCGTCGTGGTAGATGGGGAAACCGCCTTCGTGGCGACGGCTGCACCGCCGAGGACTACGACGGCTGTTGCTGCGCCGGCGCCTGCTCCGATGAGGAAGTCACGTCTGGTAACTGTCTGCTTCGCGCGCTCGGCAAACGATTTCTGGTCAGCTTGAGACGGAGTTTGTCCTCCCGCTTCCCCCATAGGTTCACCCCCTTGCTCCTGGTCGGAAAGCGCGCCCAGAGTAGCAGGCGGGGCAAAAGGGGGCCGCTGGGCGCGTGTGCACGCAAGCAGACAACAGAGTTGTGGCTTGGTCAACCGGCGGTTGGGAGGGCGGCCAGGTCCTGGTCGGAAGACGCGCCGAGTGGCAGTCTGTGCGGCGGTCAGGATGATGGACGAGGGCGTCGGCGACCGGGTACGGCGGTTTCGAAGGCACCGCAAGCTGACCCAGCAGGCTCTGGCCGACCTTGCCGGAGTCGACAAGGGCTATATCAGCCGGCTCGAGGCGGGCGAGATCGCTGATCCCGGCATCGAGCTCGTCGAGCGGCTCTCGAACGCGCTCGAGGTCTCGTTGCGGCACGTCGCCGATCCACGCTGGTACGCAGGCGAAACGAAATCCCTTCCCGACTGGGAGGCCGCGATCCTTGCCATTCCCGCAAGCTGCCTGTCGGACGAGGACAAGGACGCGATCGTCCGATTCGTGAGGACGGTCATCGCCGCAAAGCAGGGGGTCAATACCGATGTGGTCACGCGGGCCGAGAAAGCCATTCTGCTTCTCGGCGCCGCGGAGGCGGCCGGCCGCTTCGCGCTCTGAGGGGCGTCCGTTCACGGCGCCCGTCCAGTTCCCTATGCGCTTCTACGTAAGGCGGATACTGGGACCGTGCGGGAGATCTTCGCTCGGATGGCCGAGCTCGAACGTGAGGGACGCCGCTTCGCGGTCGCGACAGTCGTGCGCACGGTCGGGAGCACCCCTCAGGTGGTGGGCGCGAAGCTTCTGGTCGACGATCTCGGCCGGCTCGTCGGCACGCTCGGTGGCGGGTGCGTCGAGGGAGACGCCTTCGTCGAGGCGAAGCGAGTCATCGAGACGAACGAGTCGTCGCTGCGCGAATACGAGCTCACCGAGGAGCTCGCGTGGGACACCGGTCTGGTGTGCGGCGGAACGATGTGGATCTCGATCGAGCCAGGCGAGCGCGTCCTGCGCTTCGCGGGACGGGACCTGCTCGGGGACGTCCTCGCGGCGTCAGCCGGGGGCAAGCCGGTCGCGGTCGCCACGCTCATGCGCAAGCGCGGGAAGGACGTGGTCGCCGCGGGAAAGCTCTTCGTTGAGACCGACGCCAAGGGCGGAGGGACGCTCGGCGATGCGGCGCTGGACGCCCGCGCTCGCGCTGCGGCGAGAGATGCGCTCAAACAGGGCACGGCCCGAATCGTCGCGCTCGACGATGAGACAGAGCTGCTCGTCGAGCCGGTCATGGCGAAGCCGCGCCTGGTCCTGGTCGGCGGCGGTCACGTCGGCCTGGCGATCGCGAAGCTCGGAGCGCAGCTCGAGTACGAAGTGACGGTCATCGACGACCGTGCCGAATTCGCGACCCGAGAGCGTTTCCCAGGCGCGAGCGAGGTCGTGAACATGGATATGGTCAAGGCCCTCGAGACGATGCCGATCGGATGGAACAGCTTCGTCGTCATCTGCACGCGGGGCCACAAGCTCGACTCGCACTGCCTTCGCGCCGCGGTGAAGACGGAAGCCCGCTACGTGGGTCTCCTCGGCAGCAAGCGGAAGACGATCCTCATCGCCCAGATGCTCCGCGATGAAGGCGTGAGCGAAGAGCGCATCCGCGCAGTCCACGCCCCGATCGGACTCGATCTCGGCGGACGCACGCCCGCGGAGATCGCGCTCTCTGTGCTCGCCGAGCTCTCGCTGGAGCGCTACGGCGGCTCGGGGAAACCGCTCCGTCTCTCCGACGAGCTCTTCGAGCGGACCATCAGCCGACGGAATTAGCCACCGCGATCGCTACCACCGCTCCTGACGTTGTGCGGAGCAAGCGGCTCGATCTCGTGCTCATGCCCGTAACGCTGCTCGACGCGATCATCGAGGGCGACCGCGAGAAAATCGAGCAGCTCACGCGCTATCGCGTTCCGCCGAGTTTTCCGGGGCGAGCGCTCGAACTCGTGCGTTTCCGGCGAGAGCAGATCGGCAAAGACCCAGCACGCCTCCCCTGGCTTCTGCGCGCGATGGTCCTCCGCTCGAGCCGCGTGATGGTGGGTTTCGTCAACTTTCACGGACCACCGGGCGTCAACGACATCGAGGCGGCGGGCGCGGTCGAGCTCGGATGGACGGTGTTCCCGCCCCACCGCCGAAGGGGCTACGCGACGGAAACGGCGCGCGCCCTGATGGACTGGGCCACGGCGGTCCACGGCATCCGCTGCTTCGTGTCGAGCACGACCCCCGACAACGTGGCCTCGCTCCGCGTGCACGAGAAGCTCGGATTCGCGCGGACCGGCCAGATCGTAGATGGAGAGATCATCTTCGACCTTCGCGTCTAGGTCGTCTCACGTTCGGGCCATCGCGCCCGTTCTATCGTCGTGAGATCGGAACGGTGACGTTCGGCGAGCTTTTGGAGCGCCACGAGCGCGAGATCTTCGCCTACGCGCTGCGCCTCACCGGAAGCCGGGCGGACGCCGACGATCTCTACCAGGAAACGTTTCTCGCGGCGTTTCGCGGGTGGCCCCCGCCACGCTCCGGCAACGAGCGGGCATGGCTCTACCGGATCGCGACGAACAAGGCGATCGACCGAGCGCGGCGATCGCGTCGCGCGGTCGCGCTCGCGGATCTGCGCCTGGCCGCACCGGAGCGCGACGGCGTCACGCTCATCGACCTCAGGAACGCGGTCCGGGCCCTTCCGACCGGGCAGCGCGCCGCGTTCGTACTGCGCAAGGTCGAGGGTCGCTCGTACGCGGAAGTCGCGGACACACTCGGGTGCACCGAAGAGGCGGCGCGTTCGCGCGTTGCGGAGGCGATGAAGAAAGTGAAGGAGGCTGTGCGATGAACGCCATCGAACCACTCGTCGACGAGGCGCGCGAGCATCTGATCACGCGCGCGAAGCGAGAAGGGCTCGTCACCGTCGGTTATGACGTGATGGACTCGCCGCTCGGGCCGCTCTGGATCGCCGTCGGGCCGCGCGGCGTGCTCGCGATCCACTACGGCGCGAAGCCCGATCCCCGCGACTTGGCGCGCATCTCGCGGACATATGGTCCGGCCGTCCTTCCCGACCGGCGGAGCTGCGACCGCGTGCTGACCGAGCTCGACCAGTATTTCGCCCACCGCCGTCGCTCGTTCGATCTGGACGTCGACCTCACGCCCCTCACGCCGTTCCAGCGGCGGGTGCTCGCGGCCACCGCGCTCGTCCCGTACGGCGAGCTCACCACGTACCGGCAGGTCGCGCGCCGAGCCGGGAACGAGCAGGCCTCGCGCGCCGCGGGCGGGGCGATCGGCTCCAACCCGATCCCGATCGTCGTCCCGTGCCACCGTGTCGTGGCGAGCGACGGAAGCCTGGGCGGCTACGCCGGCGGGCTCCCCGCGAAGCGCCGCCTGCTGGCGCTCGAGCTCGGCGAGGCGCTGGTCCCCAAGGGCGGCTGGCCGCCGGCGCGCGGAGCGCTAGAACTGTCTAGGCGGGCACATGCCGTTCGTCGTACCGGTAAGAGCTGAACAAGAAGAGGGGAGACCCGAATGGCGAAATACGCATTCCTATTCCTCGACGACGGCGTGGACTATCAGGGAGCACCCACGCCGGAGCAGCAGAAGGTGTACGCCGACATCTTCAAGTGGTTCGAGACCAACGGCGACAAGATCACGGACGGCGGCGCCGAGCTGCAGCCGACGCGGACGGCGACGACGATCCGCAAGACGACCGGCAAGACGACCGTCCTGGACGGACCGTTCATCGAGGCCAAAGAGTCCGTAGGCGGCTTTTCGATCTTCGAGCTGCCGAACAAGGAAGCCGCGGTCGCGCTCGCGAAGACGTGGCCCGGCCATGGGATAGAGATCCGACGGATCGTCGAAGAGAGTGAGAGATAGAGATGGCGCAGTACGTTCTCTTGTTCCTCGAAGAACAGGGTTGGAAAGACCAGCCAAAGGAAGTGAAGGCGCCCGCGTACGCCGCGATCGGCACCTGGTGGGAGGATCTCTCGCAGAAGGGGATCCTGAAGGGTGGCGGTGAGCTTCAGCCCATGCAAACGGCCACGACCGTCCGTCGCGTCAACGGGACGATGAGGGTCACCGAAGGTCCCTTCATAGAGTCGAAGGAGCATGTCGGCGGCTTCGGGATGATCGAGGTCCCAGACCTCGACGCTGCGATCGCGATCGCCAAGAGCTGGCCGGGCGGCAACGTCGAGGTGCGCCCGATCGTCGTGCACTGAGCGCGGACATCACGAGCGACGCGGTGGCCGCGGTCTTCCACGAGGAAGCCGGCCGGCTCACCGCGGCGCTCGTCAAGCGGCTGGGAGACTTCGACCTCGCCGAGGAATGCGTGCAGGACGCGCTCGTCTCGGCACTCGAGCACTGGCCGCGGGAGGGCATCCCGCAAAACCCCGGCGCCTGGCTGATGACCACCGCGCGCCGCAAAGGCATCGATCGGCTGCGACGCGAGAAGCGCTACCAGGAGAAGCTAGCCGAGCTGGAGGAGCCGCCGATGAGCCTGCCGAGCGCGGTCCTTCCCGACGAGCGTCTCGAGCTCATCTTCACCTGCTGCCATCCTGCGCTCGCGCGCGAGGCACAGGTCGCGCTCACGCTCCGCTCGGTCGCGGGTCTCACCACCGCGGAAATCGCGCGCGCCTATCTCGCGACCGAGTCGACGATCGCGCAGCGCCTGGTTCGG